>NZ_JBIAVO010000028.1:0-86086 GCF_042894345.1 Kitasatospora sp. NPDC001540
CAACTCGCCCCGGAGCCGCTCCACATCCCCCAGCTTCACACCCAGAAGATGCCCACCAACAGGCAAGATCGCTCAACGTAACGAAGTACTACTAGTCGGCGGGGCCCTGCACGACCGCCCGCGGACGGGTCTCGTGCCTCCGCACCTCCGCCCGTGACCCCGGCCGCCGCGGTGAGGGCGGCGACGGACCGGACCGCGGTGGTCAGGCCGTGGGCGTCGGCGAGGACACCCGTGACCAGTGCCCCGACCGCGAACCCCCGTCGTGCCACAGCCGGTGGACGCCGACGGCCCGGTCCCGCGCAGCCAGGTGGGCGGCGTCCCCGATGACGGCGAGCAGGGTCGGGTGGACCAGTGCGGGGCCTGCGCCGAGCAGGGCCCGGGCCGTCTCCCGCACCGGGAAGGTGGCGGCGACCGCGACCAGGCCGAGGGCGGCCGCCTGGAGCAGCATGCCGGTGGTGATCAGGTGCTTGCGGCCGAGGCGGTCCGACCACCAGCCGGTGAGCAGTTGCCCCGCACCCCATGCCCCGGACCGCCGGGCGGAGCGCGGCGAGGATGCCGATGCGCCCAGGCCAGGGCGTCGTTCAGGTTGTTGACCACGCCCGCCCAACCGGCGGCGGACAGCGCCCGGCCGCCGAGGCTGGTGGTGCGGACTGGTCGGGCGGTGCTCAGCCGGGGCTGCTCGCCCGCGGGCCAGGGCGTTCCCATGTCTCTTGGACGGGTTCGATCCATGGGCGGGGTCACGCTCCCACCACCGCCCCGGGAGCGGGATCGGGCTGCCCGGAGGCCGCGTCGGCCCCGGTCGGCAGGCTCCCGGGCAGGCGGCGGATCGCGGGGATGGCCAGCAGGGCGAGCGAGGCCGGGACGGCGAGGACGGTCATCCCGAACAGCGTCGGACGCACGCCGAGACCGTCGGAGAGCGGACCGGCCAGCACCAGCCCGAGCGGCATCAGGGCGACGGAGATCAGGTGGTCGTAGGAGCTGACCCGGGAGAGCACCCGCTCCGGTATGTGCACCTGGAGCGAGGTCTCCCACAGCACGAAGCACAGGGACACCCCCACCCCCGTGACCGCCTCCAGCACGGCGATCGCCCAGACCGGCGCGCCGGACCCGATGATCAGCGCCTGGCAGGAGGCGACCGCCAGCGCCACGGCCGCGACCGCCATCGGGCGGGCCGGTTTCAGGCGGTAGGCGCACACGTCTCCCACGATCGAGCCGAGGCCGAACGCGATGACCACCACGGTCCACGCACCGGCCCCGCCCCATTCGCGCTCCGCCAGCACCGGCCCGAGCACGAACACCGAGGGCAGCACCACCACGTGGTAGACCGCCAGCGCCAGCATCCCCGCCCAGACCCACGTCCGGCTGCGCACCTGCTGCCAGCCGACCCGGAGCTCGGCCAGGAACCCGAGCCGCGCACCTCGCTCCGCCCCGCCACCGGCGCCGTCCACCACGTCGGCCGCCGGGCCACTGACCGCCGGGCCGCCGACCGCGCCCAGCCGAGCCAACACGGCCGCACTGACCGCGAAACTCGCGGCGTCCATCGCCAGTGCCCCGCCCGGGCCGACCGCGGCGATCAGCAGGCCGGCCAGCGCGGGCCCGACCACCAGGCTGCTCGACTGCACGAACCCGCGCAGTGCGTTCGCCTCGCGCAGTCGGTCGGCGGGGACGAGCAGGGGCAGCAGCCCGGTGGAGGCGGGCAGGAAGAAGGCGTCGGCGACACCGAACAGCGCCATCAGCAACGCCAGCACCCCGACCCGGGCGGTACCGGTGAACAGCAGCACCGCGACGGCCGCCTGCACGGCGCACCGCACCAGGTCGGAGGCCAGCATGATCCGCTGTCTCGGCAGTCTGTCCGCCCAGACTCCCCCGGCCAGCGTGAACACCAGCAGCGGGAGCAGCCCGGCGGCCGTGACCAGCCCGACGTCGGCCGCCGAGCCCCCGATCGACAGCACCGCGAAGGGCAGCGCCACGAACGACACCCGGTCGCCCAGGACCGACAGCGCCTGGCCGACGAACAGCCGGGCGAACTGGCGCTCGACACGGAGCACTTCAGGAATCACGACACCCACGGGACCTCCTCGACGAACCCGGCGACTCGGCTGACGCAGCGAGCAGGGCGATCGTAGGAAGGCCCCCGGCCCCCTGTCGCGTGATTTATCCGCAACGCCACCAATGCCCCTTTTCCGTCGAACTCCCGTCAGCAGAAGGGGACTTGACTCCGACCTCCCACCTCACGGCCGAACCCGGGCGCGGGCCTTCCCTCTTGCCCTCCCTCCCAATCCCACCGATCGGCCAGACTTCTCCAGCCGATCCGCCGACCCCTCCCTCCGTCTGACGGACGTCCACCTCCGCCCGAAGCGCCGTCAACAGGTCGCCCACGCACCAGGCGGCAACCGGCGTGACGAGGACGTGATCCTGGCGCGACGCGCTTGTGATTGCCACGTTCGAGTGAATAGGCTCCTCCCAGCCCGCACCGCCGGGCCCCGCGCGCGAATACGCCGAACCCCGTCCGCCGCGCTGTCGGGTCGACCACCACCACCCTTGGACGGGGGCGGGGGAACCACGATTGTTGCCGTTCCCCACGGCTAGGGGTGAAGCCGTCCGCGCCGGGTGACCGGGGCGTGGCGGCCGGGCCTCCTCCCGGTCCGAACCCGACAGCTCACCTCGCAGGCGTGCGGAGAGGATCCTGCATGCTCTTCACGGGTTCGGGACGTCACCGCCGGCAGGGCCCGGCGGAGAAGGCCGCCGAGCGCGCGATCGCGGCGGCCGGCGTGGCCGGCGTCGGCATCGCCCTGCCGCTGCTCGCCGCGACCGGCGCACACGCCGCTCCCAGCGCGGTCTGGGACCGGGTCGCCGACTGCGAGAGCGGAGGGAACTGGGCCTCCAACCCGGGCAACGGCCTCTACGGCGGCCTGCAGATCAACGCCCAGCGCTGGACCGACTACGGCGGCACCCAGTACGCCCCGCTGCCGAACGGGGCCACCCGCAGCCAGCAGATCGCCGTGGCCGAGCGCATCCTGGCCACCGAGGGCCCCTCGCCCTGGTCCGCCTGCGCGGACGACGCGGGCCTGAACACCGCCACCGCACCGGGCGTCGTCGACGACAACGACTCCGCGGACGAGACGGGTTCGCTGCGCGGCGCCCGCGGCGTCGCAGCGGTCAACGCCGCCCCGGACGGCAGCACCGTCCCGGCCGGGAACGCCGCACCGGTCTTCTCCGGCCTGCCCGGCTACGACCCGGTCTCCCACGTGTACTGGTACGAGAAGAACGGTGCCTGGTTCTGGACCAGCCACCAGAGCCTGTACGAGCGCTACATGCAGCTGGCCCACCCCCACCCCCAGCCGCAGCCGAGCACCCCCGCCCCGGACGCCCAGGCCACGCCGACCCTCCCGCCGACCGCCCCCGGCGTCCCGCTGCTGCCCGCCGACCCGAGCGCCACGCCCAGCCCGAGCACCCCCGCCGACGGCGGCAACGCCAATGGCAGCGGCGACGGCACCTCGAACGGGAACAACGGGAACGGCAACGGAGACGGGAGCAACCCCGGAAACGGGAACGGGAACGGAAGCGGTCTGATCCCCACCCTCCCGGTCATCCCCTCCCCCAGTCCGTCGGCCGACCCCGGCACCGGCACCGGCACCACCCCCGAGGCCACCCCCAGCGGCACCACGGCGCCCCCCACCGCGGGCGCGTCCACCGCTCCGGCGACCTCGGCGGCCTCGGCAGCCCCCGCGACCCCGACCCCGGCCGCCCCAGCAGCCCCGGCACCGGCCGCAACCGCCGCCCCGTCCGCGCAGGCGTACACCGTCAACCCCGGTGACACGCTGGCCGCGATCGCCCGCGAGCACGCCGTGGGCGGCGGCTGGTCCGAGCTCTACAAGTCGAACCAGCAGGTGGTCGGCGAGAACCCGGACCTGATCCGCCCCGGTCAGGTGCTGGACCTGGGCTGACCCCCGCTCCGCCGGTGCGCGCCCGGCTGAGCCGCCGTCACTTCGGGACGGCGGCCAGCCCGGTGCAGCCGCGCAGGCCGTCGCGGCGCTGCTGGGCGGCCTTCGCGGCGCTGCCGGTCTGCGGGACGGGCACGCCGCGGCCGTCGATGTGGGCGGGGGTGAAGTCCTCGCCGGTGACGCGGCCGTCCGCGGTGACGGTGAGCGTGGTGACGCCGGTCTCGTCGGAGGCGGTGTAGTTCGAGGTGCCGTACCAGAGGAAGTTGCCGAAGCCGTACGACACGTAGGTCTTCCCGAGCATGCCCGCGCCGAGCATGGTGTGGGCGTGGGTGCCGACCACGGCGGTCGCTCCGGCGTCGGCGAGCTCCTTGGCGAGGCCGGTCTGCGCGCGGGTCGGGCAGGCCACGCCCTCGTCGCCCCAGTGCAGGTAGACCAGGACCACGGGCGCCTGCGCCTTCGCCGCGGCGACGGCGCGCAGCAGCGCGTTCTCGTCGAGGGCGGAGGCGATGCCGGGCTTGTGGGCGCCGGCCCGCCACTTCTGGTTGGTGATCTCGTTGACCTGGCTGGCCGCCAGGACGGCGACCTTCACGCCGCGCACGGTGGTGACGTACGGGGCGTACGCCTCCTCGGCGTCCTTGCCGATGCCGATCACCGGTATCGGGGAGGCGGCCTTGGCGGCGAGGGTGTCGGCAAGGCCGTCGGGGCCGAAGTCGACGGCGTGGTTGTTGGCCTGGGAGACCACGTCGACGCCCGCGTCCTTGAGCGCGTCGAGCGCCTTGGGCGTCGTGCGGAAGGTGTAGGTCTTGGGCTCGGCCTTGCCCCGGCCGGTGATCGCGGTCTCCAGGTTGAGCACCGCGAGGTCGGCGGCGGACAGCGTGCCGGAGATCGGGCCGAGGGCGGTGTCGGCCTTGGCGGCGCCGAGCCGGGAGGCGGTGCGCCCCTCGAAGTGGACGTCTCCGGCGAACGCCACCGTGATGCTGCCGCCCGTACCGGTGCCCGCCGGAGCGCCGCCCTCCGACGCCCCGGGGGCCGGTCCGGTGGGCGCGGCGGTCGCGGCGCCCGTGGGTTCGGGTGTGCCGGAGGCCGGGGCGGCGGTGGCCGCGCCGCTGGCGGCCCGGTCCGCGGAGGGCTCCGGTCCGCCGCATCCGGCGACGGTGCTGAGCAGCAGGACGGTGGCGGCGGCAGCGGCTGTGCCGGCCGTGGCGCGGTGCATGAACGGACCCCCCGGTGGTTCGGTGACGACGCACTTTATCCGCGTCGTTCGAACACCGGAAGCCCACACCGACACCGAATGATCACGATCCGGGAACCGGACCGGACGGCTCCGCCCCCGCGGCACCCCGGGGGCGCCCGCTCAGGCCACCACTCCGGCGGCGCGCAGCAGCCAGCGGTTGGTCCGGCCGACCAGCCCGGCCCGGTCGAGCACGGAGACGACCTTCTGCGCCATCTCGACCTTGGTGGCCCGCCAGCGCGGGTTGGCGCGGGCCGCGGCCTTGCCGACCTTGGGGTCGATGCCGACGGCGGCGTAGAGCCGGGGGTGGATCAGCGCGGTGGTGGCGTAGTAGACGATCAGTCCGATGAACAGCTGCTCGTACCGGCGACGTACCGGGCCGAGGCGCTTGCGGACGAGCTCCTCGCGGGCGTAACTGATGTGCCGGGCCTCCTCGATGACGTGGATCCGGGAGACCTGGCGGGTGAGCGGCTGGAGGGTCTCGTCGTTCATCACCTCGCGCTGGAAGGCGTCCAGGATCTCCTCGACGTACATGGTGCCGCCGAAGGTCTGGCTGTGGGTGGAGATCGCCTTGAACAGCCGGCCGAGGTTGTGGGCGACGAACCCGGCGCCGTACGCGGGGACGCCCATCTTGGCGATCATGCGGGCGAACATGATCGAGTGCCGGCACTCGTCGGCGATCTCGGTGAGCGCGTACTGGACGTGGTTGCTGGTCGGGTCCCGGTCGAAGGCGTGGCGCAGCAGCATCTGCATGAGGATCTCCTCGAACCAGATGCCGACGCTGGCGATGGAGGCGACCTCGTGCTTGGAGAGTTCGATCCGCTGCTCCTCGCTCATCCGCTCCCAGAGGTCGGTGCCGTAGAGGGAGAGGTGGCGGGGCGGGCAGTAGTAGGCGCCGGGGACGGGGTCGGCGTCCCAGTCGACGTCCGTGAGGGGGTTGAACGAGAGCTTCGCGGAGGAGGCGAGCAGGCGTTCGGCGGTGCGCTCCCGGTCGGGGGCGGTGCGGGCAGGGTGGGGCGACATGCCGGCTCCTTCGCGGTGGGGGCGGAGAGGGTGGAGTGGTGGCCCTGCCGTGAAGGTAGAAGTTATTAGACTTTCCGTCAATACAGCACGCGCGAAGCGGCCCCGACCGGCGCCTGACGGTCCGCCTGCCCCGTGCTCCCCGGCCCTACCAGCCCGCCGGGTCCTGCCAGGCCGCCAGCACCCGGCCGCTGGTGAAGCGCCGCCGCCGTCCGTCCACCGGGTCGGTGAACTCCAGCGAGCGCGCCAGCAGTTGCAGCGGGCGCCGGTAGTCCTCGGGGTCGCCCTCGCCCAGCACCTCGGGGTAGAGCGGGTCGCCCAGGATCGGCAGGCCCAGCCCGTTCATGTGCACCCGCAGCTGGTGGGTGCGCCCGGTGCGCGGGGCGAGGCGGTAGCGGCCCAGGCCGTCGCGGGCCTCGGCCAGTTCGATCCGGCTCTCCGCGTTGGGCTCGCCGGACTCCTCGTACGCGTCGAGCCGGCCGCGGTCCTTGCGGATCCGGCTGCGCACCACGGCGGGCAGCCGGGCCGCCGCGCCCTCCTCGTACCGGGCGATCGCCTCGTACTCCTTGACGGCCTCGCGGCGCTCGAACAGGCCCTGGTAGGCGCCGCGGAGCGCGGGGTCGGCGACGAACAGCACCACGCCCGCGGTGAGCCGGTCCAGGCGGTGGGCGGGGCTGAGCCGGGGCAGGCCGAGGTCGCGGCGCAGCCGGGCGAGGGCGGTCTCGGTGGCGTGGCTGCCGCGCGGGGTGGTGGCGAGGAAGTGCGGCTTGTCGGCGACCACGATGCGCTCGTCGCGGTGCAGGACCTCGACCGGGAAGGGCACCACGGGCTCGGGCGGTCCGGGTTCGCGGTGGAACCAGACGTGGCCGCCGGGCTCGTAGGGCGCGTCGGCGGCGACCGGGCCGTCGGCGGCGACGAACTCGCCGGCCGCGAGCATCGCGGCGATCCGCCCGTCCCCGGCGGCGGCGCCGTAGCGCTCCTCCAGGTAGGCGCGCACCGTCGGCCAGGCGCCCTCCAGCGGCAGTCTGACGTGTACGGGGTCGATGCCGTCGCGTTGCGGCAGCGGGCTGACGGGGGCGGGTTTCCTACGCACCACCGCGCGCCACCGGGGGGTTCGTCCGACGGGTGTCCATCCGGTCCACCCTAATTCCTTCTTAGCGGATGGCGGGAACCCGGGGTTGCCACCAGTCCGCTCGAACGTTGGGGCGTGATGCCTGGGTCCACCCGGACCGTTGAGGTCTCCCGCTAGAGCGGCACACGGCCCCGGCGCTCGTTGCAGTGGTGGTCGTGTGGACATCGGATGGACGCCTAGATAGCACCTGGCTTCGCGGCCTTGCCCCAGAGCGGCGGTGTCCGGCGTCTGCGTGACCACCACCGTCAACACCTCGTACTTGATCACTCGTTGGTGTTGGTGGTGCGAGCCCGCCGCACGGTGACCTCTCGATCTACCCGAGCTGCTCAAGCGCTCGCAACAGACCGAGGCCCGCGCGGCGCGCTGGTGCCACGAACGGCTAGTGAGGTGGCGGACCGACCAGACGGTCGAGTCCTGGAATTAGGTCGCTGCGTGGCCCCGCATGCGCTCGTAACCAGCGCAGACACCGCGTCCCGGGGAGTTAGAGTTGATCTATTGCGGCATTGACTGGGCTGAGAAAACGCACGACGTCGCCCTGGTCGACGACACTGGCCAGTTGCTGGCCAAACGGCACATCACCGACGACTTGGCCGGCTACGAGATCCTCCTGGGCCTGCTTGCCGAGTACGGCGACACCAAAGAGTGCCCGATCCCGGTTGCGATCGAGACGTCTCGCGGCCTGCTGGTCGCTGTCCTTCGGACTGGCCGACGGCAGGTGTTCGCGATCAACCCGATGGCTGCCGCCCGCTATCGCGACCGGCACGCCGTCTCCCGCAAGAAATCTGATCCCGGTGACGCCCTTGTACTGGCGAACATCCTGCGCACTGACATGCACGCCCACCGGCCCCTGCCCAACGACAGTGACCTGGCCCGCGCGATCGCCGTTCTCGCCCGGGCCCAGCAGGACGCAGTCTGGAACCGGCAGCAGATGGCGAACCAGCTACGCTCGCTGCTGCGGGAGTACTACCCCGCTGCCCTGGACGCCTTCGCCAAGTGGGACAACGGCCTGTGCCGCCCGGAGGCCCGCGAGTTGCTCAGGCTCGCTCCCACCCCGACCCAGGCCGCCCGCCTGACCCGCCCCCAGATCACTGCGGCCCTCAAGCGGGTCGGCCGCAAACGCGGTATCGAGGCGGAAACGGAACGGCTACGCGAGGTGTTCCGCGCCGACTGGGCCCACCAAGCCGCTCCGGTCGAAGAGGCGCTCGGCCAGCAGATGCTCGCCCTCCTCGGCCAGCTCACGGCCGCCTGCACGGCGGCCGACGATCTCGCCCATGCGGTGGAGGATGCCTTCCCTCAACACCCGGACGCCGAGATCATCCTCAGCTTCCCAGGCCTGGGCACCCAGCTCGGCGCCCGGGTTCTCGCCGAGATCGGCGACGACCGCGCACGCTTCGCCGACGCCCGCGGTCTCAAGGCATACGCTGGCGCGTCCCCCATCACCCGGGCCTCTGGCAAGAAGTCCAGCATCACCCGCAGATGGGTGAAGAACGACCGACTCAACCACGCCGGCTACCTATGGGCCTTCTCCGCGATTACCGCCTCACCCGGCGCCAAAGCCCACTACCGCCACCGCCGGGACGACGCCGGTGACTGGCACGCGGCCGCCCAGCGAAACCTGTTCAACCGCATGCTCGGCCAGCTCTACCACTGCCTCAAAAACCGCAAGTTGTTCGACGAGCTCATCGCCTTCCCTACCGCGCAGGAGCCCGCTGCGGCAGCGGCGTAGACGATTGGGTGAACCGACACCCCACCTCGCCCTGAGGAGTGAACGACCCCCGCCTCCCTGTCTGTCACAGGCCAGCGGCACACTGCGGGCATGAGCGATACCCCGAACCCTGCCCGTCTGAGACTCGAACTGACCTGGGTCGGGTCTATGGGCGGCCCACTGATCGTCGTCCCGGTGTCCGCACTGCACAATTGGGGTGGCTGCACCGAGGACGGCATGATCCTCGGCAACACCGACCAGCAGGACGACTACGATCGGGCCTGCGCGGTCGCGGACTACGCCGGGGTGATCAGCCTGCGCGGAACCGACTCCGCGACCGCTCTCGTGCTGGGCGATACGCCCGACAGCACCTGCTACCTGCCCGAACACCGGGCCTTCATGCGATGGCTCGCGGCCGACTCCGATACCGAGCTGCTGGCAGCCGCCGAGATCGTACTGAGCGACCCGGCGACGCAGTGGGAGGAGTGCGGCGTCTGGGAGACCGACGGCCCCGCAGTCCTCATGGACTCGGCCGAGGCTGGCAAGGACCTCGGAGTGCCCTACCCGAACGGCAGAGGATTGCCGGACGAAGCCCCGGTCCCCGTCCCTGCAGGGCGCTGGAGAGTCCGCGCGTTCCACCAGCGGGCCAGCGAGGGCGCCTGGGTCGGTGTGGTTCAGCTCCATCCAGAAGCCGAACCCACTCGTTAGCAACCGTGCCTTGGGCATTCGAACAGCGAGTTCCACCCGCGCCCAGTCTTGACTCCTTGGCGCCGTGAGGTGTCTAGCGGCAGGTCACCCGTCTGGGCGCGGGCGGCCCGCCGTGCGACGATGGCAGGGCGGTGACCACCCTCCGGAACGGCAGGTGGCCAGATGGACACCGACAGACAGCGCACAGCACCCCGGACCCGCACCACCTCCCCGCTCGCGGCAGGTGGCGCGTCGGTACCGGACGGTCTGCTCGCGATCCCGGTGGCCACGGCGCTGATCGCGGCGGACGGCCGGATCCTGCACTGGAGCCCGGACGCGGAGGCCCTGCTCGGCTTCCCGACGGACCTGGCGGTGGGCACGCGCGCGGCGGACATCCTGGTCGGCCCGGAGCGGCGCCCGGAGGCGCTGGAGCTGTTCGCCCGGATCCTGAGCGGCCGCCCCTGGGCCGGGGTCTACCCGGTGCGGCACCGGGACGGGCACCTGGTGCAGCTCGACTTCCGGACGTACCCGGTGCTGGACCGCAGCGGCTCGCCGATGGTGCTGGCGGTGGCGTCCGACGTCAGCGAGGTGCAACGGCTGGCGGCGGACCTGGCGCTGCTGAACGGGTTCTTCACGCAGTCGCCGGTCGGCATGGGCGTGCTCGACACCGACCTGCGCTTCGTCCGGCTGAACGAGGCGCTGGCCCGGATCAACGGGCTGCCGGTGGCGCAGCACCTGGGACGGCGGCTGACCGAGCTGCTGCCGGGGATCGACGGCCGGACGGCCGAGGCCACCATGCGCCGCGTGATGGCCGACGGCCGCCCGCTGGTGGACCTGCGCACGCACGGCCGGACGGCGGCCGACCCGGAGCGCGAGCACGCCTGGTCGGTGTCGACCTTCCGGCTGGAGCAGCCGGACGGCACGGTGCTGGGGGTGAGCACCACGGTCGTGGACATCACCGACCGCTTCGAGGCGGAGACCGTCGCCGAGGCCGCCCAGCAGCGGCTGGCGCTGCTGAACGAGGCCTCCACCCGGATCGGCACCACGCTGGACCTGGCCACCACGGCCCGGGAGCTGGCCGAGACCGCCGCCCCGATCCTGGCCGACACCGTGGTGGTGGAGGTGCTGGACGGCCTGGTGCGGGGCGAACCGCCCGCGCTGCCGGACCGCAGGGACCGGTCCGCGGTGCTGCGCAGGCTGGCGTTCCACACCGTGCCGGGCAGCGGGATGACCCCGATCGCACCGGTCGGTTCGGTGCAGCGGCTGCACCCGAGCACGCCGTACGCGTGGGCGCTGTCGCACGGGCGTCCGGTGCTGGTGCCGCGCACCGACGGCGCGGCGATGAGCTGGTTCGCGGACGACCCGGTGCGCGGCGGGGCGATCCGGGCCCAGGGGGTGCTCTCGCTGATGGTGGTGCCGCTGATCGCGCGCGGCGCGGCGATCGGCACCGCGACGTTCTTCCGCTCCCGGAACACGGCGCCGTACGGGCAGGCCGACCTGGCGCTGGCCGGCGAGCTGGCGGCGCGGGCGGCGGTCTCGATCGACAACGCGCTGCTGTACACCCGGGAGCGGGACGCCGCCGAGCAGCGGCAGCGGGCGCTGGAGGCCGCGGAGGCCGCCCAGCAGCGGCTGGCGCTGCTGAACGAGGCCTCCACCCGGATCGGCACCACGCTGGACCTGTCGATCACCGCGCAGGAGCTGGTGGACGTGGTGATCCCGCGGTTCGCGGACTTCGTGACGGTGGACATCCGCGAGGCGGTGCTGACCGGCGAGGACCCGGAGCCGGTGCCGGAGTCCGGTTCGGTGGCGCTGCGGGCGGTCGCGGTGGGCGAGCGGGAGGGCGGCACGCTGCTGACCGGGGCGGCGGACCAGGTCGGGGAGACCACGCACTCGGCCAAGCTGTACGCGCAGGCGATGCGCACCGGCCGGTCGATCCTGGTGCCGCACGTGGACGAGGCGGAGCTGCGCCGGATCGTCGCGCACCCGGACCGGGTCCAGCCGGGCCTGGACGCCGGGATCCACTCGTACCTGATGGTGCCGCTGCTGGCCCGCGGCCAGGTGCTGGGCGGGGTGGAGTTCGTCCGGCTGGCGAACCCGGAGTCGTTCACCCCGGCCGACCGGGCGCTGGGCGAGGAGCTGGCGGCGCGGGCCGCGGTGTGCATCGACAACGCCCGGCTGTACCGGCGGGAGCGGGACACCGCGCTGACCCTGCAGCGCAGCCTGCTGCCGCAGGACGTGCACGGCACGCCGGGGCTGGAGATAGCGCACCGGTACCTGCCGTCGACGGTGGGCGACGAGATCGGCGGCGACTGGTTCGACGTGGTGCCGCTGACCGGCGGGCGGGTGGCGCTGATCGTCGGGGACGTGATGGGGCACGGCATCCGGGCGGCCGCGACGATGGGCCAGTTGCGGACGGTGGCGCGGACGCTGGTGACGCTGGACCTCGACCCGGCCCGGGTGCTGCGGCGGCTGGACGAGGCGACCGCGCAGCTCGGCGAGGGCCAGTTCGCGACCTGCGTGTGCGCGGTGTTCGACCCGGTGGACGAGGAGTGCATCCTGGCCTCCGCGGGCCACCTGCCGCCGGTGCTCTCGGAACGGGACGGCGAGGCCCGGCTGGTGGAGCCGCCGCCGGGCGCGCCGCTGGGCGTGGGCGGGGTGCCGTTCGAGTCGGTGCGCTTCCCGCTGCGCGAGGACGGGCTGCTGGTGCTGTACACGGACGGGCTGGTGGAGCGGCGCGGGCAGGACCTGGACGACGGCCTGGAGCTGCTGCGCGCGACGGTCACCCAGCGGCAGCCGACCCTGGAGCGGGGCTGCGACGCGGTGCTGGGGGCGTTCGGGTCGACGCTGGGGCAGGACGACGTGGCGGTGATCATGGCGCACGCCGGTCCGGTCGGCGCGGACCGGCTGGCGACCCTGGCGCTGTCCGGCGATCCGGCGCTGCTGCGGTACGCCCGGGATTTCGTCCGGCGGACGCTGACCGGCTGGGGGCTGACCTCGCTGGTGGAGCCGGTGGTGCTGCTGACCGGCGAGCTGCTGGCGAACGCGGTGCTGCACGCGGGTTCGCCGATGCAGCTGCGGATGTTCCGGGGGGCGCTGCTGACCGTGGAGGTGTCGGACGCGGACAGCCGGGAGCCGAGGCTGCGGCCGGTGGGCGAGCACGACGAGGGCGGACGGGGAATGCTGCTGATCAACGAGCTGGCGCACCGCTGGGGCAGTCGGGCGACCCGGGACGGCAAGGTGGTCTGGTTCGAGATGGAGCTTCCGGTCCGATCGTCACACTGACGCGTCCTCAACTCCCTTTCCCCGCAAGCGCGTCAACCCCGCACGTCGCCCCGTACGGCATCCGGCGGTACCGCGCTCACCCGTCGCGGCGGTGCCCTTGCCCCGGCCGGGTGACCGCCCGGACCGCCGCGTGCGGCCCGGGCCCGCGGGCGCCGATGATCGTCGCGTCCCGCACCAACCCGCGTCCGACGCCACCGCGTTCGGCGCTGAGCATGGAGAACTCGATGCGTTCCAGCCTCGCCAAGGTCACCACCGCCACCTTCCTCACCGGGCTCGCCCTGCTCGGCGGAGCCGGCACCGCCTCCGCCCACTCGCACCACCACAACCACCACCAGGAGACGCACCCGCACGGGGCACTGGCCGTCGGCGGCGACGCGGCGGCCCAGGGCGGCGACGCCCTCGCGGTCGGCGGGGACGCCTGGGCCCAGGGCGGGGACGCGCTGGGCGTCGGCGGGGACGCGGGCGCGCTGGGCGGCAGCGCCGGTGCGGTCGGCGGGGACGCCTGGGCCGAGGGCGGGAACGCGGGCGCGGTCGGCGGCGACGCCGAGGCGCTGTGCGGCTCGGCCCTGGCCGTCGGCGGCGACGCGCTGGGCAGCGGCGGCGACGCCCTCGCGGTCGGCGGGGACGCCTCCTCCTCGCACTGACGCCCTCGGCGCCGCCCCGGCCGGGCGGGTCCGCCGCCGACCCGCCCGGCCGCGCTGCCGCTACGGGAGCGGGGTGACGTACGCCCCGGAGATGCCGCCGTCCACCAGGAAGGTGCTGGCGGTCATGAAGGAGGAGTCGTCGCTGGCCAGGAAGGCCACCGCGGCGGCGATCTCCTCGGGCTCGGCGAACCGGCCGAGCGGGATGTGCACCAGTCGGCGGGCGGCGCGCTCCGGGTCCTTGGCGAACAGCTCCTGCAGCAGCGGGGTGTTGACCGGTCCGGGGCACAGCGCGTTGACCCGGATGCCCTCGCGGGCGAACTCCACGCCCAGCTCCCGGCTCATCGCCAGCACGCCGCCCTTGGAGGCGCTGTAGGAGATCTGCGAGGTCGCCGCGCCCATCACCGCCACGAACGACGCGGTGTTGATGATCGACCCCCTGCCCTGCCGCCGCATGTGCCCGATCGCGTACTTGCAGCACAGGTAGACCGAGGTCAGGTTGACGTCCTGGACGCGCTTCCACGCCTCCAGGCCGGTGACCAGGATGGAGTCGTCGTCCGGCGGGGAGATGCCCGCGTTGTTGAAGGCGACGTCCAGGCCGCCGTAGTGCGCGACGGCGGTGTCGAACAGCGCCCGGACCTGCTCCTCGTCGGTGACGTCGGTGCGCACGAACAGGCCGCCGACCTCGTTGGCGGCCTTGGCGCCGGTCTCCTCGTCGATGTCGGCGCACACCACCTTCGCGCCCTCGGCGGCGAAGCGGCGCACCGTGGCCAGGCCGATGCCGCTGCCCGCGCCGGTGACGACCGCCACCCGGCCGTCAAGTCGCTTGCTCATGTGGTTCATTCCTCCGTCGCGATGAAGACGTTCTTGGTCTCGGTGAAGGCGTGCAGGGCGTCCGGCCCGAGCTCGCGGCCCAGGCCGGACTGCTTGAAACCGCCGAAGGGCGTCCAGTAGCGCACCGAGGAGTGCGAGTTGACGGACAGGTTGCCCGCCTCCACCGCCCGGGCGACCCGCAGGGCCCGGCCCACGTCGCGCGTCCAGATCGATCCGGACAGGCCGTACTCGGTGGCGTTGGCGATCCGCACCGCATCGTCCTCGCCGCGGAACGGGACCACCGCGACGACCGGGCCGAACACCTCCTCGGTGAACGCCCGGTGGTCGGGGGCGATCGGCGCCAGCACCGTCGGCGGGTACCAGAAGCCCGGCCCCTCGGGCGCGCTGCCGCGGAACGCCACCTCGGTGTCGCCGTCCACGTAGGACGCCACCCGGGCCCGGTGCGCGGCCGAGATCAGCGGCCCCATCTCGGTCTTCTCGTCCGCCGGGTCGCCGACCCGGACCCCGCGCACCGCGCGCTCCAACCGCTCCAGGAACTCCTCGTGCACGCTCGCCTCGACCAGGATCCGGGAGCGCGCGCAGCAGTCCTGCCCGGCGTTGTCGAAGACCGCGTACGGGGCGGTGGCGGCGGCCCTGTCCAGGTCGGCGTCGGCGAAGACGATGTTGGCGCTCTTGCCGCCGAGTTCGAGCGTGACGGGCTTGACCTGGGCGGCGCAGCCCGCCATCACCGACTTCCCGACGGCGGTGGAGCCGGTGAACACCACCTTGCGGACGCCGGGGTGGGTGACGAAGCGCTGCCCGACCACCGGGCCGCGGCCGGGCAGCACCTGCAGCACGCCCTCGGGCAGGCCCGCGCGCAGGGCGAGTTCGGCCAGCCGGAGCGCGGTGAGCGGGGTGAGTTCGGCCGGTTTGACGATGACGGTGTTCCCGGCGGCCAGCGCGGGGGCCAGCGCCCAGGCGGCGATCGGCAGCGGGAAGTTCCACGGCACGATCACGCCGACCACGCCCAGCGGCTCGTGGAAGGTGACGTCGAGGCCGCCGGCCACCGGGATCTGCCGGCCGAACAGCCGCTCGGGCGCGCCGGCGTAGTACTCGATCACGTCCCGGGCGTTGCCGGCCTCCCAGCGGGCGTTGCCGATGGTGTGCCCGGCGTTGGCGACCTCCAGCACGGCCAACTGCTCGCGTTCGGCGTCCACTTCGGCGGCGAAGCGGCGCAGCAGCCGGGCCCGGTCGCCGGGCGCCACCTGCCGCCAGCTCTCGAACGCCGCCCCGGCCCGGGCGATCGCGGCGTCGGTCGCGGCCAGGTCGGCCAGTTCGACGGTGGCGATCACCTCCTCGGTGGCGGGATTGACCACCTGGTACGGCTCGGGCCCCTCGGTCACCTGCTCCTCCTCGCTCTCGGTCCTGTTCCGTTCCGTTCCCGCACCGCGGTCGCCCGCGGCGGCTCGGCACGGCCGCTCCTCACGGTTCGGCAGGGCCGCTCCTCACAGCCGCTCGAAGCCGCGGCGACGCTCCCAGTCGGTCACCGCGGCGTCGTACGCGGCGAGTTCGACCCGCCCGGCGTGGGCGTAGTGCCGCACGACGTCCTTGCCGAACGCCTCGGTGGCGGCCTCGCTGGACTCGAACCGGTCGACCGCCTCGCGCAGCGTCGCGGGCACCCGGGGCGCGTCGGAGGCGTAGGCGTTGCCGGTGAACTCGGCCTCCAGCGGCAACTGGCGCTCCACGCCGTGCAGTCCGGCCGCGATCAGGGCGGCCACCGCCAGGTACGGGTTGACGTCGCCGCCGGGCACCCGGTTCTCGAACCGCAGCGAGGCCCCGTGCCCGACCACCCGCAGCGCGCACGTCCGGTTGTCGCGGCCCCAGGCGATCGCGGTGGGGGCGAAGCTGCCCGGCACGTAGCGCTTGTAGGAGTTGACGGTCGGGGCCAGCAGCAGCGCGAACCGGTCGAGGCAGGCGAGCTGCCCGGCCAGGAAGTGCTCCATCGTCCGGGAGAAGCCGTGCGCGCCCTCGCCGGGGAACACCGGGCGGCCCCGCTCGTCGCGCAGGCTCAGGTGCACGTGGCAGGAGTTGCCCTCGCGCTGGTCGTACTTGGCCATGAAGGTGAGGCTGACGCCCTCCTGCGCGGCGATCTCCTTGGCGCCGGTCTTGTAGACGGCGTGGTCGTCGCAGGTGGTCAGCGCGTCGGCGTAGCGGAACGCGATCTCGTGCTGCCCGAGGTTGCACTCGCCCTTCGCGGACTCCACCGTCAGCCCGGCCCCGGCCATGCCGGTGCGCAGGCGGCGCAGCAGCGGTTCGATCCGGGCCGTGCCGAGGATCGAGTAGTCGACGTTGTACTGGTTGACGGGCGTCAGGTCCTGGTAGTGCTTCTCCCAGGCCTGCTCGTAGCTGTCCCGGAACACCATGAACTCCAGCTCGGTGCCCACGTACGCGCTCCAGCCGTAGCCCGCCAGTCGCTCCAGTTGGCGCCGCAGCACCTGGCGGGGCGAGACCGCGACCGGGGTGCCGTCGTGGTGGGCGAGGTCGCACTGGACCATGGCGGTGGCCGGGTGCCAGGGCACCAGCCGCAGGGTGGCGAGGTCGGGGGCGAAGACCAGGTCCCCGTAGCCGTTCTCCCAGGAGGAGACGGCGTAGCCGTCGACGGTGTTCATCTCCACGTCCACCGCCAGCAGGTAGCCGCAGCCCTCGGCGCCGCCGGTCAGCACCTCGGTGAGGAAGTACCCGGCGTCCAGGCGTTTGCCCTGCAGCCGGCCCTGCATGTCGGTGACGGCCAGCACGACCGTCTCCACCGCGCCCTCGGCCACCAGTTCCCGCAGTCGCTCCACCGTGAGCCGTGCCTCGGTCATCCGCCCACCACCTCCGCCACCCGGCCCACCGCACGCGGACCGGTCCGCCACAGCGACGATGATCCCGCCC
Organism: Kitasatospora sp. NPDC001540; assembly: GCF_042894345.1. Lineage (NCBI taxonomy): Bacteria > Bacillati > Actinomycetota > Actinomycetes > Kitasatosporales > Streptomycetaceae > Kitasatospora > Kitasatospora sp. NPDC001540. The sequence continues at coordinate 17,390 of NZ_JBIAVO010000028.1, forward strand.
CCGGCCCGGGCGCACCAGTGTCCGCGCGGGTGTCAGAAGTTCCTGATCAACCGTCAGAAGATCATTACTGAAGGTGAGATGACTGCTCGTCGGCCCTTTCGCCGCGCCCTCCCCTCCGTTCCCCGGGCCGAAATCCGATTGCCCCGGACGGCCGGAACTGCTTCGGTGGCGCCTGCCCGCCCGTCCCGTCCTCCCCGGACCTCCTCCCCGGAGCCTGCCACCCGTGACCTTCCGTCTGACCGCCCTCACCGACCCCGCCGGTGGCCCCCGCTCGCGCCGCCTCGCCTGGCTGGCCGCCGCCCCGGACGGCACCCCGCTCGGCAGTGCCTTCCTCCGACTGTTCACCTCCCCCGGCCAGGCCCACCTGTGCGAACTCACCCTGGACGTGCACCCCGCCGAACGGCGGCGCGGGGCGGGGTCGGCGCTGCTCGCGGCCGCCGTGGCCGCGGCCCGGGAGGACGGGCGCGGCGCGCTGCTGGCCCAGGCCGTCGAGGGCTCCCCGGGCGATGCGTTCCTCACCGCCCGCGGCTTCGAGCGGGCCCTCGTCCTCGACTTCGGCCGACTGGACCTGACCGCCGCCGCCACCGCTCCCGGCCCTGCCGCTGCCCCTGCCCCTGCCCCTGCCGTCGAACTCCCGCCCGGCTACCGGCTGGTCTCCTGGGTCGGCAGTTGCCCCGGGGAGTGGCTGACCGCCTTCACCCGCTCGCGCACCGCCATGGACGACATGCCGATGGGCGACACCGGGTTCGGCACCGTCGTCTGGGACGAGGAGCGGGTGCTGTCCGCGGCCCGGGCGGTCGCCGACCGGGGCGAACTGCTGCACACCGTCGCGGTGCTGGAGACCGCCACCGGCGAACTGGTCGGCTTCAGCGAACTGGTGCTGCCCGCCGACCGCTCCGGTGACGCCCAGCACTACGGCACCGCCGTCCAGCCCGCCCACCGCAGGCGCGGCCTGGCCCGGGCGATGAAGGCCGAGGCGATCCGCTGGACGCGGGCCGAGCACCCCGGGATCACCGGGCTGCTCACCGACACCGCCGAGCACAACACCGGCATGCTGGCGGTCAACCGCGCCCTGGGCTACCGCAGCACCCACCGCTCCGTCGAGTTCCGCCTCTCCCTGCCCGGGGAGGCCGCCCCACCCGGGTAGGGCGTCCCACTCGGGTAGGCCGTCCCACCCGGCTCAGCCCACCTGCTCCCCCGCTCCGTCCGGCTGCGCCCCCGCATCGGCCGTGCCGTCGGCGCCCCCGGGCCCCGGACGGGCCCACCGGGCCGCCGCGCCCGCGACCAGGGCGGTGCCGACCGCGAAGGCGAGCAGCACCGGCCGGTCCGGCGCCCCGTCGTGGGCCAGGCCCTGGACCGCCCAACGGGCCAGCGCCCAGCCCGCGACGGCCAGCCCCGCCAGCAGGGCGACGGCCCGGCCCGCACCCGCGGCGCGGTCCTGCGGTCGCAGGTGCCGGGCCAGCCGCAGCAGCAGGCCGTCGACCGGGCGGAGCGCGGCCAGCAGCCCGCCGAGCAGCGCTGCCAGCAGCAGCACCCACACCGGCCGCCAGGCCCACCAGAGGGCCGAGCCGACCTCCGGTTCGGGGGCCAGGTCGGTGAGGTAGAAGGCTGCTCCGACGGCCAGCACGGGCACCATGTGCCAGAGGTACAGCGACATGCCGGCCCGGCCGAGCGGTGCGACCAGGCGGCCCGCCCGCCGCCGGGCCCGCAGGGCCCGCTCGGCGTACGGGGCCAGCAGCAGGCACAGGCCGCACTGGGCGAACAACCAGGCCAGCATCGCCAGCGACGGCGGATCGGTGTTCGAGACCTCCTCGCCACTGACCAGGACCAGGCTGACCGGGAACGGCCCGAACCCGACCAGTGCCGCGTACCCGGCGGCGCCGCCCGTGGTCAGGGCCGCCGCGAACGCCGGACGGGCCGCCAGGCCGCCCTCCCGCCAGGCGAAGCCGAGTTGGTAGGCGACGGCCCAGACCAGCAGGTAGTTCAGCAGGCCGACGCGGTGCGCCCCCTCGGTGTCGGCGCCGAGCACCAGCAGGTCGACGGCCGCCCCCGCGGCGGCGAGGGCCGCGACCGAGCCCAGGCCCCAGCGCCGGTGCAGTGCGGCCAGCCAGGGCGTCAGCGCGCTGATCACCAGGTAGACCGGCAGGAACCAGAACTGCATCGCCAGGGCCCACCCGACCATGCCGAGCAGCACCGGATCCGCCCCGCACGCCCCGGCGACCGCCAGACCACCCAGGGTCGGCAGCAGGTACGCGGCGGTGGGCAGCAGCAGCCGCAGGGCCCGGCCGCGGATCCAGCCCGCTGCCGTACCGCCCCCGGCCCGGCAGCGGCCCCAGGAGCCGGCTGCCGCGTAGCCACCGGCCAGGAAGAACACCGGCATGATCTGGAAGCCCAGGGTCAGCCACTGCGTCCACGGAACGGTCACCATCAACTCGGGTGCCGTCAACGCCCCGTCAGGTCCCCGCACCAGTGCGGTGATCAGCCAATGCCCGAGCACCACCAGCACGATCGCCCCCGCGCGCAGCAGGTCCACGTACCCGCTGCGGCCCGTTCCGTCCTCCACGTCCTTCCCCCGTCCCCTTCCCGTCCCCGTAGCGGTCATCATCGCCAGCCGTCCTCCACGTCCGCCGCCCCCGGCGCGTTGCGGTTCGGCCACAACCCTCCCTCCGGTTCGCGCCTCGCCGTGCGCCCCGCCCTTCTGCCGCCGTCCCCGGGCCGGAGCGTGGTCGCGCGGTCAAACCCTGGTCAAGGATGAGGTGGTGGGGGTGGCGGGGGCCTATCCTGGTCGCGCAACGACAAGACACCTCGTTCGGTGAGGCGTCTTCACGGACACAGGCCACTGATCCCACCCGTCGAGAGACGCTCCGGATCAGGACAGGTCTCCCCGGCCCAAGGGGTGACCCCAAGTGGCTTCCCCGCTACCGGGGACACGCCGTGGAGTGCCAAAGCTCTGACGAGACTGGGGTGTGCCGGGCCGCCGCGGCCCGGTCGCCTGCCGCGCGGCCGCGAGCTGAACTCGTCGGCCAGGACCGGGAGGAGGCGGGATGGACAGCAGTAGTCCGGGGCACAGTCGGCCCCTCCCCGTCGCACCCTCGCCGCTGTTCCGCGGTTCGAGGCAGTTCTCCTTCCGCTGATTCCGCCCTGGGTGGTTCCCTCCCGCTGGCCCGCTCTCCGTGGGCACCGAGCGGCCGGGTGCCGCCGGTCGTCCGCCGTGTCGGCCGCCCGCCGGGCGACCGGCTCGTCGGACTGTCGCCGGTCCGACCCGCCCGGGCGGTACCGGAGCCGTCCCCGCAGCAGTCACCCGCTGCCCGGAGCCGGTCGGCACCGTCCGGAGGACCGGTTCCGCCGGATCGGCAGCCGCCGTGCCCGCCGGCTACCGGACCGTTCCGCCGCACCCGCGCGCCTTCCCGCGCGAGGTGACCGACGGCCGGTGACCGGGAGTACCGGCGGTGCCGGCACACGGCCGCGTGCTCGGGCACCGGTTGCGGACGCCGGTTCCGACCCCTCGGCCGGACGCCGGTTCCGGACGCTGCGGCCGGGCGGTGCCCGTCGGCCGTGGTGCGGGAGGAACTGCCGCGAACCGCCCGTCCGCCCCGCCCTGCCGGGGCAGAGGAGGTGTTCCCCCATGGCCACCCACACGCTGTTCAGCTCCACCACGGCCCGGCTGCGCGACCGCCGGGTCACCCTCGACCACCGGGCCACCGCCGGCCGCGCGGTGCGTTCCTCCCTCGTCTCGTTGGCCGGGCTGACCGGGGCGCCGGTCACCAACCAGGCCGGTGCCGAGGTCGGCCGACTGGCCGACGTGGTCGCCCGGTTGTACGGCCCCGACCCGTACCCGCCGGTGACCGGCCTGATCCTGCGGATCGGGCGCCGCCGGGCCTTCCTGCCCGCCGACGCGGTCGGACGGCTCGGCGCCGGGCACGTCCGGCTCCGGGCGTCCCGCGTCGACCTGCGGGACTTCCGGCGCCGCCCCGGCGAGGTGCTGCTGGCCCGCGACGTGCTGGACCACCAACTCGTCGACGTGGACGGCGTGCAGGTCACCCGCGCCGCCGACCTGTACCTCGCGCCGCTGGCCGACCGGGTGGTGCTGGTCGGGGTGGACGTGTCGCTGCCCACCCTGCTGCGCCGGCTCGGACCGCGCCGCTGGCAGGCCCGGCCCACCCCGGAGCGCGTCCTGGACTGGCAATCGGTCGCCCCGTTCGGCGAACAGGCCACCGAGGGCCCGGCCGAGGTGCGGCTGCGGGCCTCCCGCTCGGCCCTGCACCGGCTCCGCCCGGCGGACCTGGCCGACATCCTGGAGGACCTCGGCCGCAGCGAACGGCAGCAGCTACTGGGCTGGTTGGAGCCCGAGCAGGCGGCCGACGCGCTGGAGGAGATGGAGCCCGCCGAACTGGAGAACCTGCTCCGCGAAACCCGGCCGGAGCACGCCGCCCGGCTGGTCGACGAGATGGAACCCGACGAGGCCGCCGACGCGCTGCGCGACCTCCATCCGCGCGAACGGGAGACCCTGCTCGACCGGATGCCCAGCGAGGGGGCCGCCGAACTGCGCGGTCTGCTCGCGCACCGGGAGGGCACGGCGGGCGGTGCCATGACGACCCGGCTGGTCACGGCCCGGCCGGGGCAGACCGTCGCCGAGGTCCGCGCCGTTCTGGCCGCACAGGCCGAGCACCGCACCGAGCTCGACGCCGTCGTGGTGCTGGACGCCGCCGACCGGCTGATCGCCGACGTGCCGCTGTTCGACCTGGCCGTGGCCGAGGACAGCACCCCGGTCGCCGATCTGGTGGCCTGGCTGGCCCAGTTCGGCCCGCCCGTCACGCTCTCCCCCGACACCCGGCTGGCCGAAGCCGCGGACCGGCTGGTGGCCGCCCGCAAGTCCTCCCTCCTGGTGGCCGACGCGGACGGCCGGCCGCTCGGCCGGATCCTCGCCGACGACATCCTCGACGCCCTGCTGCCCGAGCGCGGGCGCCTGCACTTCCGGAGGTTCCTCCAGTGAACGCCCGCACCGACCTCGGCCCCGCCGACCCCACGACCCCCTCCGCCGCCCCCGGTCCCGCTGCCTCCCCTCCCCCCTCCGGGGCGTCCGTCTGCTCCCTCCCGGCCCAGGCGGGCCCCGCCACCCCGGCTCCCGCCGACCCCCAGGCTCCGCCCCGGCGGCGCGGGCTGCGCCGGGTCGCCGCGGTGGCGATGGTGGCCGGCCCCGGCCTGGTCGCCGCCAACGCGGGCAATGACGCCGCCGGCATCGCCACCTACGCCTCGGCCGGTTCGCAGTACGCGTACGGCACGCTGTTCTTCATGGTGCTGGTGACCGTCGCCCTGGTGATGGTCCAGGAGATGGCCGTCCGGCTCGGCGCGCACACCGGCAAGGGGCTCGGGGCACTGATCCGCGAGCAGTTCAGCCTCCGGCTGACCGCATTGGCCGTCGGCTGCCTGCTGCTGGCGAACACCGGCCTGGTGGTCAGCGAGTTCGCCGGGATCGGCGCGGCCTTCGAGCTGCTGGGCGTTCCGAAGTGGGCGGTGGTGCCGCCCGCGGCCGTGCTGCTGTGGGCGCTGGTGCTGTTCGGTTCCTACCGCTGGGCGGAGCGGATCTTCCTGGTGATGTCGCTGGCGTTCTTCTCCTACCCGATCGCCATGGTCCTCGGGCACCCGCACTGGGGCGAGGTCGGCCGGAACCTCGCGGTGCCGCACCTGCAGCCGTCCAGCGGCTTCGTCCTGCTCGCGGTGGCGCTGATCGGCACGACCGTCAGCCCGTACATGCAGTTCTACGCGGCGGCGGGCGTCGTGGACCGGGGCGCGAAGCCCGAGGACTACAGGCTGATCCGGGCCGACGCCGTGCTCGGCGCGGTGTTCGCCTGTGCGATCAGCCTGACCATCATCATCGCCACCGCCTCGGCGATCGGTGGAACGGGACCGCTGCGGTCCGCCGCCGAGGCCGCCCGGGCGCTGGAGCCGGTGGCCGGGCCGGGCGCGGAGCTGCTGTTCGCCTTCGGGCTGCTCGGCGCCTCGGCCCTCGCCGGGGCGGTGGTGCCGCTGTCGGCGAGCTACGCGATCGGCGAGGCCGCCGGGGTGGAGCGGTCGGTCTCCCGGCGCTTCCGGGACGCCCCGCTCTTCCTCGGCGTGTTCACCGCACAGATCGCCCTGGGCGCGGTCGTGGCGCTGACCCCGGTCGACGTCATCCGCCTGCTGATCGGCACCCAGGTGCTCCAAGGGCTGATCAGTCCGGTCGTGCTGGTGTACCTGCTGGTGCTGACCAACCGGCGCTCCCTGCTCGGCGCCGCTGCGAACGGCCCGCGGTACCGGATCGCCGCGACCGCAGTGGTCGTCGGGGTGGCGCTGATGTCCACCGTCCTGCTGGTGCAGACCGTCCTGGGCTGGTTCGGCCTGGTGTGAGCAGCGGCCCCGGCGGGGGCGGAGCACCGACGGCGCACGCCCCGCCGCCCACCGGAACCGGTCCTGCCCCGGGCCGGTCCTCCCCATCCGTTCCTCCCCTCCCGCGGGGTGTCGGTCCGGTCCGACGGACCGACGCCCCGTCCGCCCCGTCCGGTAATCCGTTTGTCTCCCGGTAGCCGCCCTGACAGGCTGCCTGTCATGTCTGTTCACGAACCGCCGGCCACCCTCACCGCGTTCTTCACCGATGGCCGTCTGACCTCGATCCCGCGCAAGCCCGCCCGCCGCACCGCCCTGCTCGAGCACCTCGCGCGCACCCTCTTCGACCCCGAGCGCTCGTACACCGAGCAGGAGGTCAACGAGGCCCTGCTCACCGTTCACTCGGACACCTCCATGCTCCGTCGCTACCTGGTCGAAGCCCTGCTGCTGACCCGCACCCGGGACGGGTCGAGCTACCGCCTCGCCGCCACCGCCCCGGCGGGCGCGGACGGCGCTCAGCCGACCGCCGCGTAGCGCCAGAACTCCCGCATCAGCGGTGGCGGGGTGGGGCTGGTCATCTCCCGCTGGGTGAGCAGCACCGTCACCAGCCCGGTCGACCGCACCACGTGCGCGGCGGTGCCGGTGCCGCCGATCCAGCCGTAGCGGCCCGGCACGTTCCACGGCTCGCGGCAGGCCACGTCCACCGAGCCGCCGTAGCCCCAGCCCTGCCCTTCGAGGAAGAGTTCGCCGTCCGCGCGCTGGCGCTCCGTCAGGTGGTCGGTGGTCATCAGCCGCACCGCGCCGAAGGAGAGCACCCGCCGCCCGTCCTCGGCGCGGCCGCCCGCGCGCAGCATCCGCAGGAAGGTGAACACGTCGTCGAGGGTGGACACCAAGCCGCCGGCCCCGGACGGGAACGGGGGCGGGGTGCTCCACTGGCCGTCCGGTGGGTCGGCCACCTCCAGCGTGCCGTCCGGGGCCGGACGGTACAGCGGGCCCAGGCGGTCGGGTGGGGCGTGGAAGGCCGTGTCGGGCATGCCCAGGGGGTCGAACAGCCGCTCCTCCAGCACCTGGTCGAGCGGTTGGCCGGTCGCCCTGGCGACCAGGACGCCCTGGATGTCGGAGCAGGTGTTGTACAGCCAGACCGCGCCGGGTTGGTGGAGCATCGGGATCCCCGCCAGGACGGCCGTCCACTCCTCTGGCGGGAGGACGTGCTGCGGTTGCGGCGGCCCCTGTCCCAGCTCCGTGACCAGCGGGGCCAGCGCGGGCAGGGTGAAGTCCGCTGGGAAGCCGTAGCCGGCCCGCGACTCCAGCACGTCCCGCACCGTGAAGGGCCGGTCGGCCGGGACGGTGTCCGTCACCGGCGCGTCCGGTGTCCGCACCACGCGCCGGTCGGCCAGCTCCGGCAGCCAGCGCTCGACCGGGTCGTCCAGCGCGAGCACCCCGTCGTCGACCAGTTGGAGCACCGCCGCGGCCGTGACGGGCTTCCCCACCGAGGCGATCCGCACCGGCGACTCCCGACCCAGCTCTCCCGCGGCGGCCGCCTCGACCTGCCCCTCGCGGGCGACCAGGGCGACCGCCCCGGGCACCGCACCGTCCGCGACCCAGCGGTCCAGCAGCGCCTGCAGGCCGCCCGCCCCACGCACCTCGTGCACCTCACGCATGGTCGTCCCCTTTCGACACCGGTGCCCCTTCGGCACCGTCCGTACCTTCTGTCTCCTGCTGAGGAGAGTGTGCCCGGCCCCCACAACCCGCCCACCTGACGATCGGATACCGTTCGCGCACCGATCGGTTGACACTCCATCAGCCGATCGGTTGACCCTGGCATCAACCGGTGGATGCTTTTCCGCGGCGCGCCCACCCGCCGCCGCCCGCTTCCGCCGTTCGGGCGCCGTGCGCGAGCAGCGTGACCGGCACCCTTGACCGCCGCTGGTACCGGAGGTTTCGATGAGCGTCGGCGCCGCCCACAGCCACGAGAGCCGGGGCGCGCTGCCCGCCCCCGACGACGAGAACGCCTCCGACCACCCGTGCCGGAGGCCCGAGACCTTCGCCAACTGGAGGCTCCACGACCAGGGTTGCCGCAGCGGCCTGACCGCCCGGACCACCGACGGGACGACCACCGGCCGCCCCGGAGGAGGAGCCTCGGCGCCCGCCGGCGCTACCGCTCGAACGGGCGCAGCAGTTGCGGCAGTCCCACCGACAGGTCGACCCGGTGGGGCGTGGCGTCCCAGGCGGTGGTCCACACGACGGGGTCCGCCAGGTTGAGGGCGGTCAGCACGGTGAAGACCACCCGGAACGGGGCCTCGAGCGGGTCCTGGTCGGCGAACGCGAAGAACCGCCGTTCCGCGAAGTAGGCGAGTTCCACCGGCTCCTCGACGCCGTCGACGGGCACGCTCAGCCCGCACGCCCCGGCCTGCGTCATCGGACCGCTCACCCGGGCCAGCGGCCACGCCTCGAGGAGCGCCCACTCCACCTGCTCGAAGCCGAACGTCCAGGCACCACCGCGCTCCTGGTCCGCTGTCACGTAGTACGTGCCCGACACCGGTTGCTCCTTCCCCCTGCCCCTCGGTTCCCAGGGTCCCCGGCAGGTTACGGCACGCCCCCGCACGCAGCCCGGACAGTTATCGGCGGCCGGGACCGCGCTGGAGTACGCCGCGCCCTGCTGACCGTTGGGGACCCGCTTCCAGGCGGTTGATCGGCGCTCGGCGCGGGCCTTGGAAGGCGTTGTCCGCGCCGCCGAGTCGGTACGGCGATCGGCAGTTGGACTTCTGGCCGATGCGCTTGCCGTCGATCGCCGCTCCACCCCGGGCTTCTTCGGGTGGGCCGGGTCCGGGCCGCCGCCTTCGAGCACACCACCGACGCCCGGGTGTCCGTCGACGACCAGCTCGCCGTCTTCATGCCGCTGCGCGGCAGCACGGACGACGCCCGCCGCACCCTCGACCTCACCGGGGACGGCAACGTCACCCTCCAGGTCCACCAGGACCAGAACGCCGACGCCGCCCTGCTCTCCGGCGTCCTCAACACCCCCGCCACCAGAGCTGGACCGACGTGACGATCCCCGCCGGAACCACCCACGAGTACCAGGCCCTGTTCCTCGCCCTCACCCTGCCCAACTCCCTGCTGCGGATGGCCGTCAGCACCACCGCCCGCGAGAACGGCACCGCCGCGCCGATGTTCGGCTGGGGCGCCATGGCCACGGTCCCGACGCCACCACCCTGCCGCCCGATCACCGTCACCTGGGAGCAACCACCGTGTACCCGACCGGACCCACCGTCCAGCGCTTCCCGCTGGCGCCCAGGATCCGGCCCGCGTACCTGCCCCTGAACGCCCGTGTCGGCCGGCAGAGCGCCGTCCGCGACACCGAACCCGACGCCCCATGGAAGGACGTCCCCTGCCCGAAACCTCGCCCGGGCCGCCATCAGTCGAACGAATGAATCCGGCGACGGCTACGCCCTACGCGACCTCCTTGCCCGCCCAACCACCCTCGAATAAGGCTCTCGCCGCCTGCGCGCTGGGCAGCAGCACCCTGTCCGAGGGCCGCTCGCAGGCAGTCGGGCCCCGCGTGGACGGCGTCGCCCAGGTGCTCGAAAACGCACCCTTCGACCCAGGCACGCCCGGAGGCGACCCACTTGAACGCCACCCACCCGATCCCCCAGCATCGAACCCCAACACGCCCTGAACCGCCGAGACTTGCCGCCCTGCCCCGCGCAACCGACCCGTCCCGTCCCGCGACACGGGAACGGAGTCCCGATTGCCTGCCACCCCGACAAACACGTCCGACCCCACCACCCCGCCCGAACCCCGACCACCCGAACCCCGCCTGTCGCCGAACCGGCGCGCCGAACACTCGTGGCGGACGCCGGGGAACTCGCGCGGCTGCGCCTGGTGATGCTGCACTCCGCGGGCGTCACCGCGCCGCCCGGCTGGGAGCAGACCTGCGCCGCGCGGTTCCGCGACCGCCTCGCCGAACAGGCGGCCTTCGTCGTCGACGCCGCCCCGGAACACCGAGCGGACGCCCGGGACGACCACCACCTGCCCCGCCCGGGCCGCGCGCCCTGGCACCTCGGGGTCATCGCCGCCGCCCCCACCAACCCCACCCACCGCCATCGCCGACTGCGGGCAGGCCCACCTCACCGCGTCCCCGACCGCGAACGGCTCCACCGAGACCTCGGCTCCGCCCACCCGGACCCGTCCGGCCCGATCCCCCGCCTGGAGTGCTCCGTGACCACCGAAATCCATCCCCTGCCCGACCCGCTCGCCCAGGCCCGGGCGGACGGCGTCGAACGCACCTCCACCAGCGTTCTGCTCACCGCCCCCTCCGGCCGCGTCCTGCTGCTGCGCCGCGCCCCCGGCACCCTGCAGGCCGGGCTGTGGGAGCTGCCCGGCGGCGGAACCGAACCGGGCGAGGACCTCGTCACGGCCGCTCTGCGCGAGCTGGACGAGGAGACCGGCCTCGCGCGCGCCCGCGTCACCGCGTACCTCGGCTTCGAGGACCACACCAACTCCCGCGGCGCCCGCACTCGTGCCTTCGTCGTCGCCGCGCACCTCGACCACCCGCAGGAAGTGCGGCTGTCGCCCGAGCACGACGACCACCGCTGGGCCCTGCCCGCCGACCTGCCGGAGCCGATCGCCGCCCACGAAACGCACCTGGTCCGTCGGCACACCGCGCCGCCACCCGCCCTGCCCGGGCACCGGCCGCTGCCCGCCTACCTGCCCACGATCCCCGCCGCCCCGATGTGGGGCAGCGTCTTCTTCACCACCGAGGACGGACGGGCCGTACTGCTGCGCGCCACCGACCCGGCCAAGGGCCTCCAGTGGGCGGGCGGCGACGTCGAGTTCACCGACCCGAGCCCGCTGCACACCGCAGTACGCGAGTGCGCGGAGGAGACCGGCATCCTCCTGCCTCCCGACCCAGTCCGGCTGCCGCTGCTGGCCACCGTCTTCGAACAGCCCGGGGGCGGCTGGCCCGCCAAGGTCGGCTTCACCTTCCACGGCGGCGCGTTGACCCCCGCACAGGTCGCCGGAATCCGCCTCGATCCGGCCGAGCACACCGAAGTCGTCCTCCTGACCCGTGACGAACTGGCCACGCACACCGACCCCCGCCGCGCGCAGCTCACCCTCGCCGTCCTGGACGCGGCACGCACCGGCGTGCCCGCCTACGTCGTCCGCTGAAACCGGTCGGCCCCGCCGTGCACCCGGCTCGTCCCGTTCGGAGACCCGCCCCGACGGGAGGGCCCGCCCCGACGGAAGGGCCCGCCGTGACCGGCCCCTGCTCCGCGCCCCGCCGCTCGGCGGGCCGACGCCGGCCGTCATCGACTGCCCGAGCCCGCCGCCTTCGACGAACCCGCGGGTGCTCCGGCGGAACTCCCGTGCCCCGACGCCCCGCCGGAGCCGGAGCCCGAACCCGCACCGCCGCCCGGCGATCCGGGCGATCCCGGCGATCCGGGTGAGCCGGACTGGCCTGACGAGCCCGCGCCACCGGACGAGGGGGCCGACGACGCTCCGGAGGAGGGTGCCGAGGAGGAGCCCCCGGAGGGCTTGCCCGTCCCGGAGGAACTGCCGGACGCACCCGAGCCGGACGCGCTGGGCGAGGCCGACCCGTCGGTTCCGCCCGTCCCGCCCACGGGACGGTCGAACTGACCGCCCGTCGCCTGGTCCACCAGCACGATCTTGCCCACCGGCGCCAGTGCGGGCTGCACCGTCACCACCCCGTCCGGGTGGAACGAGGGCCAGGCCGTCCCGGTGTACCTGCCGCCCGTGCCGTTCGGTGGCGTCAGCGGGTTGCCGCAGGCGCAGCGCACCCGCGGCACGCCCTGGCTGTCGACCAGCACGGCCGTCCCGGACTGCAGGACGGCCTGGTAGGCGGTGGCGTGCCCGTTCTCGTAGCCGTGGTTGGTGACCCGGGTGTCCTGGCGCAGCACCACGGGCGTCAGGCCGTTCAGATAGCCGTTGACCTGCGAGCTGTCGATGCCCTCGACCCCGGCCCAGGCGTGGGCCTTGTCGGTGTTCGCGGCGAGGTACCCGGAGAGTTTGGGCACGTCGCAGCTGGCGACCTCGCGGGTCCCGCCGTACAGGCCGGGTTGGCCGCCGTTCACGGTGCCGCCGGACGCGCTCGGGCTACCGGCCGTCGAAGCGCCCGCGGACGGGGCGGAGGCCCCGGCCGAGGTGGCCCCGCTCGGCGAGGCCGAGGAGGGCGTGCCGCCGTTGGCGACCGAGTCCGTGAAGGGTTCCTGCCCGGAGGCGGACACCGGCTGCATCTCGACGGCCTGCGCACTGCCGCCGCCCGACCCGCCGGTGGCGACCACGCCCAGGGCGATGCCCAGTCCGGCGACGAGGACCGCCCCGGCGAGCACCGGCCCCCTCCGCCACCACGGCCTCCCCCCGCCCCCGCCGTCACCGGCCGACGCCCCGCCCCCGGCCGTCGGCCGCCCGCCGCCCGGCGGCGCCCCGCTGCCCGCGGCCCCCGCCGGAGCCCCGGAACCCCCCGCGCTCCCCGAACCGGCCGACGGACGCAGCCCGCCCGCCGACAGCGGCCCGGACGGCGGCCCCACCGGTTCGCTCCCGCCTCCGGGGGCGGCGGGGGAGGACGCCGCCGCACCACCGACCCCGACCCCGAACGCGCCCCCGACCGGCGGCGGACCGCCCGCGCTGCCTCCGGCCGTCGGCCGCACCACCTCCGTGGGCTGCGGTGCCCCGCCCCCGTCTCCCGCCCCGGGCCCGTCCGCACCGCCGCTCGCCCGCTCCACCAGCTCGGTCGGCTGCGCCTGCGAACCCCCGGTCCCCGGTTCACCGGGTCCGGAACTGGGTCCGGAGCCGGGTCCGGCCACCGTCGCCCCCGCCCCCGGCCCGACCACCTCGGTCGGCGGTCCGGCCGTTCCGTCCACCAGTTCGGTGGGGCGGTGCGGCGGCGGGGCCTGGGCACCGTCGTTCTCGCTGTCCGGTTCTTCGGGCTGCCGGGGTGTCGGCTGTTCGGTCACGGGACTGCCTCCCGGTCGGACTCCCCCGAGTCCACGTGCGCACCCACCATTGTCCGCCCGCCCCTCCGAACCCGCCGCCCCAGACCTGGGCGCCCCAGACCTGGGCGTCCCCGTCCCCGCCTGCGGCAACTCGCCGTCCGCCGCCCCCTGTCGGAAGCTGGAGAGGTCGGCCGCTCCGGGCCGACGCGGGGGCTGCGCTCGAAGGGTCGGTGAGGCGCGTGTCCGGTGCCGCCACTCCTGCGAACCCCCGCCAACCCCCGCCGCCCGGCAACCGGTCCGCGCCCTCCCCGCCCCCGTCCGACCGGCTGTCCGCGCCCGTGGCCGTCGTGCTCTCCGCGCTGGTGACGGTGGCGGGGGCACTCGCGGCGATGGCGGTGGTGGCCGCGCTCGGCCTGTGGCTGGCGGGCGCGGACGGGTTGCCGGGCGGCGGGTTCGGTCCGGTGCTGGCGGCGACGCTGCTGATGGCGCTGGGCGCACCGGCCCGGTTGGACGGCGGTGCGGCCTTCGTGGCGACCGCGCAGGGCGGGATCTCGGCGATGCCGCTGTCGGTGACGCTGGTGGGGGCGTTGGTGGCGGCGTACCTGTTCCTGCGGCCGCTGCGTCGGCACGCGGTGGTGGGCGGGCGGTTGCTGCTGGCCCGGGCGCTGGCGCTGGCGGCCTGCTGGGCGGTGGCGGTGCTGCTGCTGTCGGTGGCGGCGCGGCACTCCTTCACGGTGTCGACGGGTGAGCCGCTGCTCGACGAGTTGGGCGGGGCGTTCGGCGCGGCGCCGGTGGTGGGGTTCCGGGTGGATCCGGGTCCGGCGGTGGGTTTCGGTCTGCTGTGGTTGGCGGTGGTGGTGCTGCTGGCGTTGGCGGCCTCGCGCCGGGCGCCGCTGCCGACCGCCCTGGTGCGCTGGCACGGCACGCTGCGGCCGACGGTGCACGCGGTGCTGGTGCTGCTGCTGGGGTACGTGGTGCTGGCGCTGGTGGGCGGTCTGGTGGCGGCGGTGACGGGGAGCGAGCCGCGGAAGACCTTGGCGGTGGTCCTCCTGGGTCTGCCGAACCTGGCCTGGCTGGGGTTCGGCGTCGGCCTGGGCGCGTCCTGGCACGGCCACGTCACGAACAGTCTGGGCCTGCCGTTCCCGCACCCGCTGGCGGCGGTGCTGCGTTCCGGGCAGGACGTGACGCTGGACCTGGGCGCGCTGGCGGAGGAGAACGGCTGGGCGTGGCTGCTGCTGCCGCTGGCGGCGCTGCTGGTGCTGGCGGCGGGTGCGGTGTCGGTGGCCCGGACGCGTCCGGTGCTGCCGGTGTGGCGGTCGGCCGTGCAGTGGGCGGTGGTGCTGGCGCTGGCGGTGCTGGCGGTCGGCCTGGTGACGCGGGTGTCGGCGGTGTTCGGGCTGTCGCTGCTGGGCCTGGGCGGCGGGGGCCGGACGGTGCTGGAGCCGGACCTGCTGACGGCCGTGCCGATCGCCGCGGGCTGGGGTGCGCTGGCCGGCCTGCTGGGCGCGCTGCTCGCCCGCCGTTCCCGGCGCCGCGGCCCGACCCCGCCCGGTGCCGCCGCGGGACCGGGCCCCGTGACGGACCGGACGGGGCGCCGGAACCGTTAGCGTCGGTCAGCCGTCGATGCGGTGCTGCGCCCAGAACGGGGCCAGGTCGACGGTGGTGGCGGCCTGCGCGGCGGCCTTGAACTCGGCGGTGGTGGAGATCCCGTACCGGTGCGCGGCCGCGTAGTCGTGCAGCAGCGTGGTCATCGCGCCGTCGCCGATGGTGCGGCGCAGGTCGTGCAGGGCGCACTTGCCGTAGCCGTAGACGACGGTCGAGTAGCGGGAGGGGTTGGCGTCCCAGTAGGCCATCGAGTTGCTGATCCTCTCGGCGGAGGAGGCCCAGGAGGTGCTGCTCCAGCAGTTGGTGCCGGTCTTGCCGAGCGCCAGGTCGGTGGCGTAGTCGGTGAACGCCTCGTCCAGCCAGGGGTTGGTGTACTCGTCGTCGCCGACGATGCCGTACCACCACTGGTGGCCGATCTCGTGGGTGAGCGCGGTGGTGGAGACCAGGTCGAGGACGAAGCCGGGGTACTCCATGCCGCCGAACCAGAAGTTGTTGTCGATCACGGCGTCGAGTTCGCCGTAGGGGTAGGCGCCGAACCGGGCGGCGTGCGCGTCCACGGCGCTCTTGGCGGTGGTCAGCATGGACTGCGCGTCGGCGGAGCCGATGCCGCTGACCGAGTAGACGTTGATCGCGGTGCCCGCCGCCGAGGTGCCGGAGGTCTTGCTGAACGGCCCGGCGGCCCAGGCGAACTCGCGGACGTTCCTGGCGGTGGCCTTGGTGACGGTCCGTCCGGTGCTGCCGGGGGTGTCGACGGAGGTGCCGGTGGCGGGGACGAGCAGGGCGGTGGGGTGGTCGAGGGTGACGGTGTAGTCGGAGGCGAGGGTGTAGAAGGACTCGCCGTTGTTGGTGTACGGGTCGAGGTGCCACCCGGCGGCGTCGCGCACGGCGAGGACGGGCAGGGCGTTGCCGACGAAGGCGAACGCCCCGTCGCGGCCGAAGCGGTCCGCGCCGGTGGGGACGGCGATGGTCAGGTCGAAGCCGAGGCTGCCGCTCTGGCCCTGGGCCAGCGGCGCGGGCAGGGTGACCTTGAGCGCGGTGCAGTTGACGGTGAGCGCGCCCGCGGTGCCGCCGGTGAGGTTGCTGACGGTGACGGGGGTGGTGGGGCAGGCGCCGTGGGCGTTGTCCCACAGCCGCAGGTACACCTCGGTCAGCGGGGTCGCCGAGGGGTTGCCGAAGGCGATGCTCTGGTGGCCGGTCCAGGTGGCGCCGCTCGCGTCGCTGCTCAGGCTGACGGTGTACCCGGCGGGCGCGGGGGTGCGGGTGCCGTCGGTGGTGGGGGGCGGGGTGGTGGTGCCGCCGGAGGCGTCGAGCGCGAGGTCGTCGAGCACGAAGCTGGTCTGCAGCCCGGAGTCCTCGACGCCGGTGAAGGAGAGGCTGACGGTCTGTCCGGCGTAGGCGGAGACGTCGATGCTCTTCTTCAGGTAGCCGGTGGCGGCGTCCAGGTTGGAGTAGGTGGCGAGGGTGGTGCCGCCGAGCTTCGCGGTCAGTTTGTCGTACGCCGTGGTGCTGCTGGTCTCGGCGGTGTCGACGTGCAGCCAGAAGCTCAGGGTGGCGCTGGTGCAGCCCGCCGGGAGGGTGACGGTCTGGCCGAGCGTGTCGGTGTGCGCGGATCCGTAGCCGTCCAGCCAGGCGTAGGAGGTGCCGCCGTGGGGGCTCTGGCCGCCGCCGCCGGTGATCACGCCGCTGGACGAGGTCCAGGGCGAACTGCCGGACTCGAAGCCGCCGTTCACCAGCACCTGGGCCGGGGCGCAGGTGGCGGCCTGCGCGGCGGAGGCGGGTCCGGTGGCGGTCGCGGCGCCGACGGCGGCGAGCACGGTGGTGCCCAGGACGGCGACGGCGCGGGTGGCGAGGACGCGGAGTCTGTTGCTCATGGTGCTCCTCTCGGTCGCCAGGGTCTGTGGGGGCCCTGGCCGAGGGGCAGACTGCCAGCAAACCCCCGCCTTTGAAAGGTTCATGCCACTGATCGTTACGCCGGGGAACCGGCCGAGAAGGCAGCAGACCGCTCAGGGGTCGAACACCGGCCGCGCCCAGTCCGGCGGCAACGGCGGCCGCGCCTCCCGGGAGGCGTCCTCCCGGAAGGGCCCCTCCCGGAAGGTTCCGCGCACCGCCCTCCCCTCCTCCGCCCCCGCCCGCAGCGCCGCGACGAACTCCAGGCAGCTCCCGTACCGCGCCTCGGGCCGCTTCGCCATCGCCCGCCCCAGCACCGCCCCCACCCCGGCGGGCAGGTCCGCGCGCCGCTCCCGGACGTCCGGCGGCGGGTCGTTGAGGTGCGCCCAGAGCAGCGCCAGGTCGTCGTCGCGCAGGTAGGGCGGGCCGCCGGTGAGCATCTCGAACACCACGCAGCCCAGGCTGTACACGTCGCACCGCCCGTCCACCGGCTTGCCGGAGATCTGCTCGGGGGCGACGTAGTCGAGCGTG
Organism: Kitasatospora sp. NPDC001540; assembly: GCF_042894345.1. Lineage (NCBI taxonomy): Bacteria > Bacillati > Actinomycetota > Actinomycetes > Kitasatosporales > Streptomycetaceae > Kitasatospora > Kitasatospora sp. NPDC001540. The sequence continues at coordinate 34,729 of NZ_JBIAVO010000028.1, forward strand.
CCGACGAACTGGCCGACGCTGGTCAGGCCGGTCAGCGAGAGCGACTTCTTGGTCAGCCCGAAGTCGGTCAGGTAGGCGTGCTCGGGGTGGTCGGGGTCGGTGCCCTCGGCGATCAGTACGTTGCCCGGTTTGACGTCCCGGTGCACCAGTTCGCGGGCGTGCGCGGCGTCCAGCGCGCTGGCCACCTGGACGGCGATCCGCACGGTCTGGGCGCCCGTCAGCGGCCCCTCCCGGTCGAGCAGGGCGCGCAGGTCCCGGCCGCGGACGTACCGCATGGCCAGGTAGAGCACGCCCTCGACCTCGCCCGCGTCGTACACCGGGACGATGTTGGGGTGGTCGAGCGAGGCCGCGATGTGCGACTCCCGGACGAAGCGCTTGCGGAAGGTCTCGTTGCGGGCCAGTTCGGGGGCCAGCAGCTTGACCGCGACGGTGCGGCCGAGCCGCAGGTCCTCGGCGCGGTAGACCACCGCCATGCCGCCCCGCCCGAGCACGTGCTCCAGCCGGTAGCCCGCCAGCGTGCGGCCGTCCAGCTCGCCCGGCTCGGCGGCGGCCAGCGACGGCTGCTCGGGCGGCTCCCCGGGCATCGGCGGTCAGCCCCGGTCGGCGCGGTCGGCGGCCGCGTAGGTCTGCAGCTGGGTGGCGTCGCAGTAGTACCAGCGGCCCCGGTCGAGGTCGAGCAGCCAGGCGTTCGTACCGTCCAGCACCGCGCCCAGCCGCAGGTCGCGGGTGCCGTCGTGGAAGGTCTCCAGGTCGATCCGGCCGGCCGCCCAGTCGTCGACCAGCCGCCGGTAGGTGGCCAGCGAGCGTTCCAGCGCGGCGAGCAGCGGGCGCGGGTCGTCGGTGGTGGCGAGCGGGGCGCCGGTGGTCGGGGGCCGCTGCGGGAGGGCGACCAGCAGCCGCCCGTCGACCCACGCGGACCAGCCGTTGGAGCAGACGATCCGGGCCCAGTTGCCGTTGGTCCGGGTGAGCGCGACCGGCAGCAGCGGGTCCAGCGGCACCCCGACGGCGGCCGGGTCGGGGGCGGTCCAGGTCGGCATGCCGTCGGCGGGGACGACGTGGGTGGGCCGGAACCCGTCGGGCGTCGCCATGCGCTACCGCCGCATCACGGCGGGCTCGTGCCGGCGCAGCAGCCGGGCGACGACCAGTCCGTACGCGACGGCCAGCACGATCAGCATGCCCATGTCGAGCAGCCAGACGCCCTGCCGGTGCGCGAACAGCGGGTCGTCGGTGAGCGCGCCGGGCACGGTGGTGTGCAGGTCGATGGTGGCGGCCATGGCACCGAGCGCCCAGCGCGAGGGCACCAGCCAGGACAGCTGGTTGAGCACCGGGATGTGGTCGAGCTGCAGCAGCGCCCCGCAGAACACCACCTGGACGATGGCGACCAGCACCAGCAGCGGCATGGTCACCTCTTCCTTCTTCACCAGCGCGGAGATCAGCAGGCCGAGCATCATCGCGCTGAGCGAGAGCAGCGCCACGGCCAGGGTGATCTCCAGCAGCGGCGGCAGGAACACCCCGCTGCCGCCCTGCGGTCTGAGCTTCACCCCGATCAGCGCGACCATGGTCAGCACCACCGACTGGACGACGGTGACGGTGCCCAGCACGACGACCTTCGAGCACAGGTACGCGGATCTGGACAGGCCGACGGCGCGTTCGCGCTGGTAGATCGTCCGTTCCTTGACGAGTTCGCGCACCGCGTTGGCGGCGCCGGTGAGCACCCCGCCGACGCACAGGATCAGCAGCGCGTTCAGGGCGGTGTCCTGGTTCAGGCGGCTGCCGGCCAGCGCGTGCGCCATCGCGCCCATCACGAACGGCAGCGCGATCATCACGGCGAGGAAGGTCCGGTCGGCGGCCAGCGCGCTGGCGTACCGGCGGCACAGCGTGCCGACCTGTCCGAGCCAGCTCCGCGGCCGGGGCGGCGGCGCGGGGGTCGCCTCCTCGGGCAGGGCGTGCTCGGCGGGGGCGAGCGCGCCGGGCCAGTCGCCGGGGCCGCCGGCCGGACCGCTGACGTACTTGCGGTAGGGGGCGGAGGCGCGGAACTGCCCCGCCCAGTCGCGGTCGGTCTGGTTCTCGAACGCCTCGAAGGCGTCCGGCCAGTGCGCGAACCCGAAGTGCTCCAGCGTCTCGCCGGGCGGTCCGTACCAGGCGGTCCGCCCGCCGGGCGCCAGCAGCAGCAGCCGGTCGCACAGGTCGAGGCTCAGCACGCTGTGGGTGACCACGATGACGGTCCGCCCGTCGTCGGCGAGGCCGCGCAGCATCTGCATCACGGACCGGTCCATGCCGGGGTCGAGCCCGCTGGTGGGCTCGTCGAGGAAGAGCAGGGACGGCTTGGTGAGCAGCTCCAGGGCGACGCTGACCCGCTTGCGCTGGCCGCCGGAGAGGCTGGAGATGACCTGGTCGGCGCGCTTGCCGAGGCCGAGCTCGTCGATCACCTCCTCGACCCGGGCGGCCCGCTCCTCGGGCGCGGTGTCCTCGGGGAAGCGCAGTTCGGCGGCGTACGAGAGGGCCTTCCGGACGGGCAGTTGGGTGTGCAGGATGTCGTCCTGCGGGACGAGGCCGATCCGGCGGCGCAGTTCGGCGTAGTCGCGGTAGAGGTCGCGGCCGTCGTAGCGGACGGTGCCGCGGTCGGCGGGGCGCAGCCCGGTGAGCGCGTTGAGCAGGGTGGACTTCCCGGCGCCGCTGGGCCCGGCGACCGCGAGCAGGCACTTCTGGCCGACCGGGAAGGTGACCTGGTCGAGCAGGGTGCGGCCGTCGTCGACCTGGACGGTGAGGCCCTCCACGTCGAGGTCGATGTCGCCGGTGTCGACGAACTCCTGCAGCTCGTCACCGACCAGGCAGAACACCGAGTGGCCGATTCCGACCAGGTCCCCGGGCCCGACGGGGGCCTGTCGCACCGGCTGGCCGTTCAGGTAGGTGCCGTTGTGGCTGCCCAGGTCGGTGATCTCGTACCGGCCGTCGGCCGCGGCGCGCAGTTCGGCGTGGTGCCGGGAGACCGACAGGTCGCCGACCACCAGGTCGTTGTCGGACGCCCGGCCGATCCGCACCACCTTGGCGGGCAGCGGCATGACGCTGGACGGCGGCCGGTAGGAGCCGGTGATCGCGGTCAGCCCGGACGGGCGGCGGCCGGGCAGCGGGTGCACGGCGGTCGGTTCGGGCACCGCGCTGAACGTGCAGCGCGGGCCGTCGGCGGGACTCCCCAGGCAGAGCACGGTGCCGGGCTCGATCTCCAGGTGGACGACCCGGTGGCCGTCGGCGGCGTAGGTGCCGTTGGTCGAGCCGGTGTCGTCGACGATCCAGTGGCCGTCGCCGACGTGCAGTTCGGCGTGGTGCCAGGAGACCCGCGGGTCGGTCAGCACGATGTCGCTGGTGGGGTCGCGTCCGAGGGCGTACCGGCGGCTCGGGGTGATGACCGTGGAGTCACCACCGGTTTCCAGGATCAGTTTCGGCGCGGTGAGCGCAGCCTCTCGCTCTCCCATACGTCGATGCTAGACCGCGCGGCGAGCGCCCGCCCGGGGGGCGGTTTTCGGCCCTTCGGGTGACAGTGGGAAGCGGTCGCCACGGAGCGGGTACCTGTGGGGTCGGGACCGAGCGGCCCGTTGGGCGGCGGATGGGAGCGGGCTTGTGAACACCTGGGCAACCTGGACCACTCAGGGCATTCTGTCCGGCCACGGTGGCGTGAGGACCGTGGAGATCGGCGTCATCACCGGGGACCTGACGGTGCACACCATGTGGATCGAGGGCGAGGCGCGGCTGACCGTGCAGTACAGCGGCGCGCTCGACTGGTTCACCGTGGAGGGCAGCCCGGTGGCCGCCGCGGACGAGGCGGCGGCCCGCGAGGTGCACCAGCACATGGTCGAGGCCGTGAAGACGGGCGGGGGTGCGACCGCCCCGCAGGCCTGACCCGGACGGCCCGACCCGGACCGCCACCGACCCGTCGTCGGCCGCGGCCCGGGTTTCGCGCGTCCCCGGGCCCTCACGGGCAGGAGTGCCTCACGGGCAGGAGTAGACGAACGCCGCCTCGGCACCCGGCCCGCCCGCGGGCTCCAGCACCTCCAGCCGGGCGGTGGCGGCGTACCCGCCGTGCCCCCGGAAGGTCCACTCCAGCCGCACCTCGGTGCGCCGGTGCCCGGCCCCCACGTGCTGCACGAGCGGCCCGGAGTCGGTCCCGTCGCTGCGCACCCAGCGGTAGCGCACCTCGCCCTCGCCGCCGTCGGTCTCCAGCGTCCCGGTGACCACCGCGGTGCCCTCGCACCCGGGCCCGTCGACCGCGGTCCGCGCCGTCACGCCCACCACCTCGACGGGCCGCCCGTAGCGGTCCCACAGCAGGTACCCGAGCAGCGCGAGCAGCAGCACCAGCGGCACCAGCAGCCACCTGTCCCACCGCCGCCGCGGCGCCCGCGCCACCGCCTCCCCCCGCCACACCGCGGCCGCCCCGGGCGGCACCCCTGGCCCGAACCGCCGCAACCCGCCCTCCGGCCCGGGCGCCGCCGCTTCGAGCCGCACCGTCTCCGCCGGACCGTCCAGCCGCACGGTCTCGGCCAGGCCGTCCAGCCGCACCGTCTCGGCCGCGTCCGGCAACGGGGCCGCCGGGCGGAGCCGGACGGTGCGCCGGTCGTCCTGCGGGGCGGCGGGCCGTCGGACCGGTCCGAGCCGGAGGCCGGGGTCGGGGGGAAACTCGGTCATCGTCGGTTTCTTCCTAACTCGGCGGGCAGATCATGAGGTACGAGGGCGAGGCGCCTGTGCTCCCACTGACGGTGGTCACCTTCACCGCCACGTACTTGGTGCCCCGGTAGCAGGGGAAGAGGTGGGCCACCCGCACAGTCCTCGCGTTCGCGGGGATGTCCACGGGCTCGGGCCCGGTCTCTGCCTTTCCGTCGATCCAGACCAGTGTCAGCGTGGCCCGGCTGCTCCCGGCAGGCTGCACCGTCACCGGAATGTCGACCGTCAACTGCGTACCGTTGACGACCCCGCTGATGGCGCCCAGCGTCACGGTGACCGGCGTCGCGGTGCTCAGCGTCGGGCTGGGTGTCGGTGACGGGGTGGCGGACGCGCTGGTGCCGGGGCTGGGCTTGGCGCTGGCGCTGGGCTTCGCCGTCGGGCTCGGGCTCGTGCTCGGTGCCGCGCTCGGGCTGCTCTCCTCGGTGGGCGAGGGGCTCGGGCTGTCGGCGGGGGTCGGGGTGGGCGCGGGGGCGGGGGCCGCCGTGGTGGGCTGGACGGTGGTGGTGGCGGGCGGGGCGGCGGCCGGTCGCGGGTCGGCGGTGGTGGTGCCGTCCTCCCCGGCCGAGGCGACCGTGGCGAGCGCGCCGAGGACGAGGACGATCGCGCCGACGGTGGCGATCAGCCGTCCCCGGAACGGGACCCGCGGGGCGGCGAGCACCGTCGTCGCGTACGAGGTCGCGCCGGGCAGCGCGCCGTCGGCGGTCGGGGTGGGCAGCAGCAGGGGCAGCAGGGCGACGAGCGCGGCCAGCCGTCTGCGTCCGCGTTCCTCCCAGTCGGCGCCGTAGGCGGCACCCGCGGCGGCCTCCAGTTCGTCGACCAGGGCTTCCGCGCCCGGGGGCCGCTGTTCGGGGGTCTTGGCCAGCCCGGCCCGGATGAGCGGGCGGAGGGCTTCGGGCGCCAGGGTGTCGGGGATCTCGGCCTCGGTGTGCTGGACCGCGAGTTCCATCAGGGTGGTTCCGGCGTACGGCTTGGCGCCGGTGAGGCACTCGAAGAAGGTCGCGGTGGCGGCGTACACGTCGGTGGCCGGGGAGGCGGGGCGTCCGGCCCACTGCTCGGGGGCCATGTAGGCGGGCGTGCCCGCGACGGTGCCGCCGGCGCCGTCGCGGACGGCGATGCCGAAGTCGACGAGCTTGGACTGCCCGTCGGCGGTGACCAGCACGTTCCCGGGCTTGTAGTCGCGGTGCACGACACCGGCCCGGTGCGCGGCGGCCAGACCGAGCAGCGAGCCCTTGAGGACGACCAGGGCGGCCTCCGGCCCGGTGCTGCCCTCGGCGCGCAGCAGGTCGCGCAGCGAGACGCCCTCGACGAGCTCCATCACGATGGCGGCGCCGTGCGGGCCTTCGACGTACTCGTGCAGGCGGGTGACGTGCGGACTGTCGAGGGTGGCGAGCAGTTCGGCCTCGACCCGGAAGGCGGCCTGGTCGGGGTGGTCGCCGAGCAGGTACTTGATCGCGACGGGGGTGCCGGTGGCCCGGTGGCGGGCGAGGACGACGCGGCCGGAGGCACCGGCGCCGAGTTCGCGTCCGTGCGCGTAGTCGGGGAGTTCCCAGTGGACGGGGGTCCGTCCGGGCGCGTCCCGCGGGGGCGGGTCCGCCGGTCTGCCGTCCGGGTGCTGAGCGTCCGTCACCTTGTCCACCCCCGGCGTCCCCGTGCTGTGCGGGGGCGCCCCGTTCGTCGCCTGCGGGCCGGCGCGGGTGCGCGGCCACCGGGAGTGACGCGCCCCCGGCCGGGCGGGTTCCGGCGCGGGGGCGGTGAAAGGTCACGATTCGGCTGTTTCGTGCACTGATCTTCGGCCGCCGCGGGGCGGCCCGTCACCAGGCGCTGTCACCAGGCGCTGTCGGGCGGCGGCACGTCGCGGCGGCGGGCGGATTCGGCGGCCTCGGCGGCGACGGAGCCGCGGTGGACGAGCTGCTGGCCGAGGGCGGTGAGGGCCCGGCCGACGGCGAGTTCGTCGCCGATCTCGGGGTCCGCGGGGTCGGTGCTGCTGCGATGGGCCTCGGCCTCGACCTCGATCAGCTGGACGCCGGTGTCGAGGACGGCGTGCGCCTGGGTGAGGTCGCCGACCTCGACCACCCGAAGCCGGACCGACCACTCGCTGCTGTGCGGCTCGGGCGCCGCCGCGCGGCCGCTCACCGCTGCTCCTCCGGCCGCGACGGGTCGGCGACCGGATCGCCCTCCGCCTGGGACTCCTCCCACGCGTGCATGGTCTGGTAGGAGGTGACGCCTTCCTCGGGGTCGGCCGACCGGACGTCGTCCTCGTCCCGCCGGGCCTTCTCGTCGAGCCTGTCGTTCATCTCGGACATCCCGGGCTCCTCGCTCTCGGACCCCCGCTTCTCCTTCCAGCGTGCCCCCGTGGACGGGCTCAGTCGAGTTCGGCCAGCAGGTCCGGGTTGACCAGCGCGACGATCGTCCGGACGTCCGCCACCGCGACGGCGGGCCACAGCACGGCGCGGGCGGCCCGGTAGCGCTCGGCCAGCCGGGCCCGGTCCGCCGCCGGGAGCAGCGCGGCGCGGTCGGCGCGGGAGTTGTGGGCGTTGTCGGCGATCTTGACCAGGGCGGCGGCGTGGTCGGTGGCGACGTCCTGCAGCATCGCCCGGTAGTCCGCCCCGGGCGTGCGGGTGACCCGCCGGACGGTCGCCACCACGGCGGCGGGGACGCCCGCGGCGAGCAGGTCCTCGGCGGTGAGCGGGGTGTCCTCCAGGACGTCGTGCAGCAGCGCCGCCATCCGCAGGCCCGCGCCGAACGGGGCGACGCCCGCGGCGACCGCGCGCACGTGCTCCACGTACGGCACGCCGATCCGGTCGTACTGGCCCGCGTGCGCCCGGGCGGCGAGCGCGTCGACCTCCTCCGGGGTCAGGAAGGGCACCGCGGCCATCACGTCCTCGCTCTCCACTCCGTCCGGAGCACTGTGGCCGGAGTGGTCTGAACGGGCACCCGGCTTCCCGTGGAGTGTTCCACGCCCGCCCGGCCCCGCCGCCCCGGGGCCGGGTTCGGACGACGGATCCTCAGGCGCCGCGACGTATAGTCCGGTTGACCGAAGGGAGTGATCGTCCGGTGCGGGTGACCCCGATCTCCCCGGAGCGGCTGGTCGAGCTGCTGGCGGGGCGGATCCACGAACTGGCCGACGACGGACGGCGGCTGCGGGTCGCGATCGACGGCGCGGCGGCGACCCGCCCCGGCGAGCTGGCGGACGCCCTGGTGGAGCCGCTGCGGCTGCTCGGCCGACCGGTGCAGCGGGTCTCGGCGGACGACTTCCTGCGGCCCGCCTCGGTGCGCTTCGAGTACGGCAAGCAGGACCCGGACGCCTTCCACGACCTGTGGCTGGACCAGGGCGCGCTGCTCCGCGAGGTCCTCGACCCGCTCGAACCGGACGGCGACGGCCGCGTGCTGCCCACGTACTGGGACCGGGAGACCGACCGTGCCACCCGGGCCCACTACGTCGAACTGCCGCCGCGCGGCGTGCTGCTGCTGGACGGGCCGTTCCTGCTCGGCCGCTGGCTGTCGTTCGAGCTGACCGTGCACCTGGCCCAGTCCGCCGCCGCGCTGGCCCGCCGCACCCCGGCGGCCGAGCGGTGGACGCTGCCCGCGCACGAGCGCTACCGCACCGAGACCGACCCGGGCGGGTTGGCCGACCTGACGGTGCGGGTCGAGGACCCCCGGCACCCGGCGCTGGTGGAGCGGGACTGAGGCCGGACGCGCCGGCGGGCCGGTGCCCGGGCGGCCTCAGGCCGTCGGCGCGGGGCCGTGCTGGCAGCGCGGGCACCAGTAGGCGACGCGGTCCCGGTCGTGCTTGGCGGTGCGGATGGGCGTGCCGCAGCGCCGGCAGGGGCGGCGGCCCCGGCCGTACACCCAGTGCTGCTGACCGGGGCGGGGGTCGCCGGTGGTGACGTGGCCGGGCCGCAGCTTGTTGGCGTCCAGCAGTTGCCGGGCGCCGTCCAGCAGGTCGTCCGGGTCGGGCAGGTCGCCGACCGGCAGCCAGGGGGTGACACCGGCCAGGAAGGGCAGCTCGTTGGCGTACACGTTGCCGATGCCGGCCAGGGTCCGCTGGTCGAGCAGGGCCTCGCCGACCGAACGCCGCGGATCGGCGAGCAGGCGGCGGCGCGCCTCGGCGGCGTCCCAGTCCGGGCCGAGCAGGTCGGGGCCGAGGTGGCCGACCACCCGGTGCTCCTGGTCGCTGCGCAGCAGTTGGACCACGGGCAGCCGGTAGCCGACGGCGGTGCCGTGCTCGGTGCCCAGGACCACCCGGATCTGGAACGCGGGACCGCTGCGCCAGCGCTCGCCGGGTCGGAAGGTCTGCCAGCGGCCGTCCATCCGCAGGTGGGTGTGGAGCGTCACGCCGCCCTCGAACCTGGTCAGCAGGTGCTTGCCGCGCGGCACCGTCCGCAGCACCCGGCGCCCCCTCAGGTCCGCGGTGGCGTGCGCGGGAACGCGGAAGTCCGACACCGTCAGCACGTGACCGGCCAGCGCCTGGTCGAGCTGGGTGGCGACGCGGTAGATGCTGTCTCCTTCGGGCACGCCCCCATCATGCCGCCCGCCGCCGACACCGCGACCGACGCCCCTCCCCCGCCGACCGGCCCAGGCCGGAACCCGGTCGGAACCGGGCCGGAACCCGGCCGCCGCGGCCGCCGTCGCCGTTCTCTGCCGGCAGCGGAAATCCCTGGTCAGTGACCTGTTCGTGCTCTACGGTCGGCGGAATGACAATCACTCACGAGGTGGCTGGAGACGGCCCCGCGGTCGTGCTGCTGCACTCCTCCGTCTGCGACCGGCGGATGTGGGACGGGCAGTGGGACGCACTGCGCGAGGCCGGGTACCGCGTGCTGCGGTGCGACTTCCGCGGTTTCGGGGAGACCCCCTGCGCGGACCGCCCGTACGACAACCTGACCGACCTGGCGGACCTGCTCGACGAACTCGGCATCGAACGGGCGGCCCTGGTCGGCTCCTCCTTCGGCGGCCGGATCGCCCTGCAGTTCGCCGCCCTGCACCCCGACCGGGTCGGCTCGCTGACCCTGCTCTGCCCCGGCAGCCCCGACCACGAACCGAGCGCCGAACTGGTCGCGCTGGACGAACTGGAGGTCGACCTCGTCGAGTCCGGCCGCCTGGACGAGGCGGTCGAGCTGATGGTCGACACCTGGCTCGGACCGGACGCGGACGAGGCGGCCCGGGCGAAGGTCCGGACGATGCAGCGCAACGCGTACGAGGTGCAGTTGGCGCCCGAGGAGGAGATCTCCCCGACCCGGGTCTCGGTCGACCTGCGGGCGGCCGTCGCGCCCACCCTGGTGTACTCCGGCGCGCACGACCTGGACGACTTCCGCCGGATCGCCGCCGACCTGGCGGCCCTGCTGCCGGACGCCGAGCACCGCGAACTCCCCTGGGCCGGCCACCTGCCCGCCCTGGAGCGCCCCGCGGAGACCGCCGAACTGCTGCTGGCCCGGCTCGCCGAGGTCGGCCGACGCTGATCCCCGTCATCCTCCCCCTTCCCCGGGTTCACTCACCCGAGTGAATCCCACCGGTCGGCCGGGGCCCCGCAACCACGGGCGCCCCGGCGGGCCGGCTGCTCTTCGGGCCGCTGCAGACCGAGCGGGAATTGGCGGAAACGGTTCTCCATTGATGCTCCGTCAGCCCTCCCTCTTCGAACGGTCGGTGCGCCTGGTTCGAAAAAACCCGTGCACACGATCGACCGCTCTGATGTGATGCCGCCTGATCAACCTCCGCAGAAGAGGACGAACTCCACCTTTGGACGGCACGATGCGCGAAACGAACCACCCCCTCACCTCCGGGTCGGAGGCCGTCCTGGCCCGGCTGGAGACCTACTACGACGCGGCTCCCCGGTTCTCCGCCACCACCGAGGAGCACGGCCCCCTCACCCTGTTCGTCCGCACCGGGCAGGGCTGGCACTACTACGGTCGCCCCACCCTGGGCGGCCCGGGCGTCTTCACCGCCGAGGACGTGCAACGGGTCCGGGCCCGGCAGCGCGAACTCGGCGCGCCCGAGAGCTTCGAGTGGGTGCACGAGACCTCCCCCGCCCTGCGTGCGGCCGTCGAGGCCGCCGGGCTGGAGGTGCACGAGCACCCGCTGCTGGTGCTCGACCTCGACGCCCCGACCACCGCCGACCCGTCCGCCACCGACCCGACGACCGCCGACAGCACGGTGGCAGCGGCCGACGACCCCGAGGTGCGCACCGTCGCCCCCGGCGATCCGCTGCTGCCGAGCGCCGTCATGCTGCCGCACCTGGCCTTCGCCGAGGCCGGCACCGGGATCGGCACCGCCGGGCCCGAACAGCTCGCCGAAGCGGTGCAGGGCCCCGAGAGCGAAGCAGCCGTGGCCCGCATGGCGGAGCGAATAACGGCCGGGCGCACGGTCCTCGCCGCGACCGTCGGAGCGGACGGGGCGGCCACCGCCTCCGGCTGCCACCAGCCGGTCGGCGAGGTCAGCGAGATCGTCGCGGTGGCCACCCTGCCCGCCCTGCGCCGCCAGGGCCTGGCCCGCCGCGTCACCGCGCACCTGGTCGAGCACGCCCGCACCACCGGGGTGCGGACGGTGTTCCTCTCCGCGAGCGACGCCGACGTGGCGCGGATCTACGAGAGCGTGGGCTTCCGCCGGATAGCCACCGCCCTGATCGCCGAACCGCCCGCCGCGGGCTGACCGGCCGGCCGCTCCACCGACCGGCCCGCCAGCAAGGCGGTCGGCCGGTGGAGCGGCCGACCCAACGGGTCGGGGCCCAGCGGGTCGGGGGCGCAGCGGGCCGGTCAGGTCAGCTCAGGGCGGATTGCGCCAGGCCGACGGCGGCGACAGAACAGCACCGCGCGGCACAACACTTGGGAAGGGAGCGCCTCAGGAGAACAGCGCGGAGCGGAGCTTGAGCCGGTCGGAGGCGCGGCCGCCCGGACGGAGGCTGTAGTAGTCGCCGTCGCAGTCGGGGCCGGTGAACACGGTGACGGTCGACCCGGTGAAGTTCTGCGGGGCGAAGGCGGGTTCGGTGGTGTCGGGGTCGGCGACCTCGGGCAGGGTGACGCAGACGCGGCTGTCCGGCTCGACGAGGACACCGGCCGCCCGGTTCCCGAAGTCGTCGTAGTAGGTGTAGCGGAACTCGCCGACGGCCGCCCCGGCCGGGCTGGGCAGGGCGAGCAGCAGGGCGATCGAAGCAGCGGCGGCGGCAACCGCCTGACGCAGGTGCATGGGGTGGAACGGCCTTCCGGTAGGGGTGGGTTGCGGGCGGAACGCCCGATTCGTCGCACACCACCGTAGGAGCGGGGTCCGGCAGCAAAACGGTTCTGCTTGCCCGCCTCGCGTGTCACTCCGTTCCCGTGCGCACCACGGTTGACCGCATCACGGGCCGCCGGTGACGAGCCGGGGTCGACGGGGCGTCAACGGGAGGGACGGCCGGTGGACATCGAGGAGGTCGAGCGCTTGTTCGCGTGTTAGAACCGGCGTCCAGCGGGCACATGTGTTGCTACCTGGGAGCAGGGTCGCGTCGGCGGGGAAGGCCGGGGCGTGCCTGCCTGCGGCGCGGAGGTGGTTGATGGAAGGACCCGCACTCTCCCCGCGTGAGCTACTGATCCTCCAGCAGATCGAGGCCGAGCTGGGGAGCGATCAGGAGCTGGAGCGCGAGCTGCGCACGATGCGGCCGGCGAGGGCCGCACGGCTACGACGGGCGCTGGTGGCCCGGCCGTGGATCGTGGTCACGGCGATCTCGTGCTGTCTGGCCCTCTCGTTCGGACTGTTGGCCCTGGCGGTGGCACTGGACGAACCGGCCCTGCTGCTGGCCGTCCTGGCCAGTTGGGCCGCCGTGCTGGTGGTGCTGATGACGGTCGCGGCCCATCTGCACCGACGCAGGCGAACCCGGTAGCCGCCCGGGCGGCGGGCCGCCGCCGGGCGGCCCGCACTTCCGGCCCGGGACACCCGGGGCCCCGGGCGGAGACCCCGGGCCGAAGGAGCGGACCGGCGGACGGCGGACAGACGGGCGGGTCAGACGGGTCAGACGGGCGGACGGGTCAGACGCCGGGGAGGCCGGTGTCCAGGTCGTCCAGGGCGTGCGAGCAGATGCAGTCGCGGGCGGCGGGCAGCGACTCCAGGGCCTTGAACAGGACGGTGCGCAGCCGGTCGACGTTGCGGGCGAAGACCTCCAGCACCTCGGCGTGGGTGACGCCCTCGCCGGTCTCGACCCCGGCGTCCAGGTCGGTCACCAGGGCCAACGAGGTGTAGCAGAGGCCGAGTTCGCGGGCGAGGACGGCTTCCGGGTGGCCGGTCATCCCGACCACGGACCAGCCGTTGGCGGTGAACCAGCGCGACTCCGCCCGGGTGGAGAAGCGCGGGCCCTCGATCACCACCAGGGTGCCGCCGTCGACGGGCTCCCAGGCGAGGTCGCGGGCGGCGGCCAGGGCGGCGGCGCGGCCGTCCGGGCAGTAGGGGTCGGCCATCGAGACGTGCACCACCTCGGGCATCGACCCGTCGGGCAGGATCCGGCCGTCGTAGTAGGTCTGCGCCCGCCCGGAGGTGCGGTCGACGAACTGGTCGGGCACCAGCAGCGTGCCGGGCCCGTACTCGGGCCGCAGGCCGCCGACCGCGCACGGCCCGAGGACCTGGCGCACGCCCAGGGCGTGCAGGGCCCACAGGTTGGCGCGGTAGTTGATCCGGTGCGGCGGCAGCCGGTGGCCGCGGCCGTGGCGGGGCAGGAAGGCGACCTGCCGCCCGGCCACCTCGCCGACGAACAGCGCGTCGGACGGCGGCCCGTACGGGGTCTCGACGTGCACCTCGGTGACGTCGTCGAGCAGCGCGTACAGGCCCGATCCGCCGATGACTCCGAGCTCGGCGGTCGGGGTGCCGTCGGTGCGGGGCGGGTGGACGTCGGCCATGGCTCTCCCTCGGCTCTGGCGGTCGGTCGCGGCCCCGGGCGCCCGGCGGAGCCGGGCGGGTGGATCGGGTCCGCGGTGCGCGGGGCCGGGGCTCGGGCGGAACGGTCCGGCCGAGCACCTCGGGCGCGCTCCCACCTTACGAGCAGTCAGCTGCGCCCGCGTGCAAGGGCGGTCGTGGTGCGCCGTCCACCCGGTGCGTCTGCCCGTTCACCACCGTTTCGTCCCGGTCCGGGCCGCCCCGCACGGCGCCCGCGTACAGTGTCAACTCCACCGGCAGCGGCCGCGGGTGGTGGAGGGGCGGCCGCGAGCCGCTGAACGACCGGGCGACTACGACATGGGGCGGTGCGATGGGCGGGCGGGTGGAGGTGCACTCGGGTGCCGAGGTGGTGGGGGCGCACCGGCCGCTGGCCTGGCGGGTGCTGCCGTCCTCACCGGACGCGGCGGTGCTGGTGCTGCACGGCGGGAAGGAGTTCGGCGCGGCGGCGCCTCCGCTGCTGAACCTGCCGGGGCTGCGGATGCGGCCGTTCGCGAGGGCGGTGCAGCGCGGCGCGGAGGCCGCGGGCGGGCGGTCGCTGGCGGTGGGCACGGTGCGCTACCGGTGCCGGGGCTGGAACGGCGACCGGGCGGACGCGGCCCGTGACGCGGAGGCGGCGATGTCCGACCTGGCCGAGCAGCTGGGGCCGGTGCCGACGGTGCTGATCGGGCACTCGATGGGCGGGCGGGCGGCCCTGCGGGCGGCGGCCCACCCGTGCGTGCGGGGTGTGGTCGCGCTGGCGCCGTGGTGTCCGCAGGACGAGCCGACCGAGCACCTGCGGGGCCGCTCGGTGCTGATGCTGCACGGCGACCGGGACAGGGTCACCCCGCCCGACGAGACCGACCTGTTCGCGCTGCGGGCCCGCGACCACGGCGCGCGGGTGGCCGGCTACCGGGTGCTGGGCAGCGGTCACACCCTGATGCGGCGGGCCGGTGACTGGCACCGCGCCGCCGCCGACCTGGCCTTGGCCCTGCTCGGCCTGAGGTCGCTGCCCGAGGAGGTCCGCACCGCCCTGGCCCTGCACGGCCCGGACCGGAACGGCCTGCACATCCCGCTCCGCGGCGGCCACTGACCCGCCCGGTCGCCCTACCGGCCGGAGGGGCACGGTCCGGAAGGGCACGGACCGAGGGGAGACGGACCGGTCCGCGACGGGCGGGTGACCGTCCGGTGACGGTTGGTGCGGTTCCGGCTTCCGGCTCGCCCCGGGCGGGTAGGGGGCGCACACTCCGGTGGAGGGAGACGTCCGCCAATCGACTGAGGGAGGACCCGCCCATGGGGATCAGCCTGACCACTGACCGGCTCGTCGTCCGGGACTGGACACCGGACGACGCCGAGGACGCGCTGGCCGTGTACGGCTCCACGGACGTCGCCCGCTGGCTGACGCCTGTGATGGACCAGGTCGTCGACGTCGAGGCGATGCGTTCGGTGCTGCGCGGCTGGGAGCAGGAGCAGCCCGGACTGCTGCCGCCGCGCGGACGGTGGGCGGTGGAGCGCCGCGAGGACGGGAGGGTGGTCGGCGGTCTGGGCATCCGTCCGCTGCCGCCCTACGACGAGGACCTGGAGATCACCTGGCAGCTCTCCCCGCAGTACTGGGGCGAGGGCTACGCGACGGAGGGGGGTCTGGCGCTGCTGCGCTGGGCGTTCACCCAGGACGTCGAGGAGGTCTTCGCGGTGGCCCGGCCCAAGAACGACCGGGCGCACGCGGTGGCGAAGCGGCTGGGGATGCGCTGGGTCGGCGAGACCACCAAGTACTACGGGTTGAACCTCCAGGTGTACCGGATCCGCCCGGCCGACCTGCCCGAGTACCGGCCCTGAGCACCCGCCCGCCCGGCCGCGCCCTGCCGTCAGCCGGACCGGACCGGGCTGGGCTGGGCTGGGCAGGGCAGGGCAGAACCGAACCGGGGTGATCGGTTCAGGCCGGGTGCCCGACGGGTCGCCGGTCGACCAGCGGGTGCAGGCGGAGGGGCCCGGCCTCGTCCGCCCGGGGAAGATCTGCGGCGTACCGGGCGACGAGGGCGAGCCCGGCGGGCGGCAGCCAGGGGGTGGGGTCGGGGGCGGGGTCGAGGTCGGGGCCGAGGTCGGAGCCGAGCAGGACGAGGAGTTGGCCGGGCGTCGGGCGCAGCACCGGGTCGGGGTCGAGGCAGCGGGCGAGGGCGGGCAGCAGCGCCCCGGGGACGTCGGCGAGGTCGGGCCGGCCGTCCAGGGTGCGCCGCCGGACGGCCCGGGCGTCCTCCGCCCCGGCAGCGCTCCCGATGCCACCGCCTGCACCCGCGCCCGCGCCCGTCGCCCACGGTCGCGGGTGGCCGGTCCAGGGATGGCGGCCCTGGGCCGCGGTGGCGAGCAGCGCGCCGAGGGCGAAGACGTCGCCGGGCGATCCGGCCTCGGCGGGGCGTTCGATCTGCTCGGGCGGGGCGTACCCGAGGGGGCCGGTGCTGCCGTCCGGGCCGGAGGCGGGCGGGAGGCCGAAGCCGGTCAGCAACGGGTCGTCCGCGGTGACCAGGACCCGGGCGGGTTCGAGTCCGCCGTGGACGACTCCGGCGGCGTGCCCGGCGGCCAGGGCCCGGGCGAGTCCCGCGCCCAGGCGGCGGACGGTGGCGACCGACAGCGGGCCGGTGGCGCGCAGCAGGCGGGTCAGGTCGGGGGCGGGGGCGTGCGCGGAGGCCAGCCAGGGCCGTTCGGCCTCAGGGTCGGCGTCCAGGACGGGCAGGGTCCAGGGCCCGTCGATCCGCCCGGCGGCGCGGGCCCGCCGGGCGAAGCGGCGGCGGGCGGCGGCGTCCGGTACATGGGCGGGGTGCAGTTCCTCGACGACCACCAGCAACCCGTCGGCGGCGCGGCACAGGTGGCCCCGCGCCGCGCCGCCGACGCCGTCCGCAGTGCCGTCGCCGGTTCCGGGTGCTCGCAGCACCCGGTACGGTCCGATCTCCCGCACGTCCGGGTCCTCCCCCGTCGTCTTCCAGGACGACGGGAGGGACGACGGGGTCCGGGGCCGGGGTTCCCGACCGGGGGTCACTTCTCGGCGGGCAGCTCGTAGACGTGGCCGGGGGTGGCGATCGAGGTGACCGCCCGGGCGAACAGGGTGGAGGGCTCGCTGCCCTCGTGGATGATGTCGGTGTTCAGCAGGACCACCAGGGTGGCGTCCTGCTCGGGCAGGTAGACGGTGACGCTCTCGTAGCCGGGCAGTGAGCCGTTGTGGCCGACCCAGCCGCCGACCCGGAACAGTCCGAGCCCGTAGCCCGCGCCGTCGCCGAAGCCCGGGACGGGGAGGAACTTCTCGCGCTCGGCCTGGGTGGCGGGGCTGAGCAGGGTGCCGGTGGCCAGGGTCCTGGCCCAGCTGTGCAGGTCGTGCAGGTCGGAGATCATCGCACCGGCGGCCCAGCCCCAGGAGGGGTTCCAGTGGGTGGCGTCGGCGACGGAGCCGTCCAGGGTCTGGTCGGTGTAGCCGTGCGCGTAAGGGCGGGGCAGTTCGGCGGCGCGCGGGAAGAGGGTGCGCTCCAGGTGCGCGGGGCCGGTGACGTTGCGGTGGATGAAGTCGCGCAGCGGCATCCGGCCGAGCTTCTCGACCAGCAGGCCGAGCAGGACGGTGTTGGTGTTCGAGTACTGGAAGTCGGTGCCGGGCGGGAAGACGTTGTCGTGCTTGAACGCGTAGGAGAGCAACTGCTGCGGGGTGAACGGCTGTTGGGGGTCGGTGAGGAGGGCCTTCACGAAGTCGTCGTCGAAGGTGTAGGAGTACAGTCCGCTGCGCATCTCGGCGAGTTGGCGGATCGTGATGTGCTCGCCGTCGGGCACGCCGTCGAGGTACTTGGCGATCGGGTCGTCGAGGCCGAGCAGGCCGCGGTCGACGAGTTCGAGCACGGCGGTGACGGTGAAGGTCTTGGTCTCGCTGCCGATCCGCAGGTTCAGGTCGGGGGTCATCGGCTGCCCGGTGGCCTTGTCCGCGACGCCGTCGGCGTGGACGTACGTGCCGCGCCCCGGCAGCCACAGTCCGACGATCACCCCGGGCGTCCCGGTCCGTTCGCGCACCTCGGCGATCGCCGCGTCCAGCCGGGCCGCGAGCGCCGGGTCGAGCGGGCAGTCCTCGTCCACCGACGGGTGCACGGGGCGGTGCGCGGGCTGCAGGGCGGGTCGGGCGAACGGGGCGCCGGGGTCGGCCGTGGCCGGGGCGGCGGGGGCGAGGGCGCTCAGGGCGAGCAGGGCGACGGCGAGTCGCCGGACGCGGGGACGGCGCATGGCGGGGCACCTCTTCCGGGGAGGGGGCGGACGTGTTCCGCCCAGGTCACCACCCGGACGCCCGCACCGGGCCGCGGCCGCCCGCCCGCCCCCGCGATTCCACCCGTGCGGCGGGCGGCCGCCCCGCCCGCGGACGCCCCCCGTCAGCGGACGACCTGCGCCGATGGGACGTCAGCGGGCCGGGCGGACCGGGTGCTTGCTCAGGATCGAGACCCGGTTGAACGCGTTGATGGCGATCGCCACCCAGATCACCGCCGAGATCTCCTGGTCGCCGAACACCTCCCGGGCCTGCGCGTACGCCGCCTCCTGCGCGGCCGCGTCGGACGGGTGGGTGGTCGCCTCGGCCAGCGCGAGGGCGGCGCGTTCGCGCGCGTCGAACACGGCGGCGTCCCGCCAGGCGGCCAGCACGCCGAGCCGCTGCACGCTCTCGCCCTCCTTCAGCGCGGCCTTGGTGTGCACGTCCAGGCAGTAGGCGCAGCCGTTGAGTTGCGAGACCCGCAGGTTGACCAGTTCGACCAGCCGCCGGTCGAGCCCGGCGTCGGCGGCCGCCTGCCGGACCGCCTCCGCGGTGCCCAGCATGGCGCGGAACGCCTGCGGGGTCTGCTTGTCGACGTAGACCCGACCCGTCGGGGCCGCCACCTCGGTCACCTCGGACACCTGGACTCTCCTCCACTGCTCCACTGCGGACCGGCGTTTGTCGGACGCCCCGATCCATGATAGTTGAAGATGAAACGACTTGTTGGACGTGTTCGCCGGTCCGCGGCGGCACGGGAGGGAGCACCCCGATGAGCACCACCGAGAACGGCGCCGCCGAAGTCCTGCCCCCGCGCGACGTCCCGCTCGGCGGCCCGCGCGCGATGACCGTCCGACGCACCCTGCCGCAGCGCGAGCGCACCCTCATCGGCGCCTGGTGCTTCGTCGACCACTACGGCCCGGACGACGTCGCCACCACCGGCGGCATGGACGTCGCCCCGCACCCGCACATCGGCCTGCAGACCGTCAGTTGGCTGTTCAGCGGCGAGATCGAGCACCGCGACAGCCTCGGCGTGCACGCCTTCGTCCGCCCCGGCGAACTCAACCTGATGACGGCGGGCCGGGGCATCGCGCACTCCGAGACCTCCACCGCCACCACCACCGTCCTGCACGGCGTCCAGCTCTGGGTCGCCCTCCCCGACGCCCACCGGCACACCGCCCGCGACTTCCACCACCACGTCCCCGCGCCCGTCCCGCTCCCCGGCGGCGGCCAGGCCCGGGTCTTCCTCGGCACCCTGGCCGGCGACACCTCCCCCGTCCCCACCTTCACCCCCCTCCTCGGCGCCGAACTCACCCTCCCCGCGGGCGCCACCACCACCCTCGACGTCGACCCGGCCTTCGAACACGGCCTCCTCGTCGACCAGGGCGAGGTCCTCTTCGCCGACACCCCCCTCCACCCCGCCGACCTCGGCCACCTCCCGCCCGGCCGCACCACACTCACCCTCACCAACACCTCCCCCACCCCGGCCCGCCTGATCCTGCTCGGCGGCCCGCCCTTCGGCGAGGACATCGTCATGTGGTGGAACTTCATCGGCCGGTCCAGCGAGGAGATCGCACAGGCCCGACTCGACTGGGAGCAGGGGGTCCGGTTCGGCGAGGTCCACGGCTACCCGGGCGACCGCCTGCCCGCCCCGGAACTCCCGAACGTGACCCTCAAGGCGCGCGGAAACCGCGACTGACCCGCGGAAACCCATGGTCGGAGCGGTCGCGTCCACCGGAGCGGAACGGGTGCTCCACGACCGCCTCCGACCAGGGCTCCAGCACTGACGAACGTCGTCGGCAAGGGCCTCAAGGGCAGTCGCGGCCCGCCCGCCGGCTCCCATCCACGGGCGTGTTCCGCAGGGCCCGGGTGGATGAATGCCGACCTTTTGCCGACCTTACCGACCACCCGTCAGCTTCCTGCGCATCCCTGCCGGGCAAGGCGGCGGACCCGCAGTTCGAAGAACTGGCGCGCCCTCACCCGGCACCACGGCCGTCGCGACCACCTGCCCGACACCGTCCGAGCCGTCGTCGGACCCCTCTCGGACCGACGAGCCGCGTACGAGCAGCAGTTGGCGGCACTCCCGGCAGGTCGAGCCGCGTGATCAGCAGGGCCGGGCCCTCCCGAGCACGCGCCGCGGCTGTCCACGTACGAGGTCAGTCGTCCAGGTGGGCGAGGAAGTCCAGCAGGGCCGCGTTCACCTCGGCGGGGCGTTCCTGCTGGGTCCAGTGGCCGGTCCCCGGGAGGCGGAGGTGGCCGTGCAGCCGGGGCAGTCGGCCCAGCAGGTGGGCCAGTGCCTCCGGCGGGACCAGCGCGTTGACCAGGTCCTGCTCGCCCGCGGCGTACAGCGCCGGGACGTCGATCGACAGGTCGGCGAAAGGGGCCAGGAGTTCGGCGTTCCGGTCCAGGTTGCGGTACCAGTTGAGCCCGCCGGTGAACGCGTGCTCGCCGTGCGGGGCGTAGTCGGCGGTGAAGGCGTCGAGGTCGGCCTCGGTGAGCCAGTGCGGTAGCCGCTCGGGCTCGGGGAGGGTGTCGAGGAGCTTGCCGCCCTCGGGGACGACCCACGGCCGCGGCACCCCGTCGGGCTGCACGCCGCACAGGATGCGCCGCAGGCTCGTCCGGACGTCCGAGGCCAACTCGGCGTCGGCCCGGCCCGGTTCCTGGAAGTAGACCTGGTAGAAGCCCTCCCCGTACGCCTCCCGCAGCGATCGCAGCGGCGGCGGTCCGCTCATCGGCAGCGGCGGCACGCTCAGCCCGGCCACCCCGCGCACCAGGTCCGGCCGCAGCGCCGCCGTGGCCCAGGCGACCAGAGCGCCCCAGTCGTGCCCGACCACCACCGCCCGTCGCGCGCCCAGCGCCCCGATCAGCGCCGTCACGTCGCCCACCAGGTGCAGCAGGGTGTACGCGTCGACCGCCTCCGGCCGTGAGCTGCGGGCGTACCCGCGCTGGTCCGGCGCGACCACCCGGTATCCGGCTGCGGCCAGCGGGCCGAACTGGTGCCGCCACGAGTACCAGCTCTCCGGGAACCCGTGCAACAGCAGGACCAGCGGCCCCTCACCCTGCTCCGCCAGGTGCAGCCGCACCCCGTTCACCTCGACCTGGCCGTGCTCGATGCCGTCGCTCAACTCCAGCTCCTCGTCCGGGCAGCGGGCCTTCCGGCCCCTCCCCACGAGAACGTCCGCGCCGGGCCCGGGAGTTCCGGCCCCGAACCCCGCCGCGTCGGCCCTCTCCTCCAGTGCTGGGACCGCACAGGTCCACCGGGTGAACGGCGGCGACAGACGCTCCGCTCCTGAGTAGCCTCGCCTCATGGTGGATCATGAGCAGTACGGCCGGTACCGGGCCGACTCGAAGGCGCTGGCAGCGATCGGGGAGCATGTCGACGCCCAGGTCGGCCAGGTCACTGTGCGACTGCCCGGGGTTGTGGCCGAGGCCGCCGTGGACGCGTGGGAACGCGACGAGTTGGGCGGGCGCGCTCCTGAGACCCACGAGGAGTACGAGCTTCGGGACCAGGCGGCGGAACTCGCCCTGATCGGCCTGGCGATCTCGGAGCGTGGCCGCTGGGAGGGCGAGGACGTCGTGGTCGACCTGGATGTCGCTTCGGCGGGGGCGGCCTTGCGGGCGTCGCAGTAGTCGGGCCGGGGCGCTCGTCTGCCGACCGCCCACCGGGAGTCCAGGCCGGCCGGGCCGATCTCGTTGAACCGGTGGATCACGTCCCGCGCCGTCTCCTCGCCCGCCTGCACCGGCCGGGCGAGCACCGGCACCCGGTTCCCGCCAACCGGGGCCGGCAGCAGCATCGCCCGCCGATGGCGCACCGTGTTCGCGCTGCCCCGGCGCGCGATCCGCTGCCACCGCCGGCCCTCCTGACCGGTCGGCCTTCGGCCCCTGACCGGCTCCGCCACCAACGCCTCCCGCACCGACGCCCTACGGGCCGCCTTCCGCAGTCACCGCCTGACCGGACAGCTGATCCTCCCCTCCGACCGCGGCTGCCGAACCGGGTCACCGACGGCCAGGACGACGCGCGGTCCACACCGAGCGGCGGCAACAACGGCGCCGACCCGTCCCCGATGGTCTTCCGGCCGAACGGCACGGTCTGCCGCACCGGTGGCCGGCTGAGGACGGACGACCACCTGATCTACCCAAAAGCCTCACGGGCTGTCGCTGTCATCGGACGTGTGCGGTGCTTAGGCTCCGGCATGCGAGGCAGCACCCAAGACTCGACGGAAGATCACATGAACTACTGCACGGCCTGCCGACGGCACCTCAACGGCGCGCTGTGCTGCCCAGGGTGCGGGAACTCCGGTGCCCCGTCCGGACCGACGATCTCGGCCCAGGCACCGGCCCCGACTGCGACACCCGCGTACGCAGCCGGGCAGCAACCGCACAGGCAGCCGACCCACGAGCCACCCGGACGAGCGCAATCGACGTCCGCGCAGCCGATTCCGGAGGTGGGCCCGCCCGCCGACGGGGAACCTCGCGTGCCGCCGCAGCGCAGCCGCGCGGCGACCGCACCGCCCCGGGGCCGCCGGGCGCGGGGGCGGCAGCGCGGGGCGGTGGTGCTGTCGGTCGCCGGGCTGGTGGTCGGCGGGATCGGGGCGATGGCGATGGCCGTCATGGGCGGGCCGGAGGGGGCCGTCGCGCCCACCGGCCCGACCGACCCCGGGCACTCGGCGTCCATCGGCGACGCGGCCTCGGACGAGGCGTCCGCGCACGCCACCACGGCCTCCGTCTCCCCCGCCGACACCCACCGCAGCAGCAAGCCGTCGGCCCCGGCCTCCTCCGCGAGCCCGTCGGCGAGCACCGGCCCGACCACGGCACCGGCCACGGCACCGGCCTCCAAACCGGCCGCCTCGCCCACCACCACCCCGTCCGCGCCCAGCCCGACGGCCCCGGCGACAACCGGTCCCGCCACACCGACCCGCTCGGCCAGCCCGTCGCCCACCTGCAAACCGGTGCTGTTCTGGTGCGCCTGACCGCCACGGGCGGCTGCAGCACGGGGCGACCCCGGACGCCCTGAGCGGCGGCCCCTCGACGCCTTCGTCACCGGCCTGCTGGACGCGGTGTACGGCCCCCGGCAGCCACCGCCACGGCCCGCCGGGCCGGTCGTTCCGGCTCGCGGCGGGCCGGGCAGCAGCCCGTCCCCGACGGGGGGACACGGCCGCGCAGACCGAGTTTCGCCAGGATGCGCGACACGTACGTCTTCACGGTCTCGGCCTCAAATACCCTGCCGCCGGAACGCGGTGAGGGTTTCACCCCCGACGGACTCCCCCCGCGCGGCTGCCTGCCCAGGGTCCCCGACTGCCCAGGGGCGCCTGTGGGGCGTGTTCTGCACTGGCCGTCGTGTCCGAGAGTCCCTGGTCCCGCCCTCCCCGCTACTACCACTGGTACAGGTTCGGCCCCGGCGAGCTCGCCTTCGTGGCGGCGCTGTGGAAGCGCACCGCCACCTGGACCCTCCCAGCGGCCCACAGCGAGGTGCTACGCAACGAGGACGAAGCCGCCCCGGTGGCCGTCGCCCACATCAGCGTCCCGGAGAGAAGCACCCATCTGGCCACCTTCGGAGTGCACATGGCCAGCCCCAGGATCTGCGGCGACCTGATCAGTGGTGACTACGCGATGTACTACCTCCCCGACGAACCCACCGACCTGGCCATGGAAGCGATCGGCGCTCCCGGGTCCTCGCCGAAGCAGCCGCCGCGTGGTTCGAGACCGTCCTGCAGAAGCCCGTCGGACGACGCGAGTGGGAGCACGACGGCTAGGTCTACGCGGAGCTGTACCAAGTTCGCCGACACCGGCCAGGGGCTGGTCGGAATACCCAACAAAGGCCTCGCGCCGCACGAGGCGACCGACTCCCTGCTCCCCTACAACTACGGGGCCAACCGTTCCTGGGCCGATGTAGGCGAGCTGGGCCGATTCGTCGGCCCCACCCGCACGGAGCAGGTCTGGGGACGCCCACCCACGTGACGACAGCACCCGCGACGACCTGCGTCCCGACGCAGCGAGCTCCCCTGCCCACGGGCCAGGCGAGAGCTGGGACCCGGCACGCACCGCTCGGCGGCCTTCGCGTCCCCTGACGACGGGCGTGACACGATCATGGTGCCGACTTGTTGAGGCGCCGCCAGCGGATGAGTGCGCAAGCGAGTGAGACGAAGGCGTTGCGGAGGTCGAGGCGTCGTTCCCGGCGGACGGCGAGGCGCTTGAACTGGTGGAGCTGGGCGAAGGTCTGCTCGACGACGTAACGGGCTTGCCGAGGCCGATGATGCCGGGCTCGCCACACCAGGAGATGACGGGCAGGATCCGGCGCTTGCGCAGCTCGCGGCGGTTGGTTTGCTGTCGTAGCCCTTGTCGCCGAGCAGGGGATCCGGGCGGTGGCGGGGGTGGCCGACCCGGTCGGCGTCCGGCGGGATGTTGTCGACCAGGGCGAGGGGCCGGTTGACGTCGTTGACGTTGGCGGCGGTGGTGGTAACGTGGAACGGGAGCCGCCGCCGCTGATCGCGCGGTGCTTGCCGCCGGTCTTGCGACGGTCGACCGGCAACAGGCCGGTCGCCTCACCCCCCTTTCGCGCGCACGTGGGAGGCGTCCACGCGCGCGTCCAGTCGATCAATCAGCCCGGCCACGTTCAACCGGGCCAGGAGTACGCGGTGCAGGGCCTCGAACACCCCGCCCTCCTGCCAACGACAGAGCCGACGCCAGCAGGTCCGCCCGGAGCCGAAGCCCAGCTCCAGTGGTAACTGCCACCGAACGATCCCGGTGTACAGCTCATCGTCCACGATCCACGGCCTGTTGCTCAGGCCATCACGAACAGACGGAACGTCACATCGGTCACGCCCAGCCAGCAACAATCAGCAAGATCGTGTCACGGGTTCTAAGCAGCAGCCGAATGGGTTCGGCGGTACGGTTCGAGAGTGGCTATCGGGTAATTCAGCGATTCCGACTTCCTTCTAGACTGAGTTGAAAATGCATTCCATTACCATATTTAGGCCCGGGGTTCAGGTACCGCCAAACGAGCATGATCCGTGGTACGGCTGGAGATTCACCGCTGAAGTCGATGGAAAAGTAGGCGTGGTATCAACATTCTCCCCGCTGCCCCAATCAGAGGATCGCGCTGCCTATTGGGCAACGCAGTCGCTTGAAAAGAATCCCGAAGCGCTTGAGCCTATTTCCATAGGGGAATCCGAGCCAGAGACTGAGACTGAGACTGAGACCGAGACGGAGACCGAGACGGAGTCGGAGTCGGAGACCGAGACGGAGACGGAGTCGGAGACCGAGACGGAGACGGAGTCGGAGACCGAGACGGAGTCGGAGTCGGAGACCGAGACGGAGTCGGAGTCGGAGACCGAGACGGAGTCGGAGTCGGAGACCGAGACCGAGACGGAGTCGGAGACCGAGACCGAGACGGAGTCGGAGACCGAGACCGAGACGGAGTCGGAGACCGAGACCGAGACCGAGACGGAGTCGGAGACGGAGACGGAGACGGAGACCGAGTACAACGTACAAATTGGAAGCGGTTAAATGCGCTGCAGCGCGCCTACTGGAGGTTGCGTCAGCTCCGCCGTCTGGCCCGGCATCCACTCAGCTCGGCGCGTCTTTGAGCTCCTAACACGATCACAGTGTCGGCTTGTTGAGCCTTCGCCAGCGGATGAGGACGCATGCGAGCGAGACGAGCGAGCGGTGGAGTTCGAGGGGGCGTTCCCGCCGGGTGGTGAGGCGCTTGAGCTGGTGGAGCTGGGCGAAGGACTGCTCGATGACGTACTGAAGTTGAAAGTGTGATGTCGGTCATCCGTCGAGGATGAGTCCGGTGCCGAGGAGGCATCCGTCAACCAGGTCCGGGCGGTACTGGATGCGCTTGAACCTGCGCTTCACGGCCCGGGTAATCTGGCCGAGGTCAGTGGCGGCAAGGTTTCCGATATCACGCTTAACCAGGGACCAGATGCCCTCGGTCGGGTTGAGGTCGGGGGCGTAGGTCGGCAGCTGGAACACCGTGAGCCAGTCGGCGTTCGCGGTGATGAACTCCCGCATCCTTACTGCCAGGTGGAGGCGGAGGTTGTCCCAGACCAGAGCAATCGGGCCGCCCAGCTGGATGCGGGCACGGACGATCAGGTCGCGGAAGTCCCGCCAGCCGAAGCCCTTCGGCTCGGTCTTGCGGCCTCGGTACTCGCGCACCGCGTAGATCAGTCGGGACCGCTCGCCCGGCTTGAAGCAGGTCATCCCCGCCATCGACACCCGTCCGGAGCCCCGGGCACTCACCCGCACGACCGGGGTACGGCCGATCCGGCCCCAGGTCCTGGCACGCGGCGGAGTCATCGACTGCCCGGCTTCGTCCTCGAGGACCAGCCACGCGTCGCGCTCCGCCGCGATTCTCTTACCCGCGGCCAGGTCTCCTCCCGCCACACCTCGACAGCATCGTCGTCGCGTTCGATCGCGCGACGGGCCGGCTGCTGCCACGACCAGCCGAGCCGCTTGAGCAACTGCCACGTGCCCTCGACCGTGTACGAGACGTGGAACAACCGGCCGATCAGCGTCTTGATCCGCGCGAGCGTCCACCGCTGGTCCGCCCACCCATGGGCGAGCGGCCCGCCCCCCAACTACCGCTCCAGTCTGGTGAGCTGGCCAGGTTCGAGCCTCGGGCGCCCCGGTGCCCCCTTCAACCGGACGCCGGCCTCTCCGTGCTCGCGCCAGGCCCGCCGCCACCGCTCGACCGACCGCTCGCTCACCCGCAATACGGCGGCGATTTCCCTGTTCTTCTGCCCCGACTCGAAGCGTTCCACGGCCTGGAGCCGTAACAGCTCCCGCGCGGCCCTCTCGGCGTCAGTCAGCCCGCCGTCCTGCGCATATCTCACTTCGATGGAACTACCGAAGGGAACCAGCGTCTGTCAGGCAGACAGCCCCAACAGCACCCTTTCAGGTTCAGTAGGACCGGGGGCGAGTTTCGGCGGACGGACTGGAGTGATTCGATGCCGACATCCTGGCCCGGGCATCAGCCGGGTTGGCGAACGGCACGAACCGAGGCGGCGTCGGCCAGCTGCAACAGCTTCCTGCCTGGGCGCTCAGCAATGGCAGGTGACGGCCAGCACCACGGTGTCGTCCGGGGAGGGCGTCCAGGTAGGCGTTGACGTATCGCCAGTAGCCCGCGCAGTCGTCGCGCCAGTCGTCAGCGTCGACCCAGGTGCCGTCGAGCCGCAGCAGCGCGGCGGCGGGGACGGCGGAGGCGCGGGCCTTGGCGATGTTCTCGTCACGGTCCTCGGTGAACCGGAACCAATCCCACCTCGGGGCTTCACCGTTGCTGGCCCGCCAAGCATCGTGGTCCGCGGCGGCGAGCCGGCCGAGGGTGTCGCGCAGGGTTTCGAGGTCGAGCAGGCCGAGCGGACCGCCGTCGCAGCGGGTGGTGAGTCCGGCCAGAGGGCCCCGGGAGGCGAACTCCTCCGGGTATTCAGTGAGCCACAGGCGGGAGTCGCCGACAGCCTCCGGGCGGTACGGGAAGTAGGGGCCTTCGTGCCGATACGCGCCGTAGTAGTCCCACTGGCCATTCGGGTTCCACTCCCGCAGCCAGTACCCACGGCCCTCCCAGCCGACGCGGAGCGCCTTGCTGTGCGAATTCTCGTATCCGTTTGCCGAGTTGTACGCCTCCGCGACCTGCGGCCAGGTCAGCTCGACGCCTTGCGGCAGCACCCCGCCCGCACGGAGCTCCTCGACCCAGGCGATGCCGTTCGGGTCCACCTGCTCGTACGTGGCGTCCTGAGCGGAGTACGGCTCCATCGCCTCGGCGATCGCGGCGTCGTACCGCTCCGGCGGGGTGGGCGGCAGAACCACGAGCAGGTCGAACTTCGACATTTCCATTCCTCCCCGGGCGAGCCCGGACATCTGTTCATGGTCGGTGGGTGGATCCTCTCAACTCCCGGACCCGACCCGCACCCGGTTATGGAGGCGGCGGCGGTCCACCACTATCCGACGGCTCCTCAGCGACACCCCGGTCGGTAGAGTCTTCCCCGCCGGGGAGCAGCACGTCACTGCCGCCAACCACGGCCAGGTGACCCAGACCATGAAACGCTGCCTCATGCACATCCAGTACTGCCCGGATCTGGCCGACGAGCACGTCCTCGGTAACGGCCTCATGGTCAACAGTCGACCGACATCACGTTTTTAATTTCGGTAGCGGAGCTTGCCGAGACCGCGGATGCCGGGCTCGCCACGCCGGGAGATGACGGGCAGGGTCCGGCGGCGGGTCAGTTCCCGGCGGAGGTGTCGGCTGTCGTAACCCTTGTCTTCGAGAAGGGACTTGGGCCGCTTGCGTGGCCGCCCCGGACAGTCGGCGTCCGGCGGGATGTTGTCGACCAGGGCGAGGGTCCGGTTGACGTCGTTGATGTTGGCGGCGGTGGTGGTCACGTGGAACGGGGGGCCGCCGCCGCTAATCGGGCGGTGCTTGCTCCCGGTCTTGCGACGGTCGACCGGCAACGGGCCGGTCGCCTCACTCCCCCTTTTTCGCGCGTACGTGGGAGGCGTCCACGCATACGCGCGTCCAGTCGATCGATCAGCCCGGCCACGTTCAACCCGGCCAGGAGTACGCGGTGCAGGGCCTCGAACACCCCGCCCTCCTGCCAATGACAGAGCCGACGCCAGCAGGTCCGCCCGGAGCCGAAGCCCAGTTCCAGTGGTAGCTGCCACCGAGCGATCCCGGTGTACAGCACGAACAGGATGCCCTGCGGGCAGCGACGGTCGTCCACCGGCTGCGGGCCCGGCGCCCCCTCCGGCCACGCCGGAAGCAGCGGCCCGGTCCGGGCCCACAGCTCGTCGTCCACGGTTCACGGCCTGTTGCTCACGCCATCACGAACAGACGGAACGTCACATCGGTCACGCCCGGCCAGTGACGATCAGCAAGATCGTGTGACGAGTTCTCAGCAGCCCAGCGACTGCACCAGCGGGTCGTCGACGGCGAAGGTCGGCACCTGGCCCGACGTGCCCGGGACGCGCAGCCGCAGTTGGGCGGCGGCTCCCGCGCCGGTGGTCAGCCGGGCGGTGGCCAGCGCGGTGCCGTTGACGGAGACGTCGTAGGTGCCCGCCGCCGGGTGCAGCACCAGGGAGACCGGCAGCCAGAGGCCGCTGGGGTAGGCGAAGGCGGAGTCGGTCCAGGCGCCGTTGTCGGTGTAGGCGGCCCGGCCGTCGGCGGCCAGGCTGAACTGGGCCACCGGGTTTCCGGCGGCGTCCAGCACGTGCAGGCCGAGCGGCGCGGTGGTCTGACCCGCCCACAGCCGGGCGTCGACCCGCAGGTCACCGCTGGTGGTGGCGGTGAAGGAGCGGGTGACGGCGGTGTCGGCGGACTGGCCGGTCAGCAGCAGGGAGCGGCCGTACTCGCCGGTCGCCGGGTCGGTCCCGACCAGGGCCGCGGGGGCGGCGCCGGAGACGGTCCAACCGGCCGGGGCCGTACCGGCGGTGTCGGTGTTGAACGGGTCGGCGAGTGCGGGCGCGCAGACCGCGGGGCCCTGGTAGGCGCCGATGTTCGGCGCCCCGGTGGTCGGCACCGCGTTGCCGAACCAGTCGGTGGCGCCGTTGCCGCTGATCTGGACTCCGGTGCCGAGCGCGGCCGAACCGGAGGTGAGCCGGTAGCCGTAGCCGTCGGCCAGCTCCCGGCCGGTGAGCAGCGGCGCCGCGGTGACGGCGTTGGTCGCCCCGGCGGGCACCGGCACGTCGTAGAAGAGGTCGTGGTCGTTGACCCAGGCGGGGTCGTCGAGGGTCCAGCCGACCGTGCCGGTGGAGCCGTGCCGAACGACCGCGTTGTCGGTGAACTTCACGTCCAGGGTGGCGCCGGTGGACTCCGTGACGATCTGCTGGCTGATGCCGTCGGCCAGGTAGATCGTGTTGCCGTGGATCCGCCCGTTCTGCAGGGCGCCGTCGCAGACCTGGAACCCGCGCGTCCTGTCGTTGACGGAGATGTTGGCGCGGATCACGAAGTTCCTGGTGGGCGTGTTGTAGGGGCAGAGCAGGAAGAAGCCGCCCTGGTTGTCGTGGGAGAGGTTGTACTGGAAGACCACGCCGTCGGTGGAGTGGTCCACGTCGTAGGCCATCCCGTCGGCGGTGGTCTTGCCGCCGGAAGTGTCGTTGTACTGGAAGGTGGCGTCGACGGTGTTGGCCGTCCACATGCCCGCGTTGGGCGAGCCGGAGCGCTCGTTGAAGCCGCGCAGGGTGTTGTGCTCGACCAGGGTGTGTTGGCCGGTCATCGGGGCGATGCCGTCGCCGCCGATGTCCCAGAGCAGGTTGCCGCGCACCACCAGGTCGGTGCTCGGGGTCCAGGCCGCCGTGCAGAGGGAGTTCCAGAAGGCGGCCAGCCGGGAGCTGCGGCACCAGTTGGACCAGGTGTAGATGCCCTGGCGGTCCACCGCGTGGATGCGGTTGTCCAGGACCTGCAGTCCGGCGAAGGCGGTCGGCACGCTGCTGCCCTGGGCCTCGACGACGATGCCGCCGGAGGCGTTCGCGTACTTCCCCGTCCCGTTGCCGGTGGTCGTCCTGGCGGGCAGCGCCCCGCGCACGTCGTGGATGTCCAGGCCCTGCAGGACGATGCCGGACAGGGTGCCGGCGTCGGCGGCGTAGACGTGGACGCCGCGCCTGGCGGTGGTGTTGTCGCCGGGCGCGGAGAGCGAGAGGTTGCGGAGCTGGACGTGGGACTCGCCCGCGAGCAGCACGGCCTGGTCGGCACCGTTGGCGTTGACGGCGGGCAGCGCGCCGGAGCCGTAGGCGTCGATCAGGATCGGCGCGGCGGCGGTGCCGGAGCCGTGCGGGGTGAGGCTGCCCAGGCAGGTCGTGCCTCGGGCCAGGAGGAGGGAGTCCCCGGGCTGGAGGGCGAGGGCGTTGACGTCGGCGAGGGTGTTGAAGGGGGCGGCCTGGGTGCCGGTCCCGTCCACGGTGGCGGAGCAGTCGAGGTGGTAGGCGGTGCCGGTGGCGGCGCGGGCGGCGGTGGCGGGCAGCGCCGGGGCGAGCGGCAGCACGGCGAGGGCGGCGGCGAGCGCGGTCAGCACCCAGGTCCGGCGCGGGCGCGGGATCGGGCGCGGGGCCGTTCGCGGGATCGGGCGCAGGGCCGGACGCGGAGCCGGTCGCGGGGTCGGTGACAACAGTGGTCCTCCTTCATGGCGGGTGGTGCTCCTTTCGGCCCGGAGGCCCTTCCGCCCTCAGCGCAGCAGCGCTTCGGGAAGCATCGCGGTCATGCCGCCGTCCACGGCCAGGCAGGCGCCGTTGACGAAGGACGACTCGGAGGAGGCGAGGAAGCCGACCGCGCGGGCGACCTCGGCGGCCTCGCCGAAGCGGCCCAGCGGTGCGGCCCGCAGCAGTGCGGCGGCCTGCTCGGGGTCGGACCAGACGTGGCGGTTGCGCTCGACCGGGACGAAACCGGGCGCCACCGCGTTGCAGCGCACCGCGCACGGGCCGAGCTCCACCGCGACGGCGCGGGTCAGCGCGAGCAGCCCGGCCTTGGCGGCGGCGTAGGCGGAGAAGCCCGGCACGGCGCCGAAGGCGTGCGGGGAGGCCAGGTGCACGATGGCACCGCCCGCCGGACCGGTCTGCGCGGCGAAGGCGAGGTCGAAGCGCCGGGCGGCGGTCAGCACCACGTGCAGCATCCGGTCCCACTCGGCCTCCGGCTGGGCGTCCAATGCGGCGGGCCCGCCGCCGAAGGCGGACTGGACCAGGATGTCGGCCCGCCCGCCGAGGTCGCGGGCGGCGGCGAGGGCGGCGGCGGGGACGGACGGGTCGGACACGTCGCCGCGCAGGGCCGTGAAGGCGGCCCCGGAGGCCGTAGCTGCTGCCTCCGGTTCCGCCAGGTCGACGCAGACCACGGCCGCGCCCCTGGCCAGCAGTTCGGCGACCACCGCCGCGCCGATGCCGCGGGCGCCCCCGGTGACCAGGGCGGTGCGACCCTCCAGGTCGCGGGGGCGGGGCGGGGTGGCGGGGGCGGTCATCGCAGGGCTCCGTCCAGGCGTGGCAGCGGTACCGGACGCCAGTGGCGGGCGGTGAGGTCCAGGCCGAGGCCGGGGCCGGGCGGCGGCGTCAACCACGCGGTGGCGCCGGCCGGTTCGGCGGGCACCACGCTCGTACCGCGCCAGCGGGCCTCACCGAAGGCGAACTCGATCTCCGTGCCGGTCTCCGCGCCGGTCTCCGCGCCGGTGTCCGGTCCGAGCGCGGCGGCCAGGTGCAGGCCGGCCGCCGTGGCGACCGGTCCGGCGGGGTTGTGCAGGGAGACGCGCGCACCCGCCGCGCGGGCCGCTTCGGCGAGACGGCGGGCGGGGCCGAGGCCGCCGCTGTGCTTGACGTCGGGCAGCAGCCAGGCCAGGTGTCCGCTGTGCAGTGCGGCCCGGACCTGCTCCGGGCCGGTCGCGAACTCGCCGCCCGCGAGCGGTGCGATGCCGGCCGCGTGCACGGCGGCGAGCGCGTCCGGGTCGTCCAGCGGTACGGCGTCCTCCAGCCAGCGCAGGTCGAGCGCGGCCAGCGCGGGGGCGGCCCGCAGCACCTGCTCGACGTCGAGCAGCAGGTGGGCGTCGACCATCAGCTCCGTGGCCGGGCGCAGCGCGCGCCGCACCGCCCGCGCCCGGACGAGCCCCTTCCGCAGCCGGTCGCCGGGCGGCAGCCCGTCGAAGGGCGCGCACTTGACCGCCCGGTAGCCCGCCGCCTCGGCGGCGCGCGCGACCTCGGCGAACTCCTGCGGGGTGCGGGTGCGCAGCGCCCGGTTGATGTTGGCGTAACGGTGCACCGGGCGCGCTTCCGCGCCGCCGAGCGCCTGCCACAGCGGCTGCCCGGCCCGGCGGGCGCGCAGGTCGGCGAGCGCCGACTCCAGCGCGCCGAGCACCGTGTGCCGGGCGAGGTCGGGGCCGGCGTCCTCGTCCAGGTGCCCGGCGAGTTCCGGCACGCCCGCGCCCGCCCGCAGCAGCGCGCCCGCCCGGGCCCAGACCCGGCGCGCGCCCGGCCCCGCGTCGGAGCACTCGCCGAGGCCGGTCCGCCCGTCGGCGTCGTGCAGGGCGGCCACCCACCAGGTGGTGCGGGCGGAGACCCGGGCCCGGTGCAGGGAGAGCCGAAGGGACTCGCTCATGCCCGCTCCTCGCCGCGCCTGCCCGCCCCCGGCCGCGCTCCGGGTCGGATCCGCCGCGCCCCGGCGGCCGCCCGTCCCACACGTGCCCGTCCCACTCGCGCCCGCCCCTCGCGTGCCCGCCCCTCGCGTGCCCCGCGCCACGGACCCCGTGCCTTCGCCGCGCCCCGCCCGCGCGCTCACGCGTCCATCACCAGCCGCTCCACGCCGCGCTCGTAGCCGAGCGGATCGCTGAAGTAGGCGTCCAGGAAAGGGGCCGCGCTGGAGAGCACCAGGGCCTGCGGGCCGAGTCCGGAGAGGACCAGACGGGCGGCCGCCTCGCCGCCGAGCTGGCTGCGGCGGACCAGTTCGCGGCGTACGTCCGGCAGGTACTCCGGGGTCAGCAGCGGGCCTCCGGCCAGTACCACCAGTTCCGGGTTGAGCAGGTCCAGCACCAGCGCGGCGGCGCGGCCGACGTGCCGGGCGCGGCGGCGCAGCAGGTGGGCGGCGGGGCGGTCGCCCTGCCGGGCGCGGGCGATCACGTCCTCGAAGGCGTCCCCGGGCCCGGCCGACCCGGCGGCCCGGGCCTGGGCCAGCACCGACGCGTCGGTGGCGACCGCCTGCAGGCAGTCGTACCGGCCGCAGTCGCAGCGCGGGCCGCGCGCGCCCGCCACCGGCAGGTGGGTGAGCGTGCCGGCGGCGGAACGCGGCCCGCCGTGGATCCGCCCGTCCAGCACCAGCGCGCTGCCGACGACGTTGCCGATGAAGAGCTCCACCGCACTGCGCGCCCGGGTGGCCGCGCCGTACCAGGTCTCGGCCAGCGCCATCGCCCGGACGGTGCCCTCCAGGCGCACCGGGTGGCCCAGTTCGGCGGAGAGGAGCCGGTGCAGCGGGACGTCGTGCCAGCCGAGCGGCTGGTGCGCGACGACGGTGCCGTGCTCGGTGTCCACCCAGCCGCCGATGCCGACGCCGACGCCGAGCACCCGGCGGCCCGCGCCCAGCCCTCCGGCCAGCTCCGCCACCGCGGCGGCCGCCTGCGCCACCAGCACGTCCGGCGCGGACGAGCGGTGGGCGTGCACGGCCTGGCCGAGCACGCCGCCGCGCGGGTCGACCAGCCCCACCGTGGTGCGCAGCAGTCCGATGTGGACGCCGACCACGGCGGTGCGCTCGGTGGGCAGGTCCAGCGGGACGCGCGGCCGGCCGCCCTCGGCCGGGCCGCGCACGCCGGGCAGCTCGTGCAACAGCCCGGCGGAGGTCAGCCGTGCGGTGAGCCGGGTGACGGTTCCGGCGGACAGACCGGTGAGCTCGGCGATCCCGGCGCGCGGCTGGGGGCCGTGCACCAGCACCGTCCGCATGATCGCGGCGACGTTGCGGCGGCCGACGTCGCCGGGCTGTGCGGTGGGGGCGCCGGCCCGGGTCCCAGCCCTGGCCTCGGTAGGGATGTCGGCGTCGGCGGTACGGGTGTCGGTGTCGGTACGGGTGTCGGCGTCGGCGGTCACGGATCGTTCGCTGCTCATCGGTCTGTCCCTGCGGTCGGTGGTGCGCGGTCGGCTTCCGGGTCCGGTCAGCTTCCCGGAACCGGCGCCCCGGCCGCCTCGGTGGTCGGGGCGGCGGCCCGGGCCTGCCGCGTCCCCGCTCCGCCCTCGGCCGCGGCCTGCTCCAGCTCGGTGCCGGTGGTGGCGAAGAACGGGAAGGCCAGCAGCACCGCGGCGCAGACCAGGTAGGCCGCCGAGAAGACCGCCACCGCGTGCAGGCTCCAGGTGCTGATCACGGTGGGTCCGAACCCGGCCGTGACCGCGATGGCCAGTCGGGCCGAGGCCTGGGTGAAGCCGGTGCCGACCCCGCGCAGCGCGGTCGGGAAGAGTTCGGCGGACCAGATCCAGGCCAGGGTGCCGGGGCCGATCCAGGTGAAGAAGGTGAAGGCGAGCCAACTGGCGAGGACGACGGGCTGGTTGCCCGTCCCGGCCCAGGCCAGCAGTTGGGT
This sequence comes from Kitasatospora sp. NPDC001540, assembly GCF_042894345.1. Taxonomy (NCBI): domain Bacteria; kingdom Bacillati; phylum Actinomycetota; class Actinomycetes; order Kitasatosporales; family Streptomycetaceae; genus Kitasatospora; species Kitasatospora sp. NPDC001540. Next base: position 69,589 of record NZ_JBIAVO010000028.1, read on the forward strand.
CACCGCGAAGGCGGCGAGCGCGGTCGCCGCGCCGAACCAGCGGCGGTCGACCCGGTCGACCAGGAACGAGCCGAGCACGACCGCGCCGAGGCCGACCAGGAAGCCGTAGAGGGTGAACTCCATCGCCTGGGTCTTGTCCAGTCCGGCGGCCGTCAGGAAGAGCGGACCGGCGATGGTGCTGACCCCGCCGCCCAGGCCGTTGGCGGCGAAGAAGAGCGCGAAGGCGAGCGTGCGGGTGCGGTAGCGGCGGCCGAACAGGGCGCGGTAGCCGGTCCGTTCGGCCGTGGCGACGGGCTCCAGCCGGGACGGGCGCTCCAGGCCGAGCTGCGCGTAGACGGCCGCGGCCTCGGCCTCGCGCCCCTTGGCCTGCAGCCAGCGCGGGGACTCGGGCAGCAGTTGGCGGCCGACCAGCACCAGCAGCGCCGGGGCGGCGGCCAGGCCGAGGAGCCAGCGCCAGGCGTCCGGGTCCCCCTTGAGCGAGATCGCGACCAGGGCGGAGGTGATCGCGCCGAGCAGCCACATCGCGTTGGGCAGCGAGCCGACGAAGCGGCCGCGCCGACGCGCGGGGGCGACCTCGGCCAGGAAGGCGGAGCTGGTGGGGATGTCCATGCCGACGCCGACGCCGATCAGGAAGCGGGCGGCGATCAGCTCCGGCACGTTGGTGACGAAGGCCGAGACCAGGGCGAAGACGACGAACAGGACGAGGTTGATCACGAATATCGCGCGGCGGCCGAAACGGTCCGTCAGGTCACCGAAGACCAGGGCCCCGAGGGCGGCACCGACGAAGCTGGCGGCGCCGAGCAGGCCCTTGTCGAGCGCGGTCAGCCCGAAGGCGGGGGTGAGGAAGACCAGCGCGGTGCTCATCACCAGCAGGTCGTAGCCGTCGACGAACTCGCCGAAGGCGACCAGCGGCGGTGCGAGTCTGCGGACGGTCCGGGCGGACACCCGGGCGGTGGGGACGGCGACGGAGGACATGGCTGGGCTGCTCCCGGCAGGAGGAAGACGGAGGGGGAGGGACCGCACGGTTAATTTCACCCCGCAAGTTAGCTTCGGCCGGACACCGGGAACAAGGCTGGTCAATGCGGTGACGTCGATTCGGGGCGGGATTTCACGCGGCGAAACACTGCCGAAAGGCGGGCGCAGGAAACGGGCGCGCCGGGCCCCCGACCGGGTAGCGTCCCCGTGCCCAGCCCGTCGCTCGCCCCCGGAGGCCGCCGTGCCCGCCGCACCCGTCCCGCTCTCCGCCCGTCCCGTCCACGAGGCCCGCGCGCTGGTGGGCGAGAGTCCGCTGTGGGACGCCCGGGAGGGGCTGCTGTGGTGGACCGACATCCCGCGCGGCGAACTGCACGGCTTCGACCCGGCGACGGGACGCGACGCGCTGCGGGCCGTCTTCCCCGGCCCGCTGAGCGCCGTCGCGCTGCGCGCCTCCGGCGGGCTGCTGCTCGCCCTCGGCGACACCCTGGCCGGTTACCGCCCGGAGCGCGGGGGCGAGCCCGAACCGCTCGCCCGCGTCCGACTGCCCGGCCCCGACCAACGCCTGAACGACGGGCGCTGCGACCCGGAGGGCCGGTTCTGGGTGGGCGGGATGTCCACCGCGGGCGCGTCCGGGGCCGCCGCGCTCCACCGGCTGGACGGCACGAGCCTGACGACCGAGCTGACCGGCGTCTCGATCTCCAACGGCCTCGACTGGTCCCCGGACGGCCGCCTGGCCTACTACGCCGACTCCCCCACCCGCGAGGTCGCCGTCTACGACCGCACCGGCCCGGCGCTGCGCCGCACCGGCACGCTGGCGCGCGTCACCGACGGCGTGCCGGACGGGCTGACCGTCGACGCCGAGGGCGGCGTCTGGGTCGCCCTCTTCGGCGGGTACGCCGTCCACCGCTACCTGCCGGACGGCACCCTGGCCGCCGTCGTGGAAGTGCCCGCCGCCAAGGTCACCAGCTGCGCCTTCGGCGGCCCGGCGCTGGAGACCCTCTACCTCACCACCGCCAGCCGCGGCCTGACCGGGGCCGAGCTGCGCGAACAGCCGCTCGCCGGCTCGCTCTTCGCCTGCGCGCCGGGCGTGCGGGGCCTACCGGCGCACGCCTTCGCGGGGTGAGGCGCGCACCGACCGCGCCCACGACCGCGCCCACGACCGCACCTCCGTCCGCCACCGGAACCGGGCTTGCCCTCGGACGTTTTCCGTTCTTATCGGGAGATAGGAAAAGAAACGGGACATAGGTGATTTCTGTCCGCCGATGGGCAGGCGCGGTGCCGGCGGGCCGGTCGAGCCCGCGGTCCGCCCGTACGGAGTTCCACCGGGCCAGCACACAGGAGGCCGTCATGACCGACACGGGAAACGTCCGTCCCCTCGGGGGCCCTCCGCAGCCGCCTCCCGGCGCGCCCCGCCCCGGTGCGCCCCGTCCCGGCGCGGGCGCCGCGGCCGCGGCCGGAGGGCGCGGGAAGACGTCCGTCGCCGACACCGTCGTCGCGAAGATCGCCGGGGAGGCCGCGCGCGAGGTTCCGGGCGTCCACGCCCTGGGGCCCGGGTCGTCCCGGGCGCTGGGCTCGGTGCGTGACCGCGTCCCCGGCCGCAAGGGCGGCGACGCCACGCGCGGGGTGAAGGTCGAGGTGGGGGAGCGCCAGGCCGCCGTCGACCTGGAGGTCGTGGTCGAGTACGGCGTGCTCGTGCCCGTGGTCGCGAAGGACGTGCGCGCGGGCGTCGTCGAGGCGGTGGAGCGCCTGGTCGGCCTGGAGGTCGTCGAGGTGAACGTCGCGGTGAAGGACGTCTACCTCCCCGGTGAGGACGAGGAGGAAGAGGACGACGAGGGGGCCACCGGTTCCAGGCGGGTGGTCTGAGGAAACGCGGCCCGCACGGCGGGGCGCCGCCGTGCGGGCGGTTCACCGCCCGGGCGGATCCTCCAGCGCGGGCAGCACCTTGTCCAGCGTGACGGGCAGGTCCCGCACCCGCACGCCGCAGGCGTGCCACACGGCGTTGGAGACCGCGGCGGCGGTGCCGACGATGCCGATCTCGCCGATGCCCTTGGTCCCCATCGCGTTGACGTGGGGGTCGTGCTCGTCGAGCCAGTGGGCCTCGACCTCGGCGACGTCCGCGTTGGCCGTGATGTGGTAGTCGGCGAGGTCGTGGTTGACGACGTGGCCGGTCCGGGGGTCGAGGACGCTCTGCTCGTGCAGCGCCATGGACAGTCCCATGGTCATGCCGCCGACGAGCTGCGAGCGTGCCGTGCGCGGGTTGACGATCCGGCCGACGGCGAAGACGCCCAGCAGGCGCGGCACCCGGACCTCCCCCGTGTCCAGGTGGACCCGGGCCTCGGCGAACTGGGCGCCGAAGGCGTGCATCGCCCAGCGGTCGTCCGCCGGCGGGACGGAGCCGGACGCCTCGGCCCGCTCCGGCGGCTCGGCGCCGTACCTGGTGCGGAAGGCGCGGGCGGCCTCGACCACGGCCGAGCCCCAGGTCGACATGCCCGAGGAGCCGCCCGCCACCGTCGCCATCGGGTAGGCGGTGTCGCCGATCCGCACCTCGACCCGCTCGACCGGGACGCCGAGCGCGTCCGCGGCGATCTGCGCCAGCGTGGTCCAGGTGCCGGTGCCGAGGTCGGCCGCGCCGATCTCGGCGACGTACCGCTCCCCCTCCCGCCGGATCACCGCCGTCGACTTCGACATCCGGTGCACCGGGTAGGTGGAGGCGGCGACGCCGGTGCCGACCAGCCAGTCGCCGTCGCGGCGCACGCCGGGCCGCGGGTCGCGCCCGTTCCAGCCGAAGCGCGCCGCGCCCTCGCGCAGGCAGCCGACGAGGTTGCGGCTGGAGAAGGGCTTGCCGGTCTCCGGGTCGGTGGCGGGCTCGTTGCGGATCCGCAGCTCGACCGGGTCGATGCCGAGCCGCTCGGCCAGTTCGTCCATCGCCACCTCGGGCCCGAACATGCCGGGGCACTCCCCGGGGGCGCGCATCCAGGACGGCACGGGCACGTCCAGGGCGGCGAGGCGGTGGGTGGTACGCCGGTTCGCGACGGCGTACATCATCCGGGCGGGCACGCCGGTCTGCTCGGCGAACTCCTTGATCCGCGAGGTCTGTTCGACGACGTCCACGGCGAGGGCGGTCAGCGTGCCGTCGGGTTCGGCGGCGAGGAGGCAGCGCTGGATCGTGGGGGTGCGGTAGCCCGCGAGGGAGAACATCTGCTGCCGGGTCAGCGCCAGGCGCACCGGCCGTCCGGGGACGGCGCGCGCGGCCATCGCGGCGAGCACCACGTTGACGTGCGGGGTGCCCTTCGACCCGAAGCCGCCGCCGACGTACGGGCAGACCACCCGGACCTTCGCCTCGTCGAGGCCGAACACCGACGCCACGGCGGTCCGGGCGGGGTGGACGCCCTGGGTGGAGTCCCACAGGGTGAGGCGGCCGTCGCCGGGCTCCCAGCGGGCGGTGGTGGCGTGCGGCTCCAGCGGGTTGTTGTGGTACGTCGCGGTGGTGTACGTCTGCTCGACCACCGCCGCCGCGGTGGCGGTGGCGGCCGCGACGTCGCCCTCGACGGTGTCGGTGGGGAAGTCCGGGTTCACCCGCTCGGGCGCGTACAGGTCGTCGCGGTCGGCCCGCAGCTCGCTGTCGTGCGTCGCCGGCGCGTAGGAGACCCGGACGAGGGCGGCGGCGTGCCGGGCCGTCTCGGAGCTGTCGGCGACGACCAGGGCGACGACCTGGCCGCGGAAGGCGACCTCGTCGTCCTGGAGGGCCGCCAGCTCGCGGTCCTCGGTGGAGGCCAGGCGTTCCGCGGTGGCGGGGGTGAGCACCGCGAGCACGCCGTCGAGCGCCTCGGCGGCGGCGGTGTCCAGCGCCGTGACCCGCCCCCGGGCGACGGTGGCCTGGACGGGGTGCGCGTAGGCAGGATCCTCCACCGGCGTCTCGTAGGCGTAGACGGCGGTGCCGCGCACCTTGGCGGCGCCGTCCCGGCGGGGCAGGTCCAGGCCGATGGCGGCGGGGCGGTCGATGAACGTCATCGGGCGTCCTCCCGGACGAGTCCGCGCAGGGTGGCGGCGAGGGTGCGGCGCAACAGCGGGATCTTGAAGGCGTTGCCGCCGTCGAGCCCGTCGGCCGGGCGGGCGTCGGCGAGTTCGGCGTCCGCGGCGGCGCGGTAGGTCTCCTCGGTGGCCGGGGCGCCGCGCAGCACCCGCTCGGCCCGGTGCGCGCGCCACGGCACGTGGGCCACGCCGCCGAACGCGACCCGCGCGTCGGTGATCACCCCGTCCAGCACCTCCACCGCTGCGGCGACGCTGACCAGGGCGAACGCGTACGAGGCCCGGTCGCGCACCTTGCGGTAGGCCGAGCGGCGGGCGAGCGGCAGGGGCGGCAGGTCGATCGCGGTGATCAGGTCCCCGTGTTCGAGCACCGTGTCCCGCTCGGGGGTGTCGGCGGGCAGCCGGTGCAGGCCGGTGAAGGGGATCGTGCGCTCGCCGTCCGGCCCCAGCACCCGCACCTGGGCGTCGAGGGCGGCCAGCGCCACGGCCATGTCGGAGGGGTGGACCGCGAGGCAGTGCTCGGAGGCGCCGAGGACGGCGTGGTACCGGGTCCAGCCGCCGACGGCGGAACAACCCGAGCCGGGCTGCCGCTTGTTGCACGGGGTCGTGACGTCCTGGAAGTAGACGCAGCGGGTGCGCTGCAGCGGGTTGCCGCCGGTGGTGGCCATGTTGCGCAACTGGCCGGACGCGCCCGACAGCAGGGCCTGGGAGAGCACGGGGAAGCGCTCGCGCACCCGCCGGTCGGCGGCGAGGTCGCTGTTGCGGACGCCCGCGCCGATCCGGAGGGCTCCCCCGTCGAGCTCCTCGATCCCGGCGGGCAGCAGGTCGGCGACGTGGACGACCAGCTCGGGGGCGAGGACGCCGAGCTTGAGGTGGTCGACCAGGTTCGTACCGCCGCCGAGGAACACCGCGGCCGGGTTCCCGGCGACGCTGCGGACGGCCGCCGCCGCGTCGGCCGGGCTCCGGTAGTCGAACGGTTTCACCCGGCCACCCCCGCACCCGGCGCCGCCGCACCCGCATCCGTACCCGCCCCCGACGCCGTGCCGGACTCCGCCGCGGCCCGCTGGACGGCGGGCACGATGTTGACGTAGGCCGCGCAGCGGCACAGGTTGCCGCTCATCCGCTCGGCCACCTCGGCCCGGTCCAGCCGCGGCGGCCGGGCGCCCTCGGTGACGGCGCTGGGCCAGCCCCGCGCGAACTCGTCGAGCATCCCGACCGCGGAGACGACCTGCCCCGGGGTGCAGTAGCCGCACTGGAACGCGTCGCAGTCGATGAACGCCCGCTGCACCGGGTGCAGCCCGTCGTCACCGGAGTCCCGCTCGCCGTCGGGCCGGTCGCCGCCGCACGGGCCGTGGGCGGCGAGCCCTTCGGCGGTGACGACCCGGGCGCCGTCCTGCGTGACCGCCAGGGTGAGGCAGCTCAGCACCCGCCGTCCGCCGGAGAGCACCGTGCAGGCGCCGCACTGCCCGTGGTCGCAGCCCTTCTTCGGGCTCGTCACCCCCAGCCGTTCACGCAGGGCGTCGAGCAGGGTCGTACGGGTGTCGACGGTCAGCCGACGCGGGGTTCCGTCGACGTGGACGGTGATGTCGCTCTTCACCGCACGAGGGTTCCCGAAGCCCGTCCCGCCCACACGGGACCCACCGGTACTCACCCGGGCGGGCGCCCCGCGAGGATCTTGACTCGACATGGAGGGGCGCCTACGTTACTCGCGAGTCAATTCGGCCGGGCCGCGCCGACGCGGGCGGCCTCCCGACCGCCGCCGATTGGACGCCTCGCCCATGGACTCCCTCCTGCTGTCCCGCCGCGACCTGGACTTCCTGCTCCACGACTGGCTGGACGTCACCGCCCTGACCGCGCGCGAGCGCTACGCCGAGCACGACCGGGACACCATCGACGCGGTGCTCGACCTGAGCGCGGAGATCGCCGCCCGGCACTTCGCCCCGCACAACAAGAAGAACGACACCCAGGAACCGACCTTCGACGGCGAGCGCGTGCACGTCATCCCGGAGGTCGGGCGGGCGCTGCGGGTCTTCGCCGACTCGGGGCTGGCCGGGGCGGCGATGGACCACGCGGTGGGCGGGCAGCAGCTGCCGCAGGTGGTGGCCCACGCCTGCATGGCCTGGTTCCAGGCCGCGAACGTGGGAACCGCCGCGTACCCCTTCCTCACCGTCGCCAACGCCAACCTGCTGCTCGCGCACGGCAGCCAGGAGCAGGTCGACACCTACGTGCGGCCCATGGTGGCGGGCCGCTTCTTCGGCACCATGTGCCTCTCCGAGCCGCAGGCGGGCTCCTCGCTGGCCGACGTCACCACCCGCGCGGTGCCGCAGCCGGACGGCACCTACCGGGTCACCGGCACCAAGATGTGGATCTCCGGCGGCGACCACGACCTGAGCGAGAACATCGTCCACCTGGTGCTCGCCAGGATCCCCGGCGGACCGGCGGGTGTGAAGGGCCTCTCGCTCTTCGTCGTCCCCAAGTACCTGGTGGCGCCGGACGGTTCGCTCGGGGAGCGCAACGACGTCGTGCTGGCGGGCCTCAACCACAAGATGGGCTACCGGGGCACCACCAACACCATGCTCAACTTCGGCGAGGGACGGCACACTCCCGGCGGCGCACCGGGCGCGGTCGGCTTCCTGGTCGGCCAGCCGCACCACGGGCTCGCGTACATGTTCCACATGATGAACGAGGCCCGGATCGGCGTCGGCCTGGGCGCCGCCGCGCTCGGCTACACCGGCTACCTGCACGCCCTCGACTACGCCCGCACCCGCCCCCAGGGCCGCCCGCCCACCGGCAAGGACGCCACCGCCCCGCAGGTGCCGATCATCGAGCACGCCGACGTCAGGCGGATGCTGCTGGCCCAGAAGAGCTACGTCGAGGGTGGCCTCGCGCTGAGCCTGTACTGCAGCCGCCTGCTGGACGAGGAGCGCACCGCCGAGGGCGAGGCCGAACGCGCCCGGGCCCGGCTGCTGCTGGACGTGCTGACCCCGATCGCCAAGAGCTGGCCCTCGCAGTGGTGCCTGGCCGCCAACGACCTCGCCATCCAGGTCCACGGCGGCTACGGCTACACCCGCGAGTACGACGTGGAGCAGTTCTACCGCGACAACCGGCTCAACCCCATCCACGAGGGCACCCACGGCATCCAGGCCCTCGACCTGCTCGGCCGCAAGGTCGTCATGGGCGGCGGCGCGGGCCTGCGGCTGCTGCTGGAGACCATCGACGCCACCGTCCGCCGCGCCACCGCCCTCGACGGCGAAGTCGGCGCGCTGGCCGCCGAGTTGGCCGCGGCCGCCGCCCGCGTCGGGCGGACCACCGCCGCGCTGTGGGCGGGCGGCGACCCGGACACCGCGCTGGCCAACGCCTCCGTCTACCTGGAGGCCGTCGGGCACGTGGTGCTGGCCTGGATCTGGCTGGAGCAGCTCCTCGCCCTCCCCGACGGCCAGGACGGGGACGCCTTCCACCAGGGCAAGCGGCAGGCCGCCCGCTACTTCTTCCGCGTCGAACTCCCCCGCACCGGACCGCAGTTCGACCTGCTGGACGCCCTGGACCGGACGGCCGCCGACACCCGCCCCGACTGGTTCTGACCGCAGCCCTCGGCCGTACCCGGTGGCTCCCCGGAGGTGACGTCCTCCTACTCCACGGTGTAGGTCAAGGAGTAGCGGGCGCCCCCGGGGCCCGAGAAGAAGGCCGTCCGGGTGCCGCGTCCGGCTTCCTCGGAGCCGATGACGCAGGAGCCGATCTCGTCGTCGGTCCCGAGCTCCTCGTCGTGGAGCCCGACGGTGACCGAACCGGCGAACTCCCGCCGGAAGCCGACGACGCGCGCGTCACCGTCGTTCACCCCGGAGGCGCTCCACACCCTCTCGCCGTTGAACGTGAGGTACGGTTCGTCGCCGCCGAGGTCGTCGGGGACCTCGCAGGAGAGCGTGTCGAGGTGGAGCGTGGCCGGGTCGCGCGGGCCGGGGTCCTCCGGGTCCTCCACCGCGGCGGCGAGGAGGTCGAGCAGCAGCTCGCTGACCCGGTCCGCGGGGCGCAGCGTGACACCGACCGTGACGGACAGGTGTGGCGCCGTCTTGGCCGCGGGTGGGGGGACCGGTTGGTCGGAGCCGGTCACGGGGGCCGCCTTCCCCGGAGGGGCGGGGAGCGTGTCGGCCTGTTGGCCGGGGTCCGGCGCGGCGTCCGTCGGCGGCGCCAGGGCGAAGAGGGTCTGGTCCTTGAAACCGGGCCGGGTCCTGCCCAGCGTCAGCAGGTTCGGACTCTGCAGGGGCGGCAGCTGGGTGCGGGCGGTGGAGATCACTTCCTGGTAACTGGCCGCGAAGCGTCTCCCGTCCCACTGTTCGAGCAGGGTCGCGGTGAACAGCCCGTGCCCGAACTGCTCGGCGGCGGTCTGGTTGTCCATGCACGCGGCGAGCAGCAGGACGCTCGCGTCGACGGCGGACTCCTCCGCCCTCGGGACGCCCCGGCGGATCGCCCGGTACCGCGCGCCCTGCTCGGCCTGGACGCGCCGCTGGACGTCCGAGGGGATCTGCCGGACCTTCGGGGTCTCGGTCTCGGCAACGGCCCGCGAAGCTCCCGCCCGTGAGCGGTCCCTCCCGCGTGCGCGTGGGGCGACCTCGGCGAAGGCGGCGGCGATGCCGCGCTGGCTCATCAGCGCGTCGGCGCTGTCGCGGATGACCGTGCCGCTGTGGCAGCTGTCGGAGACGACGACGACCCGGACGCCTGCCGGGAACCCGGACAGCGCCACCCGCAGCTCGTCGTCGAGCAGTTGGCGGTCGTACAGGACCCACGTCTCGTCGCGGTGGTCCGGTTCGTCGCCGTCGAGGTCCGCGAGCTGCCCGCCGTGTCCGGCGTAGGTCAGGACGAAGATGTCGCCGTCGCGCAGGGTGGTGGCGGCTCTGCTGATCTCGCCCAGGACGGCCTTGGTGGTGGCCTGCCGGGTGAGTAGCGTCCTCGTGTCGTACCGGAGCTTCCGGGTGATCCGTTCCAGGGCGAGGGCGTCGGGCTCACCGGCGTCCAGTGCGCCGTCCCAGCCTTCGTAGGCGTCGGGATCGACGCCGTTGAGCCCGATGTGGAGGGCGATGCCGGTCACAGGTCGACTCCTTCTCGGCGGGTTCTGACGGGGCGCGGCCGGGTCCGTCAGCCCAGCACGGTGTCGATGTCCAGCGCGCCGGGGTCCCAGTGCGTCTCACCGGGCACGTGCTGGTGACCGCACCAGCCGGAGAACCGCCGCCACTCGTCGACCGACATGCGGTTCCCGGGCTGCGAGCTCACCCCGGCCGCGTCGAGGAACGTGCGCCCCGACGTCCGGGGGATCGGGACGAGGGACTCGATCTCACGGATGACGTCCCTGATGAAGGCCAGCTGTTCGGGTGCCCAGGTGGGGGTCTGGGCGGCGAATCCCACGATCTCGATCTGCACGCAGCGGGCCGCGTTCTCCGCCGTCGCGTGGTCGGACAGCGCTCGGGCACCGGCGTTGAGGGAGTAGTGCTGGACCACGCGCAGCGTGTTCGGTTCGATGGTGAGCGTGGGCCAGAAGTTGGTGTCCCGGAAGGTCTGCAGTGCCCCCGCGATGGTCGGACCCTCCGTGGTGTGCAGCACGCCGCGCCACGGGAGCGGCAGGTACTTCGGCCCGTTCTTCGTCGCCGGCATGCGCTCGGCGTTCGGCAGCCAGAGGTCCCGTCCGTCGAACAGGTCGAGGGCGGCGCGGACCGACGACCCGAAGCCCGCCGGAGCGAGCCCGGGCCACTGGTCGCCGATCGGCAGCGGGTACCCGGGGTCGGCGCGGTCGGCGGCGATGTCGTACCGGAGGTACTGCGCCCCCTTGAAGAAGTACGCCTTCCCGTTGCCCCAGTTGACCACCGCGTCCAGGCCCGCGTCGAAACCGGCCTCCCGCAACCCGGGCCACTGGTCACCGATCGACAACGGGTACCCGGGATCGGCGCGGTCGGCGGCGATGTCGTACCGGAGGTACTGCGCCCCCTTGAAGAAGTACGCCTTCCCGTTGCCCCAGTTGGCCACCGCGTCCAGGCCCGCGTCGAAACCGGCCTCCCGCAACCCGGGCCACTGGTCACCGATCGACAGCGGGTACCCGGGGTCGACGCGGTCGGCGGCGATGTCGTACCGGACGTAGTCGGAACCCCGGAAGAAGAAGGCCTTGCCCGCCTCGAAGTTGACCGCCGCGTCGGGCCGGTCGAAGCCGGCCTCCGCGAGCCCCGGCCAGTTCCCCGCGACCTCGCGCGCGTCCCCGGCGGCGTCGTCGCCCCGGTCGTAGCGCACGTACCGGCCGTCACGGAAGAAGTACACTCCTGTGCCCATCAGTTCACTCCGCCGTTCTGCTTCAGATGGTGACGGGATTCGATCTCGGCCGAGATCTTCTTGGCCAGTTCCTCCGGGCTCGGGCCGAGTTCGCACATCAGCCACTCTCCGGTCGCCATTTTCAGGCTGGGGCGCGGGACGTCGGACAGCAGGATCCGGTGCCCGTCCCGTTCGAGCGTGTCGACGTTCCTGCGCACGGCGGCCTTCTCCCACATCACGGGATTCATGCTGGGCACGAAGACCACGGGTCTGCCGTGCGCCAGGATGATCGACGAGAGGAGGTCGTCCGCGATGCCGTGGGCCGCTTTGCCGAGGATGTTCGCGGTGGCGGGCACCACGACCAGGAGGTCCGCCCAGAGGGCGAGCTCCATGTGGGGGACGGCCAGGCCGTGGTGGTCCTCGTCGGTGTAGACGGGGTTGCCGCTGACCGCCCGGATCGACCTGGTCGAGGCGAGTTCGGCGGCCGAGCGGGTGAGGACGGCCGTCGTGCGGACCGTCACCTGCCGCAGCGAGATGAGGTACTCGTGCAGGCTGACCGCGTTCGCCGCCCCGCAGGCGCCGACCAGCAGGCGGGGGGCCTCGGAACCTACCGACTCTGACACCGCTCGGCCTCCTGCGACAGTTCCCGGGCGAGCAGCCGGATCGTGCGGGGCAGGTCCGCCCTCATGGGCACGCAGGCGCGGCTCTCGGTGTTCATCCGGTGCAGCGGGCACGCCATGCCCTGGCAGGTCGGGTTCAGCGTGCAGGACCGGCAGTGCGGGTCGCTCGCGCCGGCGTGCTCGGTCCAGAGGCCGAACCTGGCCTCGTCGATCTGCAGCGAACCGTCGGGCCGGATGACACCGACGTGGTTGCGGGGGTCGTCGAAGGCGACGGTGCACTTGTAGAGGGTTCCGTCGGCACCGATGATGAGGTTCCTCGGGTCGGACGCGTAGCAGGTCGACGACAGCGGCCCCAGCTGGTCGCGGGTCAACGTCCGGAACCCGAGGTCGACGGCCTTCTCCAGGAGCTGGTACTCGAGCACGCGCGTCGCGTTGGCGTCGCACAGGGGGAGGTCGTTGATCTCGTCGCTCGTGTCGCCGCCCAGGTTGGCGATGGGGAAGAAGTGGACGAGGAACCGGGGGTCGTCCGTGAAGTCGTCGCGCAGACGGCTCAGGAAGTCGTCCATGGCGCCGCCGACCTCGTGGTCGAAGTTCACCCGGATCAACACGTTGAAGGAGCCCTCCACCCCTTTCAGGGACAGGAGGTTGCGGTAGATGCGCTCGTAGGTTCCCCCGCCGCCCAGGAGGTGGCGCCGCCGGTCGTGCTGTTCGCACGGCCCGTCCAGGGTGATCTGGAACTGTCGCACCCCGCATTCCCGGACCAGGTGCCGCGCCTTGTCCTCGTCCAGCAGGTAGCCGTTGGTGGTGATCCCCGACTGGTAGTCGACACCGGCCTGCCGGCACACTTCGACGAAGAACGCGGACAGTTCACTGATGACGTCGTAACCCAGCAGCGGCTCGCCGCCGAACCAGGACGTCTGCAACGACCGCAGGCCTCCCGACCGCTTCAGCACGAACTGCTTGGCCGCCTCCACCACCCAGGGCTCCATCTTGTTGCGGGCGAAGGCCTCGTAGCAGTAGGTGCAGCGGAAGTTGCAGTTCTCGTGGGGCAGCAGGAACAGCTCCATCCGGTCCTGGCGCGCGTGGTGGTCCCGGAGCAGCCCGCGCGAGGCCTCCCCCTCGTCCAGTTCGGAGTCCACGAGGACCCCGAGCCCGTGGAGGTAGCGCTGGAACGGCGAGAGGTCGCCGGAGGGACAGCTCCAGTCGGGGTCGTCCAGCAGGAACTGGACGGCGCTGCCCGGAACTTTCAGGAACGCCGCGCTCAGCGTGTTGTAGATCAGGTGGGTCCCGTCACCGTCCTCGACGATGACGGTGTATCGGGATCGGCGCACGCCGGAATCGGGTCCATCCACCATCTCGGTGCCTTTCTCGTGTGTTTCTGCGCTGGGGCTGCGCGAACGGGCCGGGCGTGCGCCGTGCGGTCAGCAGATCCCGTTGACCGGGCAGCTCTTGCAGTTGCCGTTCAACGCCCCCAGGGCGGCGGCGTCGCCTCCGGGGTCCTCTGTCGTCATCTCTTCGTCCTCGAAGTCGCGGACGTGCGGCCCGGAGCGCTGTGCGGCGCCCTCGGTGAAGGCCTGCGCCTTCTCCATGAGGGTGTCGATGTTCTCGGGGCTGATCACGATGAGCTGGACGGTGCCGGTTCCGGGGGACTTGCGAGCCTGGACGTCGGCGGTTGCCGCCTTGCCCGGCTCCGGGGCCGACCTCTTCCGGTACTCAGGGTTGTCTCGGGGCACAGGATTCCCCTCTCTTCCTACGCATACGAATGACCCTCGCGGGACATTCCTGCTGCGCCGGCCTCGCGGCCGACGGTCCGACGGTAGGTGCGCCCGGGGCGCCCCGCAAACGGAGCGGAGCGGTGCCGCCACCCTCCGCGACGGCCCGGGCGACCCGCGCCGCCGGGCGACCGGACGCGCGGCGCGGCGATCACAACTCCTCCAAATCCCGGGATGGTTTAGACCATTGACCACGCGGTCCGCGCTTCCCTAGCATCTGAGCCGTCACGGCAGCCCCACGAGAGCGCCCTGACCTCACAGATCATGCTGTCCGGCGCGTTCCGTCTCCTGCCCGCCCCGCGCGGTCCGACGGTTCCCCCGGCCTGCCGCGCGGCGGCGACGCGCACCGAACCACCGGACCGGAGTCGACTTGACGATCACAGCTGACGGCACCGCCGGTGTCCCCCACGACGCGGCGGACCGGCTGTCCGTGGGACAGGAACGGCTGTGGTTCCTCGACCAGTTGGAGCCCGGCACGGCCGCCTACAACATCCCGCTGGTCCTCCGGCTGACCGGACGGCTCGACGTCGCCGCCCTCTCCGGGGCGCTGGACGCGGTGGCCGCCCGGCACGAGGCGCTCCGCAGCCGGTTCCCGGCGGTGGACGGCCGGCCGCGGGTCGTCGTCGACGAGCCCGCGCCGGTGCGGTTGGGCGCGGTCGACCTGCGGGCCCGCGGTGCGGACGAACGGGCGGCGGCCCTCGCGGCGCTCACCAACCGCGGCTTCGACCTGGCCGCCGGGCCGCTGCTGCGGGCCGACCTGCTGCGGACGGGCGAGCAGGAGCACCTGCTCTGCCTCGTGCTGCACCACATCGTCGCCGACGGCTGGTCGCTCGGCCTGCTGCGCTCCGAACTCGCCCACCACTACGCGGCCGAACGGGGCGAGGCCCGGCCCGACCTCCCGGCCCCGGCGTCGTACCGGGCGCTCGCGGCCGCCGAACGCGCCTGGCTCGCCGGGCCCGAGGCGGCCCGGGCCAGGGAGTTCTGGCGCGACCGGCTGGCCGGGGCGCCCGCCCTGGAACTCCCGCTGGACGCGCCCCGGACCGAAGGCACCGGGAGCGTCGGGGCCGGGAGCGTCGGCGACTACCGCACGCAGGTGCTCCACGGCCTCGGCCCGGAGCTCGCGGCCTTCGCCCGCGCCCACCGCGTCACCCCGTTCATGGTGCTGGCCACCGCGTACCTGAGCCTGCTGCACCGGATCACCGGCCAGGACGACTTCTGCGTCGGGGTGCCGACCGCCGCGCGCGACACCGTCGGCAGCGAGGACGCCATCGGCTACTTCTCGTCCGCCCTGGTGCTCCGCGCCGACTTCTCGACGGCGCCGACCTTCGGCGAGGCCCTGCGCCGCACCCGCTCCGAGTGGACGGGCGCCCTGACCCACCGGCGGGTCCCCTTCGAGCAGTTGGCCGAGGACCTCCGGCCGGCCCGGGACACCGGGCGCGCCCCCGTCTTCCAGACCCTGCTCACCGTGCACACCCAGGACGGCGGCGCGCTCGGCGCCCAGCCCTTCGCCGACCTCACCTGCACCGAGGTCGACGGCGGGCACCGGGCCGTCACGTCCGAACTCGGCCTGGACGTCCGCGCCCACGGGGACGACCTGCACGCCGTCCTGGGCTACCGCCGCGACCTGCTGAGCGGCGACACGGCCGCCGCGACCGTCCGCCGGTTCGAGACCCTGCTGCGCGGCGCGCTGGCCCACCCCGACACGCCCGTGCACCGCCTGCCCCTGCTGGACGCCGACGACCTCGCCCGGCTCGCCGAGGCGGGCCGCGGCCCGGAGCTGCCCCCGGCCTCCTGCGTGCTCCCCGCCATCGACCGGGCGGCGGCGGCCCGCCCCGACGCCACCGCGGTCGTCGGCCCGGACGGGGCGCTCACCCGCGGCGCGCTGGCCGGGGCGTCCCGGGCGCTGGCGGCCCGGCTCGCGGCGCACGGCGTCGGCCGCGGGGACCTCGTGGCGCTCTGCCTGCCGCGCGGCCCGCAGGCCGTGGTCGCCATGCTGGCCGCCTGGCGCCTCGGCGCCGGCTACCTGCCGCTCGACCCCGCCTACCCGGCCGCCCGGCTGGCCTTCGCGCTGGCCGACAGCGGGGCCGTCCTGCTGCTCATGGCGGACGGCCGCGCACCGGAGGGGGTGGAGGTGCGGGTGCCGGTGCTGTCCGCCGCCTGGGACGGCCCCGCCGGCACCTCCGAACCACTGCCCGGGCCGCGGCCCGACGACCCGGCGTACCTGATCTACACCTCCGGGTCGACCGGCCGGCCGAAGGGCGTGCTCGTGCCGCACCGGGCGCTGGCCGCCCGGGTCGCCTGGATGGTCGACGGCTACGGGATCGGCGAGGACGACCGCGTCCTGCAGTACGCCACGCTGGCCTTCGACACCAGCGCCGAGGAGCTCTTCCCGGCGCTCGCCGCCGGGGCGGTGCTGGTGACGGCCCGGCCCGGCGCCGCGCTCCCGGACCAGCTGGCCGAGCCGTACGCCGCCGGCGTCACGGTGCTGGACCTGCCGACCCCCTACTGGCACCACCTGGTCGCCGACCTGGACGAGACGCCGTGGCCGGAGCGGCTGCGGCTGCTGGTCCTGGGCGCCGACCAGGTCCGCCCCGACGCGGTCGCCGCCTGGCGCGCCCGGTTCGGGGACCGGGTGCGGGTGGTCAACTCCTACGGCCCCACCGAGACGACGGTCATCGCGACCACCTGGGAGCTCGGCGCGTCCGACGGGCGGGCGCGCCCGCCGCGCGGCCGGCCGCGCGGCGCGCCCCCCCCGGCCGGCCGGGGCCCGGACGGCCCCCCCGGGCCGCCCCGCCCCCCCGCCGCGCGGGGGCT
>NZ_JBIAVO010000028.1:86094-107412 GCF_042894345.1 Kitasatospora sp. NPDC001540
GCGGGGGGGGGGGGGGGGGTTGTCCCCCCCCCCCCCCCCCCCCGCCCCGCCGGCCCCCCCCCCCGGGGGGGCGCGGGGGGGGCCCGCGGGGGGGCCCCCCCCCCCGCGCGCCCGCCCCCCCGCCGCGACCACCGCGGCCGTCCTGGACCGGTACGGCCACCCGGTGCCGCCCGGCACCCCGGGCGAGCTGGTGCTCGGCGGGGCCGGGCTGACGCACGGGTACCTCGGCCGTCCCGGGGCCACCGCGCGGTCCTTCGTCCCCGACCCCGACGGCCCGCCGGGCGCCCGCCGCTACCGCACCGGCGACCTGGTGCGGTACCGCGCCGACGGCGCCCTGGAGTTCCTCGGGCGCATCGACGACCAGCTGAAGGTGCGCGGCTACCGGATCGAGCCCGGCGAGGTCGAGGCGGCCCTCCTCGGGTGCCCCGGCGTCGCGCACGCCGCCGTCGCCGCGCACGGCGACGTCCTCACCGCCTACGCCGTCCCGCGGCCGGGCGGTCCGGCGCCCGCCCCGGACGGGCTGCGCGCCGCGCTCGCCGCCGTCCTGCCGCCGCACGCCGTCCCGCACGCGTTCGTGCTGCTCGACGCGCTGCCGCTCACCCCCAACGGGAAGCTGGACCGCCGGGCGCTGCCCGCCCCGTCCCCCGGCGCCGGGCCGTCGGCGGCGCACGTGCCGCCGCGCACGGAGGCCGAGGAACTGGTCGCCGAGGTCTGGCAGGAGGTGCTCGGCCTGGAGGGGGTCGGCGCCCACGACGACTTCTTCGACCTCGGCGGGCACTCCCTGCTCGCCACCCGGGTGGTCGCCCGGCTGCGGGCCGCGGTCGACCTCGCCGTCCCGCTCCGGACGCTGTTCACCCACCGCACCGTGGCGGCCTTCGCCGAGGCCGTCGAGGCGGCGCTCGCCGCCGAGATCGACACCCTGTCCGACGCCGCCGCCGAAGAACTCCTGGCCGCCCAGGACGCCCTGGAAGGACCCCGCCCGACCCCATGAGCACCGCCGACAGAACCACCGCGGCCGGGCCGTCCCCGGCCGCCGCGCCCCCGGCCGCGGGAGCGGCGCTCTCCGACCCCAAGCGGGAGCTCCTGCGCCGCCGGCTGGCCGCCCGCAACCGGCCCCGGACGACCGCGGTGCCCCGGCGGGCCCCCGGGACGCCCGTGCCGCTCTCCTTCGCCCAGGAACGCCTGTGGTTCATGGAGCAGTTCGCCCCCGGCACCTCCGCGTACAACATCCCGGTCGTCCGGCGGCTGCGCGGCCCGCTCGACGCGGAGCTGCTGCGGGCCGCGGTGGACAGCAGCGTCGCCCGGCACGAGACGCTGCGCTCCCGCTACCCGGCGACCGAGGACGGGCGCCCGCTGCTGGTCGTCGACCCGCCCGCCCCGACGCCGCTGCCCGTGGTCGGGGCCGCCGACGAGCGCGCCGCCGAACGCCTGGTGGACGAGGCCGCCGCCGTCCCCTTCGACCTGGAGAGCGGTCCGCTGCTGCGGGTGCTGCTGGTCCGGCTGGCCGAGGACGACCACGTCCTGCTGATCGTCGTCCACCACAGCGTCGGTGACGGCTGGTCGAGCGAGGTCCTGCTCGGCGAGGTCCTGCTCGGGTACGCCGCCCGGGCGGCCGGAGCGCCCGACCCGTTGCCCGAACTGCCGGTGCAGTACGGCGACTTCGCCCTGTGGCAGCGCGAGCGGCTGAGCGGTGACCGGCTCGCCGCGGAGGTCGACCACTGGCGGCGCGAACTCGCCGGCGTCGAGCCGCTGCAGCTGGCCTTCTCCCGGCCCCGCCCCCCGCGCCAGACCTTCGAGGGCGCGGGCTACGGCTTCGCGGTGGACCGGCCGCTGCTCGACCGGCTGTCCGCCCTCGCCGCCCGGCACGCCGCCACGCCGTACATGGTGCTGCTCGCCGCGTTCCAGCTCCTGCTGGCCCGCTACAGCGGCCGCCGCGACTTCGCCGTCGGCTCACCGGTCGCCGGCCGCCCGGAGCCCGAACTGGAGCCGCTCGTCGGCATGTTCGTGAACGTGCTCGCGCTGCCCGCCCGGCTGGAGGGCGACCCGACGTTCGGCGAACTGGTCGCCCGCACCCGCGAGACCTGCCTGGAGGCGTACGCGCACCAGGAGTTGCCGTTCGCCCACCTGGTCAGCGAGCTGAACGTGGCCCGGGACGCCTCCCGGCCGCCGGTCTTCCAGGCCGTGCTCGCCGTCCAGAACTACGCCACCCAGCGCGCCGCGGCCATGGAACTCCCCTTCGACGTCGAGCCGTTCGGCGTCCGGGCCAGCGGCACCCGGTTCGACGTCGAGCTGTTCCTCCAGGAGTGGCCGGACGGCCTGCGGGGCTCCTTCAACTACAACACCGACCTGTTCGCCGAGCCGGACGTCGCGGCCCTGGCCGCCCACTTCGACCGGCTGCTGCGGGCCGTCGCCGCCGACCCCGACACGCCCGTCTCCGCGCTCGACACCCTCACCCCGGCCGAACGCGCCTTCGAGACCGAGCAGTTCAACGACACCGCGGTCGATCGCCCCGCCACCACCCTGAGCGCCCTGGTCGCCGAGCAGACCGCCCGGACGCCGGACGCCGTGGCCGTCGCCGTCGAGGGGCGCCCCGCGCTCACCTACCGCGAACTCGACGCCCGCTCCGGGCGGATCGCCGCCCGGCTCGCCGCCGAGGGCGTCGGCCCCGGAAGCCTGGTCGCGGTGAGCGCCGAACGCTCGCCGGAACTCGTCGCCGCGCTGCTCGGCGTGCTGCGCTCCGGCGCCGCCTACACGCCGGTCGAACCGGACTACCCGGCCGAGCGCCGCGCCTTCCTGCTCGCGGACAGCGGCGCCACCGTCCTGCTCACCCAGCGGGGCCTGCCGACCCCGGTGGGCTGCACCGCCCGGGTGCTGCTGCTCGACGACCCCGTGGAGTGGCCCCGGGCCCGCGTCCTGCCAGCGGGGCCGGAGCCGGACGACACCGCGTACCTGATCTACACCTCCGGCTCCACCGGACGCCCCAAGGGCGTGCCCAACACCCACCGGGCCATCGCCAACCGCGTCCGGTGGATGCAGGACGCCTACCGCCTGGGCGCCGACGACGCCGTCCTGCAGAAGACTCCGACCGGTTTCGACGTCTCGGTCTGGGAGTTCTTCTGGCCGCTGACCGCCGGGGCCCGGATCGTGCTGGCCCGGCCGGGCGGGCAGAAGGACAGCGGCTACCTGCGCGACCTGATCGTCTCGGCCCGCGTCACCGTCGCCCACTTCGTCCCCGCGATGCTCACCGCCTTCCTCGCCGAGGAGGGCGTCGAACGCTGCACCACGCTGCGCCGGGTGGTGTGCAGCGGCGAGGCGCTGCCGCCCGACGCCGCCCGGGAGCTGACCGCCCGGCTGCCCGGGCTGGCGCTGGCCAACCTGTACGGGCCGACCGAGGCCGCCGTCGACGTCTCGGCCTGGGAGTGCGCGGGGCCGCTGGAGAGCGTGCCGATCGGCCTGCCGATCCACAACACCCGGCTCTACGTGCTCGACGAGCGGCTGCGCCCGGTACCGCCGGGCGCCCCCGGGGAGCTCCACATCGGCGGCACCGCCGTCGCCCTCGGCTACCACCGGCGCCCCGGGCTCACCGCCGCCAGGTTCGTCCCCGACCCCTGGGGCCCGCCCGGCTCCCGCCTCTACCGGACCGGCGACCTGGCCCGCCGCCGCGCCGACGGCGCCCTCGAACACCTCGGGCGGATCGACCAGCAGGTCAAGCTCCGCGGCATGCGGATCGAGCCCGGCGAGACCGAGGCCGCGCTCCGCGCCCAGCCGGGCGTCGCCGACGCCGCCGTGGTGCTGCGCGAGGACCGCCCCGGCGACCAGCGGCTGGTCGGCTACCTGGTCGTCGCCGCCGGTGCCGAGGAGCCCGACCACGCGGCGCTGCGGACGGCGCTGCGGCGCAGCCTCCCGGAGCACCAGGTGCCGACCGCCTTCACCGCCGTGCCCGCCCTCCCGCTGACCCCCAACGGGAAGCTGGACCGGCGCGCCCTGCCGGTGCCGCTGGTGCAGCGATCGGCGCGGGCCGCCGAGCCCGCGACGGCGGCCGAACGGGTGCTCGCGGAGATCTGGGCGGAGGTCCTCGACCTGCCCTCGGTCGGGGCCGACGAGGACTTCTTCGACCTCGGTGGCCACTCGCTGCTGGCCACCCAGGTGGTCGCCCGGGCCCGCAGGCGGCTGGCGGAGGCGGGGGCCCGGCCGGTCAGCGTCATGGACCTGTTCACCCACCGCACCGTCCGGGAGCTGGCGGCCGTCGCGGACCGCTCCGACGGCGAGCGCGCCCCGCGCGGCCTGCTGCACCGGCTCACCCGGGCGGTGCCGGCCGACCGGCGCCGGCTCACCCTGGTCTGCGTCCCGTACGGCGGCGGCAGCGCCGTCGTCTACCAGCCCGTCGCCGACGCGCTGCCCGCCGACACCGAACTGTGGGCGGTGGCCGTCCCCGGCCACGACCTCGGGGTGACCGAGGAGCACCTGGCCTTCGACGCGCTCGCGGCCAGGATCGCCGCCGAGGTCCGCGAGCGCGTCGAGGGCCCGCTCGTCGTGTACGGCCACTGCGCGGTCGGCACCGCGCTCGCCGTCTGCGTGGCGCGCCTGCTGGAGGCGTCCGGCCGCGAGCTGGAGGGCGTCTACGCCGGGGCCCAGTTCCCGTTCGCGCGACCGCGCAGCCGGGTGCTCTCGGCGCTCGGCAAGGTCGCCTCGCTCGAACCGCTGGTCGGCGACCGCACGTACGCCAACTGGCTGACCGGCATGGGCGTCGACACCTCCGAACTGGACGAGGAGCAGGTCCGGTTCGTGGTGGGCAACATGCGCCGGGACACCAGGGCGGCCGAGGACTGGTTCACCCGGGCCATCGCGGAGGTCGCCGACGGCGCGCCCCGGCTGCGGGCGCCGCTGGTCTCCCTGGTCGGCGACCGCGACCCGGCGGCCGACTTCTACCAGGAGCGCTACCGCGAGTGGCTGCTGCTGGCCGAGCGCTCCGCCGTGGCCGTGCTCGACGAGGGCGGGCACTTCTTCATCACCTACCGCGCGGCCGAGGTCGCCGCCGCCGTCACCAGCGTGCACCGGGCCGTCGCCGACGGGACGACCGCCGCGCTGCCCGCGCCGGGTCCGGAGAACTCCTGGTGGTTCCACGCCGAGACCGGGGCCGCCACCGCCGGGGGCGCCGGGAGCGCCGGGAGCGCCGTCGAGGACGCCGCCCCGGCGGACGACGGACCGACGGACGACGGACCGGCGGACGACGGGCCGCAGCCCAGCATGCGGCGCTTCCTGCTGGTGGCCGGGGGCCAGTTGGTCTCCATCACCGGCTCGGCGCTGACCGAGTTCGCCCTGCCGATCTGGATCCTGCTGCAGACCGGCTCGATGGCCCGCTACGCCCTGTACGCGGTCGTCGCGATGCTCCCGGGCATCCTGGTCGGCCCGCTCGCCGGGGCCGTCGTCGACCGGCTGGACCGCCGCGCGGTGATGCTCGGCGGCGACCTCGCCGCCGCCGCCACCCAGGCCGCGCTGCTGGGGCTGCTGCTGGCCGGGCGGCTGCAGTCGTGGGAGGTGTACGCGCTGCTCGGCGTGCTCTCCGTCGCCCTGACCTTCCAGCGGCTCGCCTACGCCTCCGCCGTGCCGCAGCTCGTCCCCAAGCAGTACCTGGGGCACGCCAACGGGATCGTCCAACTCGCTTTCGGAACGGCGCAGTTCGTCGTCCCGCTGGGGGCGGTGGCGTTGCTCTCCGCGATCGGGCTGCGCGGCATCCTGGTCATCGACGTGGTCAGCTACGCGCTCGCCGTCGGCGTGCTGCTCGCGGTCCGCTTCCCGCGGACGCTGCCCTGGACCAGGCGCGAGTCGCTGGTCGCCGAGATCCGCAACGGCATCGCCCACACCTGGCGCCACCGCGGCTTCCGGGCGATGCTCCTGTGGTTCGCCGGTCTGAACGTCTTCCTGTCGCCGCTGTTCCTCCTCACCACCCCCCTGGTCCTCGCCTTCGGCGACCTCGCGGCGGCCGCCCGGGTGGCGGTGGCGGGCGGCGCCGGGGCCCTGCTCGGCGGGGTGGCCATGGGGTTCTGGGGCGGGCCGCGCCGACACCGGCTGCGCGGGATGCTGGCCCTGGCGGGCGTGCTGGCGGCGGCGGGCGCCGTCACCGGGCTGCGCCCGAACCTGTGGGTGGTCGGGGCCGGGGCGTTCGGCATGTCGTTCGCGCTGTCCCTGGTCAACGGCGTCTACGCGACGATCGTCCAGACCAAGGTCGCGCAGCGCTTCCACGGCCGGGTGTTCGCCCTGAACACCCTCGTCGCCTGGTCCACCCTCCCGCTGGGCCACGGGGTCGTCGCCCCGCTGGGCTCCGCCCTGCTCGGCCCGCTGATGGAGCCCGGCGGCGCGCTCGCCCCGGTGTTCGGCCCGGTCGTCGGCACCGGCCCGGGCCGCGGCATCGCCCTGATGTACGTGCTGTTCGGCCTGGCCATGATGGCGCTGGTCGCCCTCGGGCTGCGGCTCCCGGCGCTGGCCCGCTTCGATCGCGACGTCCCCGACGCCGAACCGGACGACCTGGTCGGCCTGCGCGAACGGGCCGCCCGGGCCTCCGCGGTCCGCCGCGCCGAGGGGGGCGCCGCGTGAGCGCGCCCCGCGCCGCCGTGCCGAGCGCGGCCCCGGCCACCCTGCCCGCCCTGCTCGCCCACCGCGCCGCGGCGCACGGGGAGCGGACCGCGATCGTCAACGGCGAGCGGCGCCTGTCCTTCGCCGACTGGCAGCGGCGCAGCGGCGCCCTCGCCGCCGTCCTGCGCGCGGCCGGTCTGGCCACCGGGGACCGGGTCGGCCTGTGCTACGGCACCGGCGGCTGGACGGAGTTCGCGGTGGCGTTCCTCGCCGTGCTGCGGGCGGGCGGGGTGGCCGTGCCGTTCTCCGACCGGACGCCGCCCGCCGGGGTCGGCCACCTCTTGGCCGACTGCGGGGCGCGCTTCCTGCTGCACGGACCGGCCGGGGCTCCGGCAGGGGTGCCGACGGGGGTGCGGACGCTCACCGAGCAGGACCCCGACCTGTCCGGCCCCGTCCCCGACCTGCCCGCCCCGGAGCCGGGGGCACCCGCCCAGATCCTGTACACCTCCGGCACCACCGGAACCCCCAAGGGCGTCACCGCCTCCCACGCGAACCTCGCGCACGGCTGCACGCTCGACGAGCGCCGTCGGCCGCTGCGCCACTCGGCCGCGTTCCTGCACACCTTCCCGGTCGGCACCAACGCCGGGCAGACCATGCTGGTCAACGCCCTGAACGCGCACGCCCGTTGCGTGGCCGCGCCGCAGTTCACCCCGGCCCGGTTCCTGCGCCTGATCCCCGAGCACCAGGTCGGCAGCGTGTTCCTGGTGCCCGCCACGGCGATCGAGGTCCTGGCCTCCCCCGCGCTGGCCGCGGCCGCCGGGAGCGGGGCCCTGGACGGCGTCCGCCTGGTCGGCTCCACCGCCGCGGCCCTGCCGCAGCCCGTCGCGCTCGGCCTGAGCCGGGCCTTCGCCGGGGCCCAGATCGTCAACTACTACACCTCCACGGAGGCCGCCCCGGCCCAGGTCACCCTGCTGTTCGACCCGGCCCGCCCGCAGTCGCCCGGCCGCCCGGCGTCGCTGGCCGACCTGCGCGTCACCGACGGCGCGGGCCGCCCCGTGCCGCCGGGCGCGGCGGGCGAGCTGTGGCTGCGCTCGCCCGCCGCGCCGCGCAGCTACCTCGGCGAGCGGGACGAGGAGACCTTCCGGGGCCGGTGGACCCGGATGGGCGACCTCGGCCGGATCGACGAGGACGGTTTCCTGCACCTGCTCGACCGGGAGCGCGACGTGGTCAAGTCCGGCGCCCACAAGGTCTCCACCCTCCAGGTCGAGGACGCGCTGCACGCCCACCCGCTGGTCGCCGACGCGGCGGCCGTCGGCGTCCCGCACCCCGTCCTCGGCAGCGTGGTGGCGGCGTTCGTGGTGCCCTCCGGCGAGTTGACCGCGGCCGCCCTGCGCACCTTCCTGCTGGACCGCCTCGCCGTCCACGAACTGCCCGCCACCGTGCACTTCCGCGACGCCCTCCCCCGCAACGAGGCCGGCAAGGTCCTCAAGCGGGAGCTGCGCCGCGCCCTCGACCCCGACACCCGTGAGGCCGCCCCGTGACCCTCCCGACCTCCCCCGCCCAGCACGGCGTGCGGCTCACCGAGCACGCGCTGGACGTCGGCTCCGCCTACCACCTGGCCGTCGCCGTCGAACTGGCCGGCCCGCTCGACGCCCCGGCCCTGGACCGGGCGTGCGCCGCCGTCACCGCCCACCACCCGGCCCTGACCGGCGTCCCGGCACCGGACGGCGGCCCCGGCCGGACGGTCGCGGTGCCCGCCCCGCGCCGCGTCGAGTGCACCGCCGGAGAGCTGTCGGAACGGCTCGCCGAGGAGCGCTCGGCCCCCTTCGACCTGCTGGCCGGTCCGCTGTGCCGGTTCGCGCTGCTGCGGACCGGGCCGGAGCGGCACGTCCTGCTGTTCACCGCCCACCACCTGGTCTTCGACGGCGAGTCCAAGGAACGGCTGGTCGGCGACCTCGCCGCGGCCTACCGGGGCGATCCGCTCCCGCCGGTGCCCGACCGCGTCCACCCGACCGCGGAGCCCGCGCCGGAGGAGCTGGCGGACGCCCGCGCGCTGTGGGCCGACCACGGTCCGGACCCGGCCGCCCCGGTCCTGCCCGGCCTCGTCCCGCCCGCCGACGGCGGCGTGCTGCCCGCGCCCGGCGCCGAGACCGCCTTCCGCCTCCACGGGCGGCGCTGCGCGGCCCTCTCCGAGACGGCGCGCCGGATCGGCGTCACCCGTTTCGAACTGCTCACCGCGGCCTGGCACGCCCTGCTGGTGCGCTACGGCGATCCCGCCCCCACCACCGCGGTCGAGCTGTCGCTGCGCCCGCCGGGCGCGCCGGTGGCGATCGGCCTGGCCGTCAACGAACTGCCGTTGCGGGTCGCCGCCCCGGGCGCCGCCCACCCGGCCGAGCTGCCGTTCGCGGACTGGGCCCGCGCCGTCCGGGCCTCCCTTCGGGCGCTGTACCGGCACCGGGCGACGCCCTTCGGCCGGATCGTGCGGGGCCTGACCCCCCGCACCGCGCTCGCCCCGCTGTCCGTCAGCTACCGGCGCCGCCCGGCCGCCGCCGCACCGGACTTCGGCGCCGTCGCCGCCGAGGTGCAGTGGATCGGCTTCGCGGGCACGGCCCGCAACCTGCTCCACCTCCAACTGGTCGACTGCGGCGACGAGGTGCGCGGCAGCCTCCAGTACCGTCGCTCGGCGCTGCCGCCGGGCACCGCCGAGCGGATCGTCGGGCACTGGACGCGGCTGCTCGACGGGGCCCTCGCCGACCCCGGTACGACGCTGGGCGCGCTGCCCCTGCTCGGCCCGGACGAGCTGCGCGCGCAGGTCGCGCCACCGGTGGCGCGCAGCGGTCCGGCCCCCGCGACCGTCCCCGGGCAGTTCTTCGCCCGCGCGGCCGAGCGGCCCGACGCGGTCGCCGTCGTCGCGGCGGGCACCGCCCTGACGTACGGTCGGCTGGCCGAGCGGGTGGAGCGCGCGGCGGCGGCGCTGGTCGGGCGCGGCGCCGGGCCGGGGACGCTGGTCGGCATCGAGCTGCCCCGGGGCCTGGACCAGCTCGTCGCGGTGCTCGCCACCCTGGCCGCCGGGGCCGCCTACCTGCCCCTCGACCCCGGCTACCCGGCGGAGCGGCTGGCCCTGGTCCGCTCCGACGCCGCGCCCGCCCTGCGGGTCACCCTGACCCCCGAGGGCCCCGGCGACCTGGCCCCGGCGGACCTCGCCGCCGCTCCGGGCGGCCGTCGCCCGCTGCCCCCGCCGGACCCGTCCCTGCCCGCCTACGTGCTCTACACCTCCGGTTCCACCGGCCGCCCCAAGGGCGTCGAGGTGCCGCACGCGGCGCTGGCCAACGTCCTGGCGGCCCTGCGGGAGCGGCTCGGCTCGGGGGCCGGGGACCGCTGGCTCGGGCTCACCTCGCTGTCGTTCGACATCTCCGCCGTCGAGCTGTTCCTGCCGCTCACCACCGGCGGCCGGGTCGTCCTCGCCCCGGCGGAGGAGCACCGCGACGGCCCGGCCCTGCTCGAGCTGCTCCGGGACGAGCGGGTCACCCACGTGCAGGCCACGCCCAGCGGCTGGCGGCTGCTCCTGGACGCCGGTCTCCCCGGTCCCGCCCCGGGCCTCACCGCGCTCACCGGCGGCGAGGCGCTGCCCGCCCCGCTGGCCGCCGAACTCACCGCGGCCACCGCGCGGTTGGTGAACGTGTACGGGCCGACCGAGGCGACCGTCTGGTCCACGCTGGCCGATCCCGCCGTCGGCGGCGACGGCGCCGTCTCCCTCGGCGACCCGCTGGCGGGCACCGGCGCGTACCTGCTCGACCCCGGCCTGCGGCCCGTCCCGTACGGCGTCGCGGGCGAGCTGTACCTCGGCGGGGCGGGGGTGGCGCACGGCTACCTAGGCCGCCCCGGCCTGACCGCGAGCCGGTTCCTGCCCGACCCGTACGGGCCGCCCGGCAGCCGGATGTACCGGACCGGCGACCTGGTGCGGCGTACCCCGGACGGCGCGCTGGAGTACCTCGGCCGCACCGACGGCCAGGTGAAGCTGCGCGGCCACCGGATCGAACTCGGCGAGGTCGAGGCCCGGTTGGCCGAGCACCCCGGCGTGGCGCGGGCGGCCGTGGTGGCGCACGGCCCGGAGGGGGAGCTCCGGCTCACCGCCTACGTCGTCCCGGCCGGGCCCGCCCCCGCCCCGGAGGAGCTGCGCGCGCACCTGGCCGGTGTGCTGCCCGCCGCCGTCCTGCCCGGCGGGTACGTCGTCCTCGACGCCTTCCCGCTGACCCCGAACGGCAAGCTGGACCGGGCCGCGCTGCCGGAGCCGGTGGCCGCCCGCCCCGAGCGCCCGACCGGGGCGGAGGCGGGGGCGCAGGGCGGAGCGCAGGCCGGGGCGCAGGGCACCGACGCGGTGGTCCTCGGCATCTGGCGCGAGGTCCTCGGCCTGGACGACCTGGGGCCCGACGAGGACCTCTTCGACCTCGGCGGGCACTCGCTGACGGTCACGGCCATCGCCGCCCGGATCCGCCACCGCCTCGACGTCGACGTCCCGCTGGACGTCTTCTTCGACACCCCCACCGCACGGGACGTCGCAGCCGCCGTCCGTGCCCTCCGAGAGGAATGACCCGTGACCCGTGAGATCCGCTACCGCGTCGTCGTCAACGACGAGGAGCAGCACGCCCTGTGGCCGGAGGGCGCCGACCTGCCGGCGGGCTGGCGGCCCGAGGGGTTCGTCGGTTCCGAGGAGGAGTGCACGGCGCACGTCGACCTGGTCTGGCCGGACATCCGGCCGCTCTCGGTGCGCCGCCGCCTGGCCGCCGGGGCGGACGGCCGGTGAGCGCCCCCGACGCTCCCCCGTCCCGTCCCGCCTCCCCGGCCCCGGGCACCGACTCGCTCCGGCTCCGCCTCGCCGAGTCGGTGGCCCGGGCCTGCGACGGCGCCGTCGGCGCCTCGGAGGTGCTGGCGTCCACCGAGTCGCTCGCCGCGCTCGGGGTCGGTTCGCTCGCCCTGCTGCGCCTCGCGGACGCGGTGGAGGAGGAGTTCGGGGTCCTGCTCGACCTCGGCGACGGGGCGCTGCACACGGACGGGTTCGACGGGCTCGTCGCGCAGCTGCGGCGGCTCGGCGCGGCGGAGCCCCGGTGGGCCCCGTGACGGGGGCGGCGGCGCGGGAGGAGGTCCTCGCCGTCCCATTCGCCGGGGGCGGCTGCGGGACGGCGCCGCTCACCTGGGGGCAGCGCGCCATCTGGCACGCGATCGGCCGGACGGCGCCGAACGACCACTACTTCAACCTCGGCCGGGTGCTGCCGCTCGCCGACCGGGGCGCCCCGGTGGACGCCGCGCGCCTGGTGGCCGCGCTGACCGCCCTGGTGCTGCGGCACGAGGCCCTGCGGACCAGGCTGACGGTGCTGCCCGACGGCGCCCCGGGCCAACGGCTGTACGGGGAGGGGCAGTTCGACCTGCTCGTCCGCGAGGAGCCCGACCCCGGCCGGGCCGGCCGGACGGCCGAGGAGCTGCTGGCGGAGCTGTCCGGGCACCGTTTCGGGTACGCGGACGAGTGGCCGGTGCGGCTGGGGGCGGTCCGCTCCGCCGGGCGGATCACCCACGCCGTCCTCGCCCTGTGCCACCTGGCGTCCGACGGGCACGGCGCGGAGGTCCTGGTGCGCGACCTGCGGCTGCTGGCGCGCCGCGGCTCGGCCGGGCCGGTCAGCCCGCGGACGCCGCTGGAGCTGGCCCGGCGGCAGGCCGGGGAGGCGGGGCGGCGGTCCGGCGCGGCCGCGCTGGCGCACTGGGAGCGGGGCCTCGCGCAGGCCCCGCCGACGATGTTCGCCGCCCCGGTCGCGGCGCCGCGCGCGCCCAGGTTCTGGACCGGCCGGCTGGTCTCGGCGGCCCTGCCCCGGGCCGTGGACGCGCTGGCCGCCGACCACGGCGTGAGCGGGTCGGCGGTGCTGCTGACCGCGGCGGCCGCCCTGGTCGCCGCCGGTCAGGGGCACCGGACGGCGGCCGTCATGCCGATCGCCGGGAACCGGGCCGCGGCGGACCTCCGCACCATGGTCAGCACGCTGTCGCAGGACGCCCTGGTGGTGCTGCCGCTGCCGGACGACCCGGCGGGGGCCGCGGTCTTCACCGACCTGCTCCCCGGGGCGTTCGCCGCGTCCCTGGCCGGCTACCGGGCCGCCTGCTACGACCCGGTCGAGTGGGACGCGCTGCTGGAGCGGCTGGCGCGCGAGCGCGGCACGGAGGTCCACCCGTACTGCTGCTTCAACGACATGCGGCTGACCGAGCGGGTCACCGCCCCCGGCGGCGCGCCGGACGCCGGGGAGCTGGAGCGGCTGCGCGGGCGCACCGTCCTCGACTTCCCGGCCACCCAGGAGCGGGTGGCCTGCCGGTACTGCCTGCACCTGACCGGCGACGACGCCGAGTTGACCGTCACCCTGACCGCCGACACCGCGTACCTGCCGCCGGAGGCGATCCACGCGCACCTGCGCGCCCTGGAGGAGGTGGTGGTCGCCTCGGCCGCCGGTGCGCCACCGCGGCTGGCCGACCTGGGCGGGCTGCTCGACCCGTCGCGGGCCCGCGCGTGACGGCCGCGCCCGTCCCGCGGCCCGTCGTCCGCGCGGACGCCACCTCCTGCCCGCAGGGCGGCCGGATCCGCTGCCGGACGGCGGCCGGCGACGGCGGTCCGCTCACCGGCCGGGTGGTCGTCACGGACGTGGTGGCGGACCGCACGGTGCTGGTCGCGCAGGTCCGCGGCCCGGTCCACGACCTGGAGGTGCCCGCGGCGTGGCCGAGTTCGCTGTACCGGGCGAGCTTCCACGACCACCGCCCCGAGGTGCCGCGGCCCGAGCGGGACGCCGAGCACGAGGTGTGGTTCGCGGTGCGGGCGGCGCGCCCGGGCGGCGCCTCCCCGGTCCTGGTGAGCGTCCCGTTCCCGACCTGGCGCGCCTACCACCGGGCCGGTGAGCCGGGCCGGAGCCTGTACTACTCGGAGCAGCCCGCGCGCGCGGCCCGCGTCCCGCTCGACGCGCCCGGCGGGGGCCCGCCGCCGGAGCGGTGGGAGGAGCCGCTGCTGCGCTGGCTGCACCGGACCGGGCGCCCGGTCGAGTACTGCTCGGGCTTCGACCTGGACGACGGGGCGGAACTCCTGGCCGCCTACCGGGTGCTGGTGGTGAACGGCCACGACGAGTACTGGACGGCGGACATGCGGGACGCCGTCGAGGGGTTCGTCCGCCGGGGCGGCAACCTGGCGGTCTTCGCGGGCAACACCGCCTGGTGGCAGTTCCGCCTGGAGGACGGCGGCCGCACCATGGTCTGCCACCGCGACGCCGCGACGGACCCGGTGGCCGCCACCGACCCGTCCCGGACGACGGTGGAGTGGTCCAGCGCGCCGGTCGACCGCCCCGAGAACGCGATGACGGGCGTGAGCTTCCGCCGGGGCGCGGGGGCGTGGGGCGAGGGCATGGCGGTGATGGGCCGCGAGGCCTACACGGTGCGCTTCGCCGACCACTGGGTCTTCGAGGGGACGGGCCTGGCGGACGGGGACGCCTTCGCCCGGGGCGCGCTGGGCTACGAGACGGACGCGGCCGAACTCGACTGGTCGCTCGGCGTACCACGGGCCACCGGGCGGGACGGGACGCCGCGCTCCTTCGCCGTCCTGGCCACCGCCGACCTGGGGCACTGGCGCGCCTACGGGCAGGGCGGGTGGGCGACCATGGGGATCATGCGGCTCGGGGCGGGCTCGGTGTTCAACGCCGCCACCATCAACTGGGGGCGGGCGCTGGACGACCCGGCGGTGGCACGGGTGACCCGCAACGTCCTCGACCGGTTCTCCGAGCCGCCCGCGCCCCGCTGGCACACCGTCGGCCCGGCGCCCGGGCTCCGGGCGCTCGCCGCCTGCGAGGGCCTGCTGTTCGCCGTGGCCGGGGACGGGACGACCCTGCTGCACCGCGAACCGTCCGAGCAGAACCTGCCGTGGACGCCCTGCCCGCCCTCCCCGGAGGGCCCGGGCCACCGGCTGCGCTGCCTCACCGCCCCCCGCGAGGCCTGCCACCCGCTGCCGCTGGCGCTCCTGGCCGTGACCGAGGACGACCGGCTGGTGCACCGCGCACCCGTCACCGGCGCGGCGCCGTGGGTCGACGCCGGGCCCGTCCCGCGCGGCACGACGGCGCTCGCGATGTGCGACAACGCCCTCTTCGCGGTCACCGCGCACGACGACACCCTCCACCACCGCCCGGCCCACCTCCCCGCAGCGGCCTGGACCGCGCTGGGCCCGGCCGGCGGCGCGACCGCCCTCGCCGTCCTGCACGCCCGCCTGCACGCCGTCACCCCCGACGGCCTGCTCACCCGCCCCCCGCTCCTCACCCGGGCCCCGTTCGTCCCCTTCGCCCCGCCGGTGCCCGTCCCCTCCACCGGACCGCTGGCCCCGCACGCCGGCCGCCTGCTGTTGGCGACGGGCGACGGGCGCCTGCTCAGCCATCCGGGCTGCCTGACGACGGGGGCCGCCCGAGTCGCACCGTTCACCGGACCGGCCCCGGCCACCCGGGAGGCCGGGTCCGTCCGATGAGGTCCCCGGTGCTGCTCCGCAGAAGTTCGTGGAGGAGTGTTGATCAGATGGCCAGACCGCTGAGGTGGAACTCGCCCGCGCAGTCGAGGGCTTCTTCCGGGGATCCGCCTGGCAGTCCGCTGGGCAACCGGGCAGCCACGTAGGTGAATCCAGCGCGGAAACGGGTCGCGATGTTCTCCACGTGCGGCCAGCGTTCGCGAGCGTGGCGGTTCAGGCGCCGACGCAGGTGGTGTTGCGTCGATTCCGGCGGGTTCTTCGGCCCGGGCCCATCCTGCCGGGCGCGGCCGCGAACCGCCATGATCGTTGGCCGTGGGTGGGCGACGGGCCGGGACGGCGGTTGTGGTGGTGCTCGATGCGGAGGTCCGCGAGCTGTCGGAGAGGACGGCGGCCTCGGTGAAGTCCGAGGTGCGGGCGGTGCTGCGGGCCAAGATCGTGCTCGCGGTGGCGGACGGACTCACCAACGGCGTGATTGCCCGGGAGTTCGAGGTTCGCGTGGCGATCGTGGCCACCGCGACCGGCACACCACCCCGTCCGGAGGCGACCTGGTCCCACCGGGCCATCGGCCGGCGGGTGGCCGGCACGTGCTTCGCGCCGGTCTCCGCCTCCCAGGTCGGCCGGATCCCGGCCGGTCTGGACCTGAAACCGTACAAGGTCCGTGGCTGGCTGGCCCGCCGGGACACCCCCGGCTTCTGGCAGCGTGCCGCCGCCGTTCGCGCCTTCTACCTGGATCCGTCCGAGGGTGCGGTGGTGCTCTCGATCGACGAGAAGACCGCGAGCGTCGCCCGGTCACGTCGCCATGCGGGGCGTCCCGCGCGCCCCGGTGAACCCGCCCGGCAGGAGTTCGAGCACCCGGCGCCACGGCACCGCTTCCCTCGTCGCCGCTCTCGACATCTGCACCGGCGAGGTCCTCGCCGAGGTGGTCGCCCGCAACGACGGGGGGCCTTCACCGCCTTCCTGGACCAGCTCGAGCAGGCGATCGTCCCGGGCAGGGAGATCCACGTCGTACTCGACATCGGTTCCTCCCACACGGCCAGACGCACCAGGGCGTGGTCGGCCGCGCACCCGCGCTGGCACGTCCGAAAGCTGGAGGCCTACGTGATCGGGCACGACGAGACCGCCAAGCCCTACCGGTGGACCTACGAGGGCACCCCGCTCGAGGCCGCCTGATCAACACCCCTCAACGAACTTCGTCGCCCGTTCTGCTCCACTGCTCGGCTTCGGGGCTCCACTGGATGGACCAGGGAGGCGTGTGTGCCCGTAGTTACCCGCCCGAGTTCCGCCGCAAGGTCCTTGATCTGATCGACGCCGGACGCCGGTCGGGGCAGGTCGCGGCTGACCTCGGGATCAGAGGTCGGCGGGTCCGCCCGGAGTTTCGGACACCGGAAGGTCGAGGGTGGCGATGGCTCCGCCGTCGGGAGCGTTTGCGAAGGCCAGGCGGGCGTTGAGCACTGCGGCCTGGCCGGTGGCGATGGTGAGGCCGAGGCCGTGGCCCTGGCCGCGTTCGGCGGCCCCCGTGCGGAAGCGCTGCGGTCCGTCGGTGAGGAGGGCGTCCGGGAAACCGGGTCCGTGGTCGCGCACGGTGACCCGGTTGCCGGTGACGGTGACTTCGACGGGGGCGGCGCCGTGTCGGTGGGCATTGGCCACGAGGTTGGTGACGATCCGTTCTACACGGCGCGGGTCGGTGCGGACAGCGGCGGGTGCCGTCAGCCGAAGCCGGGTGTCGCCGCCGCCCTGCGTGCTCACCTGAGCGATGAGCTCCCCCAGGGGGACCTCGTCGAGCCGGGCACTCTCGGCACCGGCGTCGAGACGAGAGACCTCCAGCAGATCCTCCACCAGGGCGCGCAGAGCACGGACTTGCGTGCGAACCAGGTCGCTGGCCTCGTCCTCCTCGGGCAGCAGACCGGCGGCCGTGACCAGACCCATCAACGGGGTGCGCAGTTCGTGAGCGACATCGGCGGTGAAGCGCTTCTCCACGGCGAGCCGCCCCTGCAGCGTCGCGGCCATCTCGTCGACGGCCGTGGACATCTCGGTGATCTCGTCACGTGCGCGGCCCCGGCGCCCGATCCGGGCATCGAGATCACCGTTCGCGATCCGGCGGGCCGTCCGGGACCCGTGGCGCAGGCGCCGGTTCATCCGCTCAGCCGCCAGCGCGGTGAGCGGCACGACGACGGCGAGGGCGGCGAGGGCGGCCTTGACGATGCTGCGGTCCAGCAGTTGGAGACTGCGCACCGTGGCACTCATGTCGGTTCGGACTGTGAGCACCTGATCGTCGGCGGTTGGGACGGCTGCCCACATCCAGTACCAGTTCGGTGCTTTCACGTCGTACCACAGGGCGTACTCCCCAGGGAGCCTTAGACCCTCGACGGCTTGGGCCAGTGGCTCGGGCAGGCTTGTCCTGGGCTGGAGCGAGGCGTTGTCGGGGCGGCGACCGGTGCGGGAGAACTCCTGTTCGGCGGCGGCGAGTCGAGTGATCGCCAGATCGCGCCCGGTCCGGTCGCCTCGCTGCGCGGTCGCCTGGTGGACGAGCAGCCCGATCACCAGGGCGACCGCACCGCAGGCGAGCGCGACCAGAGCGGTGATCTTCCAGCGCAGGGAACGCGGGTCCAGGAGGCGCGGGCCGGTGCGAGGTGAGCTCATCGCTCAGCCCCGGAGAAGCTTGTAGCCGAAGCCTCGGACGGTTTCGATGCGGTCGGCCCCGATCTTCTTGCGCAGCCGCACCACGCACAGGTCGACGACCCGGGTGTCACCCTCCCAGCCGTAGTCCCAGACCTCGCGCAGCAGACGGCGGCGGTCCAGGACCGTACCGGGGTTCTCCGCGAAGACCAGAAGCAGGCGCAGTTCGGTGGGAGTGAGGGGGACGGTACGGCCGTCGAGGAATACGTCCAGGCCACGCAGGTCGATGGTCAGGTCGCCGAGGGTGATGACGTCCGGCTCCTGCTGGGCGGCGGCGGGCCGGGGCCAGTTGTGCGGCTCGCTCGGCGCCGCCCGTCCCTGCGGTGCTGGCTCCGCGGCCAGGTGGTCTCGGAAGGTGGCCCGGCGCAGCAGGGAGCGGATTCGGGCGACGAGGACGGGGACGTCGACGGGCTTGACCACGTAGTCGTCCGCGCCGGCCTCCAGCCCGGCCACGACGTCGAGGGCGTCACCACGGGCGGACATCATCAGGATGGGGGTGAGGGTCTCCTCGCGGACGCGCCGGCACAGGCTGACGCCGTCGAGACCGGGCAGCATCACGTCCAGGATCAGGACGTCGTGTGCGCCGGCTCGGACCGCGTCCAGGCCGTCGAGCCCGTCCCCGGTGACGTCGACGTCGTAACCGTAGCGTTCCAGGGCCAGCTGGACGGAGCGGCGGATGACGGCGTCGTCCTCGACGAGCAGCACGCTGACCGCGTCGGGCACTCGGGTTGCGGACAAGACTTCTCCGATGTCGTCGCTCGGCGTGGGGTGCTCATTCCAGCACGTCGGTGGCCCGGTCGCGCTGGCGGGGGCTGCTGGGCGGGGGCCGGGGCCCCGGCCGCGCCGGAGGGCGCGGATGGTGGTCACAGCCGCAGGGATGCCGCGACCGGGAGGTGGTCGCTGCCGCTGCTGGGCAGGGTCCACGCGGAGCGCGGGGTGATGCCTTTCACGAGGATCTGGTCGATGCGCACCACCGGGAACGACGCCGGCCATGTGAAGCCGAAGCCGGCCCCGGCTTCTTGCTGGGCCGACCGCAGCGGCCCGGTGAGCGTGCGCAGCGCGGAGTCGTCGAAGGAACCGTTGAAGTCTCCCAGGACGACGACCCTGGGAAGCGGCTCGCTCTGTACGGCGGCGGCGAGTTTGGCAGCTGCCTCGTTGCGGTCGCCGGTGGTGAACCCCGCGTCCGGGCGTACCCGGACCGAGGCGAGGTGTGCCGCGTACAGGGCGACGGGGCCCTGGGGGGTCAGGACGGTGGCGCGCAGGGCCCTGGTCCACGGCATGATCTCCACCGGCTCCACGTCTTGGAGCGGGTACTTGCTCCACAGGCCGACGCCTCCGCGCACCTGGGAGTAGGGGTAGGCGACGGCCAGATCGTGCCGGTAGATCTCCTGCGCACCACTCGCCAGTTCCTCCACCGCCACGACGTCGGCCCCGGAGCCGGCCAGGGCCCGTGCTGTCCGGTACGGGTCGGGGTTGTCCTCGTTCACGTTGTGGCTGACGACTACGAGGTTCCCGCCGCCCGTGCGCTTGTCGAGGAGCGCCGGTGCGAACAGAACGGTCCAGACGAGGGCTGGTAGCAGGACGGAGACCGCTGCCAGGGCGGAGCGCCGCACCGCCGCGAGGAGGAGCAGCACCGCGACGCCCAGCACCGACCAGGGCAGCACGGTCTGCCAGAGACTGGCGAGGTTGAGCGGGCCGTTCGGCAGCCAGGAGTGCAGTGCCATCAAGGCCGCGAACAGCGCAGCGGACCACGCGATCAGCCGCCCGCGCCGCCCAGCGGCACGACGGGTGCCACAGCGACGGACGCGGTGGCGAACCGTCCGGCGCCGGGGCCCGCGCCCGCCGTCGTCACCCGGCCCGTGGACCGGGTTGGCGGTGCCCGCGGCCGGGGAGGTCGACGAGGCCGTGCCGGTGCCCGCGCTCATGCCCACTCCCGCTGGCCGCCGTCGAGTGCCGGCAGAACGTCGGGCAGCTTCTGCCGCAGGGCGTCGACGAGCCGGGCGCAGTTCTCCAGAGCGGCCCGCAGGCCGTCGGCCGGGGGCGCGCCGACCCGCTGGCCGAGCACCACGCCGTAGACGAGTCGGCGCCCCGAGCCGCTCCTCGCGTCGGCGACCTCCAGCGCCCACATCAGGTTCCCGCCCGCCGACGTGGTCGAACCGGTCTTCAGACCCACCACCCCGGGCCGGTCGAGCAGCGTGTTGGTGTTGCGCAACGGTGCGGCGCGACCCGGGAGCGTGGTGTCGCGCAGGGCCACGACGGCCCGCAGCACCGGGTCCTTCATCGCCTCGCGGGCCAGTTTGAGCTGGTCGACGGCGGTGGACACGGTCGTGGCCTCCAGGCCACTGGCCCCGGTGTAGGTGGTGGCGGTCATTCCCAGCCGGGCGGCCTCCGCATTCATCCGGGACACGAACGCCTCCTCTCCGCCCGCGTCCCACCGGGCCAGCAGCCGGGCCACGTTGTTGGCGGAGGGGAGCAGCATCACTTCCAGCAGCTTGCGCAGGGTGAGTCGCTGCCCGGCGGTGACGGGGGCGGTGGATTCGTCCGCCGAGCCCGCCTCGGCAGCGGCCGTCGCGTCGACCGTGATCGTCGGCCCGTCCTCGCCGTCCCTGAGGGGGTGGTCCCTGAGAATGACGTACGCCGTCATCACCTTGGTGACGCTCGCGATCGGTACCGGCTGCTGCGACCCTTTGATGCCGAGTATGCCGACCTTTGCCACAGCGACGGCGGACTGTCCCTCCTGCGGCCACGGGAGACCGAGAGCGGCGACGGCTTCGGGGGCCGGCAGTACCAGCGCTCCTCCCGCCCGGGCGTCGTTGCTCCTGCCCGCCTCGCCGCCCTGCCGGGCCGCCAGCGTGCCGCCCCCGGCGCCGGCGAGCAGGACGACGGCCAGGGCCCCCAGTGCCCTGCGGCGGGAGGGTGACGGCCGGCCGGGTGTGGTGCGCAGGTCTCGGTCTTCAGGTTGCGTGGGGACTGACACGACGGCTGCCTCCCGGAGCCAGAGGGACAAAGGACTCCGGTGCCGCTGGTCACCGGGTGCCTACAGGCTCTGTGACCAGCGCTTCGACCTGGTCGTAGCGCCGCTTCCGCCGGCGCGCAATCGTGTATCAGCCGTGTACCGGATGGTCCTGCTCGGGATCTTCCGGGCTCCGCTGGAAACGGTCACCTCCCATGGCTGTGGCGGCGGTTCTGCCGACCGCCACGGAGCTGGCCCCGGCGCTCACCCCTTGTGCGCGCCCCTGTCGTGCGCTGGTCAACGAGACCGCCAAGCCCTACCGGTGAACCTACGAGGGCACCCCGCTCGAGACCGCCTGATCAACACCCCTCAACGAACTTGCGCGGAGCCGCACTAGTGCCGCGTCAGGCAGCCTTCGCCCGTCGCGACGCCCGGCACGCGCCCTCCTTGCCCGCCACCGGGCAGGAGGGGCCCGCTCGCACGGCACCAAGGGGGCACTAGGGCGCGTATCTGGTTGTGATCAATTTGCGGGTTCTGCCCTGGTGGTAGGCCCTGGTCCGGTAGATCGTGTTGTATGACGCGAGTGCAACTG
>NZ_JBIAVO010000029.1:0-104539 GCF_042894345.1 Kitasatospora sp. NPDC001540
AGACGACTGGGTTGATAGGCCGGATATGGAAGCCCTGTGAGGGGTGGAGTTGACCGGTACTAATAGGCCGAGGGCTTGTCCTCAGACGCTCGCGTTCACTGTGTGGTTCCCGGGTAGCGAACAGCTATCGCCGGCGAACAAGTAACACCACTTTCAACTGAAAAGTGTGTTCGCTGAATACCCGATAGGGTTTCGGTGGTCATAGCATGAGGGAAACGCCCGGTTACATTCCGAACCCGGAAGCTAAGCCTCATAGCGCCGATGGTACTGCAGGGGGGACCCTGTGGGAGAGTAGGACGCCGCCGAACAATTCTTCAATAGGCCGAGGCCCCAGCGATTCGCTGGGGCCTCGGCCTTTTTTGTTGAGCATCAGGCGGACACGCTACGGCCGGCGGACGGCGCGGTCGGACACCCGGACGCGGTGTTCTGCCGCATGCCGGACAATGGACATGGACAAGGCGGACGTTCCGGACCCCGATGGGGGCGGAGGCGTCCGGATCTCGCGCGCTGGTGTCGGTGGAACGGCAGTGGCGCCTCTCGAACTCGCAGTGTGCAGAAGCAGAAGGAGTCACCAGCATGTCGAACCCGCCCCAGGACCGTCCCGAGCGCCGTAACGACGGCGGCCGGGGGTACGAGCCCAGGTCGCGCGGGGGCTGGTCGAACGACCGCGGCCCGCGTCGTGACGACCGTGGCGAAGGCGGCGGCTACCGGGGTCGTGACGACCGCGGTGACCGCGGTGGTGACCGTGGAGGGTTCCGTTCGCGCGACGACCGGCCTTCGTACGGTGGTGGCGGCGGCGGTGGTTACCGCGGCCGTGACGACCGTCCGCAGGGCGGCAGTGGCGGTGGCGGTGGCTACCGTTCGCGCGACGACCGGCCTTCGTACGGTGGTGGTGGCGGTGGTGGTTACCGCGGCCGTGACGACCGTCCTCAGGGTGGGGACCGTGGCGGCTTCCGTGGCCGTGACGACCGTCCGCAGAGCAGCGGCGGTGGCTACCGCGGCCGTGACGACCGTCCGCAGGGCGGCGGCGGTGGCTACCGTGGGCGGGACGACCGTCCGCAGGGTGGCGGCTACCGTCCGCGCGAGGAGCGGTCGTTCGATGACCGTCCGCAGCGCAGTGGTGGCTTCGAGCGTCGCGACGACCGTCCGCAGGGTGGGGACCGTGGCGGCTTCCGTGGCCGCGACGACCGTCCGCAGCGCAGTGGCGGGTACGAGCGTCGGGATGACCGTCCGCAGCGCAGTGGTGGCTTCGAGCGTCGGGATGACCGTCCGCAGGGCGGTGGGTTCCGTCCGCGTGAGGACCGGCCGTCCTACGGTCGGGACCGCGACGAGCGTTCGCAGGGCGGCTACGACCGTCCGCAGCGCAGTGGCGGGTACGAGCGCCGCGATGACCGTCCGCAGCGCAGTGGTGGCTTCGAGCGGCGGGACGACCGTCCGCAGGGCGGGGACCGTGGCGGCTTCCGTGGCCGGGACGACCGTCCGCAGCGCAGTGGCGGCTTCGAGCGGCGGGATGACCGTCCGCAGGGCGGTGGGTTCCGTCCGCGTGAGGACCGGCCGTCCTACGGTCGGGACCGCGACGAGCGGGGCGGCTACGACCGTCCGCAGCGCAGTGGCGGGTACGAGCGCCGTGACGACCGTCCGCAGGGTGGGGACCGTGGCGGCTTCCGTCCGCGCGAGGACCGGCCGTCGTACGGTCGGGACCGCGACGACCGCCCGCAGGGCTTCCGTGGGCGGGACGACCGTCCGCAGCGCAGTGGTGGCTTCGAGCGCCGCGACGACCGTCCGCAGGGCGGGGGCTTCCGTGGTGGGCGGGACGACCGGGGTGGGTTCCGTGGCGGGCGGGACGACCGTGGTGGCTTCCGTGGTGGGCGGGACGACCGGCCGCGCGGGGGCGGGTACGACCGGGACCGTGGTGGGTACGACGAGCGGCGGCAGGAGCCGGTGAAGCGGCTGCCGATCCCGGACGACGTGACCGGGTTCGAGATCGACGCGGACGTCAAGCAGGACCTGAAGAGCCTGCCGAAGACGCTGGCGGACGACGTGGCGCGCAACCTGGTGATGGTGGCGCGGCTGCTCGACAGCGAGCCGGAGGAGGCCTACAACTACTCGCGGGTCGCGCTGCGGCTGGCCTCGCGAGTGGCGAGCGTGCGCGAGGCGGCCGGGTTCGCCTCGTACATGACGCAGCGGTACGCGGAGGCGCTGACCGAGTTCCGGGCGGCGAAGCGGATGACCGGGCGGGTCGACCTGTGGCCGGTGATGGCGGACTGCGAGCGCGGTCTGGGCCGGCCGGAGCGGGCGCTGGCGATGGCCGGTGAGCCCGAGGTGAAGCAGCTGGACAAGGCCGGTCAGGTCGAGATGCGGCTGGTCGCGGCCGGTGCCCGGGCGGACCTGGAGCAGTTCGACGCGGCCGTGGTGACGCTGCAGAGCCCGGAGCTGGCGTCCTCGGCGATCCACCCGTGGACGGCGCGGCTGCGCTACGCGTACGCCGACGCGCTGATCGCGGCGGGTCGGGCGGACGAGGCCCGGGAGTGGTTCGTGAAGGCCGTGGAGGCGGACACGGACGGGTCGACCAACGCGGCCGAGCGGCTGGCGGAGATCGACGGCGTGGAGTTCACCGACGCGCTGGACGAGGAGTCCGAGGACGGGGACGGGGACGGGGGCGCGGAGGCCGTGGAGCCCGTGCGCCGTCAGATCGACAAGGACGACGTCGGCGACGACCGGATGATCTTCGAGGACGAGGAGGACGTCGAGGAGTTCTACGACGAGGACGACCTCGAGATCGACGAGGACTACGACGAGGACTCGTTCGAGGAGCAGCCGAAGCAGGGCTGACGAACAGGTCTGACGAGCAGGTCTGACGAGTAGCTGAGGAAGGCCCCCGTTCCGGGTAGGAGCGGGGGCCTTCTTTCGTGGGTCGGCGGGTGGTTCAGCCGAGTTCGAGGGAGCGCAGGACCAGTCCGGTGGCCGGTTTCGGGCCGAAGGAGGTGGACTTGCGGGGCATGGTGACGCCCTGTTCGGCGAGGCGGCGCACGACGCGCTCCTCGACGGGGTGGAGCAGGACGGCGGTGCCGCCGGTGCGGGCGGCTTCGCGGACGGCGGCCTCGGCGGAGTGCAGGTAGCCGATGTGCTCGGGGCTGTCGGGGACGTGCCAGGTGCGGTCGAGCAGGACGGAGTGCAGGACGGTGGCGTCCAGGCGGCGCCACTCCTCGGGACGGTCGGTGCGGACGGCGGCGGCGAGGGTGGCCTCGTCGGGGCCGGTGAGGAGGTGGAAGCGGCCGTCCCCGGCGGTGAGGACGAAGGAGTTGCCGGGGGCGCGGTGGGCCTCGGCGAGGGCGTGCAGGGCGTCGGGGAGGGCGCCGGGCAGCTCGGTGACCCGCCAGGCGGCGGGGTCGAGGGCGGCGAGCGCGGCGGCCGGCGGGAGGCGCTGCAGGACGCGGTGGATGGCGCGGACCCGCAGCGGGTAGCGGTCGGTGTCGACGAGCAGGACCAGGCCGCGGTCCCAGGGGCTGCGGGGCAGGTGGCGGTGCTCGCGCTGCAGCCGCAGGTACATCTCCCAGCGGTGGTGGCCGTCGGCG
The DNA here is from genome assembly GCF_042894345.1 of Kitasatospora sp. NPDC001540. Classification (NCBI taxonomy): domain Bacteria; kingdom Bacillati; phylum Actinomycetota; class Actinomycetes; order Kitasatosporales; family Streptomycetaceae; genus Kitasatospora; species Kitasatospora sp. NPDC001540. The sequence goes on from NZ_JBIAVO010000029.1 coordinate 3,576, forward strand.
ATCAGGGCGCGGCAGGTGGCGAGGTCACGGGTGACGGTGGCCAGGTCGGCGGGGTCGGTGAGGGCCCACAGGCGGTGGTGGGTGCCGTCGCTGGTGGTGGTGGCGAGCAGCGGGTCGGTGGCGGCGGCGCGTTCGATGACTTCGGCGGCGGGGCCTTGGCCGCGGTAGGTGAGCAGCAGCGGTTCGAGGTTGGCCCGGGTGGTGCGCATCAGGCCGACCCGGTCCGCGACGGGCTTGGGCATGACGTCCTCGTGCGGGAGGACGACGCCCGCTTCGGGGCCGCTGACGGCGAGGGCGCCGATCAGGCCGCGCTGGAGGGTGCCGGAGGGGGTGCGCTGCTCGTAGACGTACAGGGCGGGGCGCGGGTCGGCGGCCAGGACGCCCTGCTGGCGCCAGTCGCGGAGCAGGCGGGCGGCGTGCCGGTAGCGGGTGTCGCGGTCGGGGCGGTCGCCGGCGTCCTCGGGTTCGGGGCGGGGGAGGATCAGCCGGACGATGTTGTGCGGGTCCGCGGTCTCCAGGTCCAGGCGCCGCCCGGGGTCGACCACGTCGTACGGCGGGGAGGTGACCGCGGCCAGGTCGCCGACCCGGTGCGGGTCGTAGCGCAGGCCGCGGAACGGGGACAGGGAGAGCCCTGCGGTGGCGACGTGCCCGGGGTCTCCGGGGCCGCCCGAGGGCTCGTTGCCGGTTTCGGCACGAGGGGCGCTCATTCTGGGCATGTTAGCCGGGTAGTCCTTGTTGGGAGATCGCGACGAGGACGGACGGCCGGGCCAGGGGCGCCGGGCGGGGCGAGCAGGGAAGCGGGGTAGCGGCGATGGGCGACCGGGCGTACGAGGGCGGCGGTGCGGGCGGGACCGGGGGCGGCGGGGCGCCGGGCGGCGGTGTGTACGACTGGTACCGGCGCGGGGTGCGGCTGCTGGAGGAGAAGCACCCGGCGGCGGCGGTGCAGCTGCTGGCGCGGGCCGCGGAGGCGGAGCCGGGGTCGGGCTCGATCCGGGAGGCGCTGGCGCGGGCGCAGTTCGACGCGGGGCAGTACGGGCAGGCGCTGGAGAGCTTCCGGGCGGTGGCGGAGGCCGACCCGTCGGACGACTACGCGCAGTTCGGGTGGGGGGTGTCGGCGGCCCGGCTGGGCGACTTCGAGACCTCGGCGGAGCACCTGGCGCTGGCGGTGGCGATGCAGCCGGGCAACCGGCACTACCAGGCGGCGCTGCGGCAGACCAGGGCGACGCTGGCGGCCCGGGCGGGGGCGTACGGCCCGCTGCTGCCGGGGGCGCCCGGGTACCTGGCGCCGCCGGAGGACCCGGCGCCATAGGGTGGCGGTGTCCGTGCGGTGCGGGGTGACCCGGGCCGGGGACTTCGAGACTTCGAGGTGACGAGGGTGGAGCAGCGATGACGGAGAACGCCGCGGCGGTGCGGAAGGTGCCGGGGGCCAGTGCGGTGGCGCTGACGGAGGCGTACGACACGGCGCTGCTGGACCTGGACGGGGTGGTGTACGCCGGGCCGCACGCGATCGTCCACGCGGTGGAGTCGCTGGAGCGGGCGCGGGCGGCCGGGATGCGGCTGGCGTACGTCACGAACAACGCGTCGCGGCCGCCGCGGGTGGTGGCGGAGCACCTGACGGAGCTGGGCGTGCCCGCCGAGCCCGCGGACGTGATCAACTCGGCGCAGGCGGCGGCGCGGCTGGTGGCGGAGAAGGTGCCGGCCGGGTCGCGGGTGCTGGTGGTCGGCGGGGCGGGGTTGGTGGAGGCGCTGGAGGAGCGCGGGCTGGTGCCGGTGCGCTCGCTGGAGGACGACCCGGCGGCGGTGGCCCAGGGCTACGACCCGTCGGTGGGCTGGACGGACCTGGCGGAGGCCGCGTACGCGGTGGGCCGGGGGCTGCCGTGGGTGGCGTCGAACACCGACCTGTCGATCCCGACGGCGCGCGGCGTCGCGCCGGGCAACGGGACGCTGGTGGCGGCGGTGCAGGCGGCGACCGGCGTGGTGCCGGAGGTGGCGGGCAAGCCGCTGCCGCCGATGCACCGGGAGACGGTGCTGCGGACGGGCGCGAAGCGTCCGCTGGTGGTCGGGGACCGGCTGGACACCGACATCGAGGGCGCGTTCAACGGCGGGGTGGACTCGCTGCTGGTGTTCACCGGCATCGCCACGCCCGAGCAGGTACTGGCCGCCGCGCCGGAGCACCGCCCGACGTACCTGGCGGAGGACCTGCGGGGCCTGCTGGAGGCGCAGCCCGAGGTGGCGGCGCTGGGCGGCGGCCGGTTCGGCTGCGGCGGCTGGACGGCGGCCGCGGACGGCGGTGTGCTGGCGCTGGACGGCGCGGGCACCCGGATCGACGCGCTGCGGGCGCTGTGCGCGGCGGCCTGGACGTGGGCGGACGCGCACGACGGCGCCGCGGACTCGGCGAAGGCGCTGGCGGGGCTGCCCGCGGCGGGCTGAGGGCCAGCGGTCGGTTGACGGGTGGGGCGGGGCGGGGCGGGTAACCCCCGGAGCGACTCGAATGCGGTGCGGGGGCTTCGTCGCTCTCGGCGGACGATGCCGTGCGGCTGATGGCGGGGGAGTTGGCGGGTCGGCCGGTGCCGCCGGATTCGGTGCACCAGGCCGGTCTGCTGAGCGGCGCCCGGCTCTTCGCCTGGACGCGGACGGACGGTCGGCGCTGCCTGGGCGCGTCCGGGCCGGGGGCGTTCGGCTGCCTGGGCGCGTCCGGGCCGGGGGCGTTCGGCTGCCTGCACGCGGCTGCCAACCCGGCCGGGCGAGGGGCTCAGAGCAGGGTGCGCAGGCGCAGCAGGTCGCGGAAGCTCGCGTCGAGCTTGAGGCGGCCGGTGGCCCAGGCGGTGGGGAAGGCGAGTCGGCCGTCGACCAGGGCGACCAGGTCGTCGCCGGTGGTGGTGAGCCTGATGTCGGCCTTGGCGGCGGGCGGGCCGGGGGCGTCGGTGATGCCGGTGAGCCGCCCGTCGGTGAGGCGGCCGGTGAAGGTCAGGTCGAGGTCGGTGAGGTGGCAGCTGAGGGAGCGGTCGAGGGCGGCCGCCTTGCGGACGTCGCCGCCCGCGGCCGCGAGGTTGCGGCTGAGCTGTTCCAGCGCGGTGCGGCACTCCTCGGTGGTGGCCATGTGTGCGGCTTGCTCCCGTCGGTGGTCGTTCGACGCTCCACGCTAGCGCAGCACCGTACGGTGGCGGCCGGGAACGGGTAGCGTCGGTGCGGGAAGCCGTGCGGACGACCGGTCGGAGCGCCGGTCGCAGAGGAGGCAGACGGATGCTGCAGGACGCGGTGCGGGGCGTGCGGGGCGTGCTGGTGGCGGCGGCGGAGATCGCCGAGGAGGCGGGCCGCCGGGTGCTGGACACGGCCGGGGGGCTGATCCAGCAGGGCGGTGAACTGCCGCCCGGCGTCGAGCAGTTGCGCGTCCTCGCCGGGGAGGTGGTGACGGCCGGACGGGCCGGGGTCGACCTGGTGGCCGGGGTGGCCCGGGGCGAGGTGGAGCGGGTGTTCGAGAAGGTCGGCGACCAGGTGGTGAAGGTCGGCGTCGTCCTGAGCTTCCTGGAGTCGAAGCTCCGGGAGGTCGAGGAGCCGGTCCTCGCCGAGGAGCCCGAGGAGGAGCCGGAGGAGCGCCCCGTGGTGCGTCCGGCGGCCCGGGCCCAGGGCCTGTTCGACGCGGGCTGGGACGCGGAACCGGACAGCCCGGAGGAGGGCCTGGCGGAGGGCTTGGTGGAGCCGGAGAGCCTCCTGCGGCCGGAGGACGCCTCGGCGGCCCGGGGGCGGAAGGCGGCGACGGCCCGCAGGACGGCGGCCCGCAAGCAGGCGGCCGGTTCGGCGTCGGACGTGCAGAAGGCCGCAGCGCGACAGGCCCCGGCGGCGGACGGCGAGAGCGCGGCGGACGGTGCGCCCGCGGGCCCGCGACGGGCCCCGGCCCGCAAGGCGGCGGCCCGCAAGGGCGCGGCGGCCAAGCAGGCGACGGCGAAGCGTTCGGTGCCGCGGAAGTCCGTTGCCGGGGCGGCGGCGCCCTCGCCGCGGGCGGTGGCGAAGAAGGTGGCTGAGAAGAAGGCGGCCGGGGAGGAGCTCCCCGTGCAGTCGTCGGCTCCGGCCGGGGCGTCCCCCAGCGCGCCGCTGCCCGCCAAGAAGGCGCCCGCGAAGAAGGCGACGGCGAAGCGTTCGGTGCCGCGGAAGTCCGTTGCCGGGGCGGCGGCGCCCTCGCCGCGGGCGGTGGCGAAGAAGGTGGCTGAGAAGAAGGCGGCCGGGGAGGAGCTCCCCGTGCAGCCGTCGGCCCCGGCCGAGGCGTTCCCGAGCGCGCCGCTGCCCGCCAAGAAGTCGGCCGCGAAGAAGGCGACCGCGAGGAAGGCGACCGCGAGGAAGGCGACCGCGCGCAAGGCGACCGCGGAGGGCGCGGCGGAGCCCGGGGCGGGTGGTGGCGGTGAGTGAGGGGGCCGAGGGGGTCGTCCGTACGGGCGTGGCCGAGGTGGACGGGGCGCTGGACCGGCTGGGGGAGGCGGACGGGGTAGGGGCGGAGCGGTGCGTCGAGGTGTACGAAGATGTCCATGCGCGGCTCGCCGCGACGCTCGCGGCGTTGGACCGCGGGTGAGGTCCGTCCGATGTGGGAGCTGACGTAGCAGTGGCAGTGGCACGACGCCGTCTGGACGCGGAGCTGGTGCGCCGCAAGTTGGCCCGTTCGCGGGAGCACGCGAGCGAGTTGATCGCGGCGGGCCGGGTGACGGTGGGCGGGGCGGTGGCGACGAAGCCCGCGACGCAGGTGGAGACCGCGGCGGCGGTGGTGGTCGCCAAGGACGACGCGGACCCGGAGTACGTGTCGCGCGGCGGGCACAAGCTGGCGGGCGCGTTCGCGGCGTTCGTGCCGCAGGGCCTGGTGGTGGAGGGCCGCCGGGCGCTGGACGCGGGCGCGTCGACCGGCGGGTTCACCGACGTGCTGCTGCGCGCCGGGGCGGCGCACGTGCTGGCGGTGGACGTCGGCTACGGGCAGTTGGCCTGGTCGTTGCAGAGCGACGAGCGGGTGACGGTGATGGACCGCACCAACGTGCGGGAGCTGACGCCGGAGCTGATCGGCGGGGAGCCGGTCGACCTGGTGGTGGGCGACCTGTCGTTCATCTCGCTGGGCCTGGTGCTGCCCGCGCTGGCGGGCTGCGCGGCGCCGGACGCGGACCTGGTGCTGATGGTGAAGCCGCAGTTCGAGATCGGCAAGGAGCGGCTGGGTTCGGGCGGGGTGGTGCGCTCGCCGGAGCTGCGGGCGGAGACGATCCGGCAGGTCGCGGGGCAGGCCTGGGCGGTGGGCCTGGGGGTGCGGGCGGTGACGGCGTCGCCGCTGCCGGGGCCGTCGGGGAACGTGGAGTACTTCCTGTGGCTGCGCCGGGACGCGGAACCGCTGGATCCGGCGGCGGCGGACCGGGCCGTGGCCGAGGGCCCCAAGTAGGGTACTTGGCAGGCGTCCGGGCGTTGCGCAGACTGGCAGGTCGTGGCCGGGTCGCGGTGGCCCGGCGGGCGTAGGGAGAGGGCAGCGGGGAATGAGCGATCGTCGAACGGTCTTCCTGATCGCGCACACCGGCCGGGACGCTGCGCTGCGCAGCGTCGAGGGCCTGGTGGACGGCCTGCTGCGGGCGGGGATCCGGATCCGGCTGCTGGAGGCCGAGGCGGTGGGCCTGGACCTGCCGGACGGGGTGGAGCTGGTGCCCGGCGGGCACGGCGCGGCGGACGGCTGCGAGCTGATCCTGGTCGCGGGCGGGGACGGCACGCTGCTGCGCGGCGCCGAGCTGGCCCGCGAGTCGGGGCTGCCGATGCTCGGGATCAACCTGGGCCGGGTGGGTTTCCTCGCCGAGGCGGAGCGCGACGACCTGGCGACGGTGGTCGACCGGGTGGTGGCCGCCGACTACGAGGTCGAGGAGCGGATGACCATCGACGTGCTGGTGCGCACCAACGGTGACGTGCTGCACGAGGACTGGGCGCTGAACGAGGCCTCGGTGGAGAAGGCCTCCCGGGAGCGGATGCTGGAGGTGGTCACCGAGGTGGACGGCCGTCCGGTGTCGAACTTCGGCTGCGACGGGGTGGTGCTGTCCACGCCGACGGGCTCCACGGCGTACGCGTTCTCCGGGGGCGGGCCGGTGGTGTGGCCGGAGGTGGAGGCGCTGCTGATGGTGCCGATCAGTGCGCACGCGCTGTTCGCCCGCCCGCTGGTGACCTCGCCGGACTCGGTGCTGGCGGTGGAGGTGCAGCCGAAGACCCCGCACGGGGTGCTGTGGTGCGACGGCCGCCGCTCGGTCGAGCTCCCGGCCGGGGCGCGGGTGGAGGTGCGCCGCGGCAAGACCCCGGTGCGGCTGGCCCGGCTGCACCGGGCCCCGTTCACGGACCGGCTGGTCGCCAAGTTCGCGCTGCCGGTGACGGGTTGGCGCGGGCGCTCGGCGCACTGACGCGGTAGGAGCGGCCGGTCAGAGCGCGGCGGGGGCCGGGTCGTCGCCCGAGAGGCGTTCGGTGCGGGCCAGGGCGGCGGCCCCGGCGATCCGCCGCAGCGCGTCGGGGACGTGCGCGGCGGGCAGGGTGAGCGGCAGCCGCAGGTGCTCCTCGAAGGCGCCGTCGACGCCGAACCGGGCGCCGGAGGCGATCCGGACGCCGGTGCGCTCCCCGGCCCGGGCCAGCGCGGTGGTGGGCAGGCCGGGGGTGGCGGCCCACAGCGCGAGGCCGCCGGGCGGCGTGGTGGACCGCCAGCGGGGGAAGTGCCGGGGCAGCTCGCGGGCGAACGCCTCGGCGGTGGCCCGCAGCGCCGCGTGCCGTTCGGCCCGGATCGCGGGCAGGTGGTCGGTCAGCAGCCGGGCCGCGATTAGCTGGTCGAGGACGGGCGTGCCGAGGTCGTACAGCGCCCGGTCGGCGGCCAGCTTGCGCACCAGCGAGGGCTGGGCGCGCAGCCAGCCGATCCGCAGGCCGGGCCAGAGGATCTTGCCGGCCGAGCCGACGGTGATCACCTGGGCGTCCCGGTCGAGCGCGGCCAGCGGCCGGGGCAGGTCGCGTTCCGCGACGCCCCAGCCGAGTTCGGCGCAGGTCTCGTCGGCGATCACGGTGGTGCCCGCGGCCCGGGCGTGGGCGAGCAGGGCGCGGCGCTGCTCCTCGTCGACCAGCGCGCCGGTGGGGTTCTGGAAGTCGGGGATGACGGAGGCCAGCCGGGGCGCGGCGCCGCGCAGCACCCGCTGCCACTGGGCGAGGTCCCAGCCGGTGGGCCCGCCCCCGTCGCCGTCGTGCAGCGGGACGGGCACCAGGCGGGCCCCGGCGCGGTCCAGGGCGCGCAGCGTGTTGGCGTAGCTGGGGGCCTCGACGGCGACCCGGTCGCCGCGCGAGAGCAGCGCCTGGTGGGCCAGGTGCAGGGCGCTCATCGCCCCGGTGGTGACCAGCACCTGTTCGGGGCCGGTGGGCAGGCCGCGCTCGGTGTAGCGGCGGGCGACGGCCTCGCGCAGCACCGGCAGCCCGGTCGGGTAGTTGCCGTGCCCGCCGGTGTACGCGGGCAGCTGGGCGACGGCGTGCGCGGCGGCCTCGGCGAGCTGGGCGGGGGCGGTGGGCGCGGCCAGGCCGAGGTCGAGGACGGCGCCCTGCTCGGGGGAGACGGGGTGCAGCGCGTCGGCGGGCGGCGCGGTGCCCTCGGGCAGGGCCGTCCAGGAGCCCGCGCCGCGCCGCGAGCGCAGGTAGCCGTCGGCGCGCAGGGCCTCGTACGCGGCGGCGACGGTGGTGCGGGAGAGGTGGAGCTCGGCGGCGAGCTCGCGTTCGGCGGGCAGTCGGGTGCCGACCGGGAGGCGGCCGTCGGCGACCAGCCGGGAGAGCTGGGCGGCCAGGGCGCGGTAGGCGGGGCGGCGACCGTCGGTGGCGGGCAGTTGGCGGGCGAGGGCGTGCGGGGTGAGGGTGCTGTGCCACTCGGACATCGCGAATCGGTCCACCTGGTTCGGATTGGCCCTTTCGGGCCGCGTTTTGGACTGCCCATAGTGGCGTGCAGTGCCGGAGAACGGCAAGCACCACACGAGAAGAGGTCCACCCGATGGCGGTCAGCCTGTCCCCGTCCCCGCTCCCGACCCGCACGGCCCCCGTCGCCGACGCGCCCCGCCGACTGCCCCGCCGCCTCTCCCAGCTCGCCGTCGGCCTGGTGCTGTACGGCGTCTCGATGGGCCTGGTGCTGCGCTCCTCGCTCGGCGGCAACCCGTGGGACGTCCTCCACCAGGGCCTGGCCCGGCACGCCCACCTCAGCGTCGGCGCCTGGGTGACGCTGGTGGGCGCGCTGGTGCTGCTGCTGTGGATCCCGCTGCGGCAGAGGCCCGGCGTCGGCACGGTCGGCAACGTGCTCGTCCTCGGCGTCGCCATGGACGCCACCCTCTCCGTCGTCCCGCACCTGCACGCCCTCGCCGTCCGCGTCCCGCTGCTGGCCGCGGGCATCCTGCTCAACGCCCTCGCCACCGGCCTGTACATCGGCGCCCGGCTCGGCCCCGGCCCCCGCGACGGCCTGATGACCGGCCTGCACCGGCGCACCGGCCGCTCCGTGCGGCTGATCCGCACCTGCATCGAGTTGACCGTCCTGACCGCCGGCATCGCCCTCGGCGGCACCTTCGGCCTCGGGACGATCGCGTACGCGCTGGCCATCGGCCCGCTGGTGCAGTTCCTCCTGCCGCGGCTGACCGTGCCCGGCGGAGCGGCCCGGCACTGACCCGGAACCGGGGGCGGGGCCGCCACTCAGGTGGGAAACGGGGGCGGTCGTCGCAAAGCGACGGTGGAACCTCGTAAGGTCGTCTCCGTGTTGGACGAGATGCGGATACGGGATCTGGGTGTCATCGACGATGCGGTGGTCGAACTGGCCCCCGGCTTCACCGCCGTCACCGGCGAGACCGGCGCGGGCAAGACCATGGTGGTGACCAGCCTGGGCCTGCTGCTCGGCGGCCGGGCCGACCCGGCGCTGGTGCGCAACGGCTCCGAACGGGCCGTGGTGGAGGGGAGGTTGACGCTCGACCCGAACTCGCCGGTGGTCGCGCGGGCGCTGGAGGCGGGTGCGGAGCTGGACGACGGCGAGCTGCTGGTCAGCCGCACCGTCTCCGCCGAGGGTCGCTCCCGGGCGCACGTCGGCGGCCGGTCGGTGCCGGTCGGGCTGCTCGCCGAGCTCGGCGAGGACCTGATCGCCGTGCACGGCCAGACCGACCAGCAGCGCCTGCTGCGCCCCTCCCGGCAGCGCGCCGCGCTGGACCGGTACGCGGGCGAGGCCGTCGCCGAGCCGCTGGCCCGCTACCGCGAGGTGTACCGGCAGCTGCGCGAGGTCTCCGCGACGTTGGAGGAGCTGACCACCCGGGCCCGCGAGCGCGCCCAGGAAGCGGACCTGCTGCGCTTCGGCCTGGAGGAGATCGCCGCCGCCGAGCCGGTCGCCGGGGAGGACGCCGAGCTGGCCGTCGAGGCCGAGCGGCTCGGCCACGCCGACGCGCTCTCCTCCGCCGCCACGCTCGCGCACGCCGCCCTCGCGGGCGACCCGGCCGACCCGGAGGCCGTCGACGCGGGCACCCTGCTCGCCCAGGCCCGCCGCGCCGTCGACGCCGTCCGCCACCACGACGAGCGCCTGGCGGCCCTCGCCGACCGGCTCGGCGAGTGCGGCTACCTGCTCGCCGACGTCGCCGGGGACCTCGCCGGGTACGCCGACGACCTGGACGCCGACCCGGTCCGGCTGGCCGCCGTCGAGGACCGCCGGGCCGTGCTGGCCCACCTGGTGCGCAAGTACGGGGGCAGCGAGGGCACCCTCGCCGAGGTGATCGCCTGGGCCGAGGCCGGCTCGGTGCGGCTGCTGGAGCTCGACGGCGACGACGAGCGGATCGACGAACTCGGCGCCCGGGAGACCGAGTTGCGCGCCCAACTGGCCGACCTGGCGGCCGAGGTCTCGCAGGCCAGGCACGCCGCCGCCGACAAGTTCGCCGCCGCGGTCTCCGACGAGCTCGCCGAACTCGCCATGCCGCACGCCCGGGTGACCTTCGCGATCAGCCAGGTCGACGACCTGGCGGGCATCGAACTGGAGGGCCGCAGCGTCGCCTACGGCCCGCACGGCGTCGACGAGGTCGAGGTGCTGCTGGCCCCGCACCCCGGCGCCCAGCCCCGCCCGATCGCCAAGGGCGCCTCCGGCGGCGAACTGTCGCGCGTCATGCTGGCCGTCGAGGTGGTGTTCGCGGGCGCCGACCCCGTCCCCACCTACCTGTTCGACGAGGTCGACGCGGGCGTCGGCGGCAAGGCCGCGGTCGAGATCGGCCGCCGCCTGGCCAAACTCGCCCGCAGCGCCCAGGTGGTGGTGGTCACCCACCTCCCGCAGGTCGCCGCGTTCGCGGACCGGCACCTGGTGGTGGAGAAGACCAACGACGGCACCGTCACCCGCAGCGGCGTCAAGACCCTCGACGACGAGCAGCGGGTGCGCGAACTGTCGCGGATGCTCGCCGGGTTGGAGGACTCCGAGCTCGGCCGGGCCCACGCCGAGGAGCTGCTGGAAGCCGCCCGCACCGCCCGGGCCCGCTGACCCGCCGGACGGGTCGGCACCGTCGCGGGCGACGCGCCCGCGACGGTGCCGACTGTCCAAGAGGCGGACCGACCTGGCATCGTGGCGAGCGGACACCAGCTGACAACGAGTCGGAGCGAGATACAGACGTGGACCATTCCGCCGCCCGGGCCGCCGCGGCCCCCCAGTTGCACGTGGTGCTGGTCCTGGCCGCCGCGACCGGCGGCATCGGCGCCCACGTGCGCTCCCTGACCAGGGGCCTGGTCGCGCACGGCGTCTCGGTCACGGTCTGCGCGCCCGAGGGCACCGACCGGCTGTTCGGGTTCTCGGCGGCCGGGGCCCGCCTGCACACCGTCGACATCACCCCGACCTCCGGCGCCCGCAGCGACGCCACCGCGATCGGCGAACTGCGCCGCGCCTTCACCGGCGCCGACGTCGTGCACGCCCACGGCCTGCGGGCCGGGCTGCTGTCCGACCTGGCGCTGCGCACCGCGGGCCGCTTCCCCGGCATCCGCCCCGAGACGCCGCTGGTGGTCACCTCGCACCACGCGCTGCTCACCACCGGGCTCGACCGCCGCCTGCAGCGCCTGATGGAGCGCCGGGTGGTGCGGGCCGCCGACCTGCTCCTCGGCGCCTCCTCCGACCTGGTCGCCCGGGCCCGCGAGCTCGGCGCCACCGACGCCCGCCTCGGCCCGGTCGCCGCCCCGCCGATGCCGCCCGGCACCCTGGACCGGGAGGCCGCCCGCAAGGCGCTGCCCGGCGGCGACGACGGCCGCCCGGTGGTGCTGGCGATCGGCCGGCTCGTCCCGCAGAAGTGCTTCGGGCTGCTGCTCGACGCCGCCGGGCACTTCGCCGCGCCCGGCGCCCCCGCCCCGCGCGTCCTGCTGGCCGGGGACGGCCCCGAGCGGCAGGGCCTGCGCGAGCGGATCGCCGCCGAGCGGTTGCCCGTCGAACTCCTCGGCTACCGCTCCGACATCCCGGACCTGCTGGCCGCCGCCGACCTGGTGGTGCTCTCCTCCCGCTGGGAGGCCCGCTCGCTGGTCGCCCAGGAGGCGATGCGGGCCGGCGTCCCGGTGGTGGCCACCGCGGTGGGCGGCGTGCCCGAACTGGTCGGCGACGCCGCCGTGCTGGTGCCCTTCGCCGATCCGCGGGCGCTGGGCGGCGCCGTCCGCGAACTGCTCGCCGACCCGGCCCGGCGGGCCGAGCTCGCCGCGGCGGGCCGGGCCCAGGCCCGCACCTGGCCGGACGAGGCGGCGACCGTCGCCCAGGTGCTGTCCATCTACGACGAACTGGTGCAGCGCCGGGGCTGAGCCCCCGGGAGAGCCGGAACCCTAGGAGAGGTTGAGGCCGCCCGCCGCGGTCAGCCGCAGCGCGGTGTCGATGAGGGGGACGTGGCTGAAGGCCTGCGGGAAGTTGCCGACCTGGCGGCGGGCCCGCGGGTCCCACTCCTCGGCGAGCAGGCCCAGGTCGTTGCGGAGCGCCAGCAGCCGTTCGAACAGCTCGCGGGCCTCGCCGACCCGGCCGATCATCGCCAGGTCGTCGGCCAGCCAGAACGAGCAGGCCAGGAACGCGCCCTCGTGCCCGGAGAGGCCGTCGACGTTGTTGCCGTCCTCGTCGTGCGTCGGGTAGCGCAGCACGAAGCCGTCCTCGGTGGCGAGTTCGCGCTGGATCGCCTCGATGGTGCCGATGACCCGCTTGTCGTCCGGCGGCAGGAAGCCGACCTGGGGGATCAGCAGCAGCGAGGCGTCGAGTTCCTGGCCGCCGTAGTACTGGGTGAAGGTGTTGCGCTGCGGGTCGTAGCCGCGGGCGCACACGTCGGCGTGGATCTCGGCGCGCAGCTTCGTCCAGCGCTCGACCAGGTCGGTCGGCGGGTCCTCGCTCTGGGCCAGCAGCTTGAGGGTGCGGTCGACGGCGACCCAGGCCATCACCTTGGAGTGGACGAAGTGCCGGCGCGGTCCGCGGACCTCCCAGATGCCCTCGTCGGGGTTGCGCCAGTGGTCCTCCAGGTACTCGATCAGGCGCAGTTGCAGCTGGTGGGCGTGGTCGTGCCGGGACAGGCCGGACATGGTGGCGAGGTGGAGTGCTTCGACGACCTCGCCGTAGACGTCGAGCTGGAGCTGCCCGGCGGCGCCGTTGCCGATCCGGACCGGGCGGGAGTCCTCGTAGCCGGGCAGCCAGTCGAGTTCGGACTCGGTGAGTTCGCGCTCCCCGGCGATGCCGTACATGATCTGCAGGTTCTCCGGGTCGCCGGCCACCGCGCGCAGCAGCCACTCGCGCCAGGCGCGGGCCTCCTCGCGGTAGCCGGTGCGCAGGAGCGAGGAGAGGGTGATGGCGGCGTCGCGCAGCCAGGTGTAGCGGTAGTCCCAGTTGCGTTCGCCGCCGAGGTCCTCGGGCAGCGAGGTGGTGGGGGCGGCGACGATGCCGCCGGTGGGGGCGTAGGTGAGCGCCTTGAGGGTGATCAGCGAGCGGACCACGGCCTCCCGGTAGGGGCCCTGGTAGGTGCACTGGGCGACCCAGTCGCGCCAGAACCGCTCGGTGGAGGCGAGCGCGCCCTCGGCGTCCGGCGGGGCCGGGGCGGGTTCGTGCGAGGCCTTCCAGGTCAGCCCGAAGGCGATCCGCTCGCCGGCGGTGACGGTGAAGTCCGCGTACGTGGTCAGGTCGCGCCCGTAGGTCTCGGCCCGGCCGTCCAGCCACACCGAGTCGGGCCCGGCCACGGCGACGGTGCGGTGCCCGACCTCGGGGTGCTCGACCCGGTGCACCCAGGGGACGATCCGGCCGTAGCTGAAGCGCATCCGCACCGCCGAGCGCATCCGGACGGTGCCGGCCACGCCCTCGACGATCCGGATCATCTGCGGCACGTCGGGCGTGCCGAGCAGGTGGCGCGGCGGCATGAGGTCGATCACCCGGACGGTGCCGCCCTGGGTGTCCCACTCCTGTTCCAGGATCAGCGAGTCGCCCCGGTAGCGGCGCCGGTCGCAGGGCAGCGCGGGCGCGGCGGCGGTGACCGGCGGGACCCGCAGCTCCCCGGTGTCCAGCAGAGCCGAACGGGGCTCGGGCGCGGGCGGCGGCGGCTCGACCGGCGTGGCCGGGCCGATCCGCCAGAAGCCGTGCTCGTCGGTGCCCAGCAGCCCCGCGAACACCGCGGGGGAGTCGAACCGGGGCAGGCACAGCCAGTCGACCGCGCCGTCCCGGCTGACCAGCGCCGCGGTCTGCATGTCCCCGATCAGCGCGTAGTCCTCGATGCGACCGGCCATGGTTCTCCGTTCCGTGCGGGCCCCGCGGCGGACGGTGCGCACAGGGTCGGGCGAGGATGTCGACGTTTGAGCAGAATACGTCGATTCGGGTGGTTGGGGCGTGCGCACGCGCCCCCGGCGCCCGCCCGCGCGCGCCGGGCACCGGTCCGGGAAACCCCCGTCCGAGCAGCCCCGATGCGCCGTCCGGCCGACCCGCCCGGGGCCGGAGCACCCGGACGCGGGCGAGCAGTCGCCGGGGCACTGATACGCTGGTATCCCGTGGAACTGGTGGGAACGAGGGCCGGGAGCCCCTCCACCGGCGTCACCCTCCGACACGCGACCCACGGGAGCCCCCTCTTGGCACAGCCCCATTCCGGCAAGTCGGCCAACGGCCGTGCCGTGACGACCAAGCACCTCTTCGTCACCGGGGGTGTCGCCTCTTCGCTCGGCAAGGGCCTCACCGCCTCCAGCCTCGGCGCGCTGCTCAAGGCCCGCGGCCTGCGGGTGACGATGCAGAAGCTCGACCCGTACCTCAACGTGGACCCGGGCACCATGAACCCGTTCCAGCACGGTGAGGTCTTCGTCACCGACGACGGCGCCGAGACCGACCTCGACATCGGCCACTACGAGCGCTTCCTCGACACCAACCTGCACGGTTCGGCGAACGTCACCACCGGCCAGGTCTACTCCACCGTGATCGCCAAGGAGCGGCGCGGCGAGTACCTCGGCGACACCGTCCAGGTCATCCCGCACATCACCAACGAGATCAAGTCCCGGATCCGCCGGATGGCGACCGAGGACGTCGACGTGGTCATCACCGAGGTCGGCGGCACCGTCGGCGACATCGAGTCGCTGCCGTTCCTGGAGGCCGTCCGCCAGGTCCGCCACGAGGTCGGCCGGGACAACGTCTTCTTCGTGCACGTCTCGCTGCTGCCGTACATCGGCCCGTCCGGCGAGCTGAAGACCAAGCCCACCCAGCACTCGGTGGCCGCGCTGCGCAACATCGGCATCCAGCCCGACGCGATCGTGCTGCGCGCCGACCGCGAGGTGCCGCAGGCCATCAAGCGCAAGATCTCGCTGATGTGCGACGTCGACGAGGAGGCCGTGGTCGCCGCGATCGACGCCAAGTCGATCTACGACATCCCCAAGGTGCTGCACGGCGAGGGCCTGGACGCGTACGTGGTGCGCCGCCTGGACCTGCCGTTCCGCGACGTGGACTGGACGGTCTGGGACGACCTGCTGCGCCGCGTCCACGAGCCGCAGCACGAGGTCAAGGTCGCCCTGGTCGGCAAGTACATCGACCTGCCGGACGCCTACCTCTCGGTCACCGAGGCGCTGCGGGCCGGCGGCTTCGCCAACAACGCCCGGGTGCAGATCAAGTGGGTCACCTCGGACGACTGCGTCACCCCCGAGGGCGCGCAGGAGCAGCTCGGCGACGTGGACGCGGTCTGCATCCCCGGTGGCTTCGGCGACCGCGGCGTGGACGGCAAGGTCGCCGCGATCACCTACGCCCGCGAGAACAAGGTGCCGCTGCTGGGCCTGTGCCTGGGCCTGCAGTGCGTGGTCATCGAGGCCGCCCGCAACCTGGCCGGGCTGCCGGAGGCCAACTCCACCGAGTTCGACCCCGCCGCGAAGTACCCGGTCGTCTCGACCATGGCCGAGCAGCTGGCCATCGTCGACGGCAAGGGCGACCTGGGCGGCACCATGCGCCTGGGCCTGTACCCGGCGAAGCTCGCCGAGGGCTCCATCGTGCGCGAGGTCTACGGCGGCGAGCAGTACGTCGAGGAGCGCCACCGCCACCGCTACGAGGTCAACAACGCCTACCGCGCCGACCTGGAGAAGACCGGCCTGCAGTTCTCCGGCCTCTCCCCGAAGGGCGACCTGGTCGAGTACGTCGAGTACCCGCGCGAGGTCCACCCCTACCTGGTCGCCACCCAGGCCCACCCCGAGCTGAAGTCCCGCCCGACCCGCCCGCACCCGCTGTTCGCGGGCCTGGTCGCGGCGGCGATCGACCGCAAGGTCGGCTGAGGCCCCTTCGCAGTGACGCAGTGACCGAACGCCCGTCGGGATCCTCCCGGCGGGCGCTTCGGCGTGTCGCGGGGCGGGCGTCCGGTAGATTGTGTCTATCTGACGAGAAGGGGTGGTGCCCGGTGGCCGGGATTCACGACGTGGCCGAGGAGTGGGACGTCCGGGACGGGAGCACGCCCTTCCGGGGCAAGGTGACCGGCGTGCGCAGCGAGCAGGTCCTGATGCCGGACGGGAAGTGGGCCCAGCGCGACTACCAGCTGCACCCCGGGTCGGTCGCGGTGCTCGCCCTCGACGGGGAGGGCCGGGTGCTGACCCTGCGCCAGTACCGGCACCCCGTCCGGCACCGGCTCTGGGAGCTCCCGGCGGGGCTGCTCGACGTTCCCGGCGAGAACCCGCTGCACGCGGCGCAGCGGGAGCTCTTCGAGGAGGCCCACTGCAAGGCCGGGCAGTGGCGCGTGCTGGTCGACTTCTACACCTCGCCCGGCGGGAGCGACGAGGCGGTGCGGATCTTCCTGGCGACGGACCTGTCGGAGGCGGACGGCGAACGCTACGCGGCGCACGGCGAGGAGCTGGAGCTGGAGGCGGCCTGGGTGCCGCGGGAGGAACTGGTCCGGCTGATCCTGGCGGGTGACCTCCACAACCCGACCCTGGTCACCGGGGTCCTGGCCCTCAGCGCGGCCGGGGGGGAGCTGGACGCGCTGCGGCCCGCGGACGCGGAGTGGCCGGCCCGGCCGTACTGAGAGGGCTGCGCGCTTCGGGAGTCGCACGTCAGCGAGGTCGCGGGATAGTGCAAGACACTGTCCTGCGTCGCGATCCGGCTGCGGGGGATCGGTTGGCCGCGCCGTTCCCCGCGCCCCCGTCTGCGCCATCCCGGTTGGGCCGGCAAGGTGATTCGGCCGTTGGTCATACCGGGGCGTCTCGGCGGGGCGGGGTGGGCGAACTACGCTTCGCGGACAGGGCCCGGTGGGCGGGTCCGGGGCGCTGGGCGACGGGTCGGGAGTGGCGCTGGTGGCGAGGAAGACGGCGGCGGTGGCCGAGGCGGCCGGGATCTTCGACGCGCTGCCCGCGGGTGCCCGGCCGTTCGCGGGGCGGGGCGGGGAGCTGGCGGCGCTGACCGTCGCGGCGGGGCGGCCCGCGCAGGGGCGCGGGCGGTTGCTGGTGCTGGCGGGGCGGCCGGGTTCGGGCCGCACCGCGCTGGCGGTGCGCTGGGCGCGGTCGGTGGCCGGGGACTACCCGGACGGGCTGCTGTACGCGCGGCTGTCGGCGCCCGACGGCGGCCGGGTGGGGGCCGGGCGGGCGGCGCGGGTGCTGCTGGACCAGCTGGGGGAGCGGCCGGGGGCGGCGCTGCTGCCGGGCGCGGCGGAGGAGGACCCGGCGTGCGAGGCGCTGCGGGAGGCGCTGGGGCAGCGCAGGGCGCTGGTGCTGCTGGACGACGTCAAGGACGCCGGGCAGGTGTGGCCGCTGCTGGCGGAGAAGAGCTCCTCGCTGCTGCTGGCGACCACCTCGGGGCCGCTGATGGGCATCGACGGGATCGACCCGGTCATCCTCGGCGGGATGGACCACCGGGCGGCGGTGGAGCTGCTGGGCGAGCTGGTCGGCGGGACGCGGATCTCCTGCGACCCGGTCGGCGCCGCGGACCTCGCCGAGGCGTGCGCCCACCGTCCGGCCGCGCTGCGGCTGGTCGCGGGCTGGCTGCGCACCGAGCCCCGGCTGGCGGTGACCGACGCGGCGGCCCGGCTGCACGCCGTCCCGCCGCCCGCGCCGGTGGTGGTGGAGGGGCCGACGCGGCCGACCGACCCGCAGCGGGAGACGGTGCCGGTGGTGGAGGGCGACCCGCTGCGCGGGGCGTTCGAGCTGGCGTACCGGCGGCTGCCCGCGGCCCGGGCCCGGCTGCTGCGGCTGTGCACGCTGGCGCCCGGCCAGCAGGTGGACCTGCGCACCGCCTCGGCGCTGGTGGGCTGCCCGGCCCCGGAGGCGGGGGCCTCGCTGGCGGCGCTGGCCGAGCTGGAGCTGCTGGAGCGCGAACCGGACGCCGCGGACGGCACCGAGCGCTACCGCGTCCCGGGGCGGCTGTACGGGCGGCTGGTGGAGCTGCGCGGGGAGCTGGACCGGCCGTCCGAGGTGGAGCTGGCCCGGGCCCGGTTGCTGGAGCGGCTGGTGCGGCTGGTCGACTCGGCGCGGCTGCTGCTGGACCCGGCGGCCAGCCCCAACCCGGACCCGCTGCCGGGGCCGCTGCGGCTGCGCACCGCCGCGCACGCCGAGGGCTGGCTGCTGGGGGAGCGCGAGCAGCTGCTGGCCGCGGTCGCCGACGCGGTCGGGCAGGGCGACCTGGACGGGTCGGCGGGCCGCCTGGTGGCCGCCCTGCTGCGCGCGCTGCCGCTGACCGGCGAGGCCGCGCCCGCGGACCTGCACGCCCTGCACGAGTCGGTGCTGAAGGTCGCCGAGCGGCAGGGCAACCCGCGCCGGGCCGCGGCCGCGCTGCTGAACCTGGGCGACCTGCAGGCCGCCGCCGGGCGGTGGGAGCAGGCGGGCGAGCGCTACCGCCGCGCGGTGGACCTGGCCCGGCGGGCGGGCGACGAGGCGGGCTGCGCCCGGGCGCTGGAGGGCGTGGGGCACGGCCACCGGGCGCTCGGCGACCCGCTGCGCGCCGCCGACGCGTACGGGCGGGCGCTGGCGCTGCGGCAGGGGCTGGGCGACCAGGCGGCCGAGGCCCGGCTGCTGGTGCGGCTGGCCGAGGCGCACGCCGGGCTGCGGCGCTTCGAGGAGGCGCTGCGGGAGTACCGCTCGGCGGCCGCGGTGCTGCGCCGGGCGGGCGACGCGGCGGGCGAGCGGGAGGTCGCGGCGCTGGCGGCGAGGCTGCAGCGGCACCTCGGCCGGGAGGGCCTGCGTCCGCTTTCGGAGTAGTGTCGTATCTGCGGAGTTCGCCCAGCAATGTGGCCTCGGAGCGCGTGCAAGCCTACGAACCTGCCAATGGGCCCGAGTGATTTGGTCACTTTGGAAGGCTGACACGCCGACTTGGCTTCATTACACTCGAACTCAGTCGCGCATAGATCTATGCACCGGCATGTCCGTTGTGCCCTCCGTGTGCGTCGCCGCCGGTCTTCCCCGGTAGGTATTCCCCATGGCAAGAGGACGTGTTAGCCGTGAAGGTCGGCATCCCCCGCGAGGTCAAGAACCACGAGTACCGCGTGGCCATCACGCCCGCCGGCGTGCATGAGCTGGTCCGCAACGGACACGAGGTCGTCATCGAGGACAACGCCGGTGTCGGCTCCTCGATCCCCAACGAGGAGTACGTGGCCGCCGGTGCGACCATCCTCCCCACCGCCGACGAGGTGTGGGCCGCGGCCGACATGATCCTCAAGGTGAAGGAGCCCATCGCCTCCGAGTACCACCGGCTGCGCAAGGGCCAGACCCTCTTCACCTACCTGCACCTGGCCGCCGACCGGGCCGGCACCGACGCGCTGCTGGCCTCCGGCACCACCGCCATCGCCTACGAGACGGTCCAGCTGTCCAACGGCGCGCTGCCGCTGCTGGCCCCGATGTCCGAGGTCGCGGGCCGGCTGGCCCCGCAGGTCGGCTCCTACCACCTGATGCGCCCGGCCGGCGGCCGCGGCGTGCTGCCCGGCGGCGTGCCCGGCACCCACCCGGCCAAGGCGGTCGTCATCGGCGGCGGCGTCTCCGGCTGGCACGCGGCCACCATCGCCATCGGCATGGGCTACGACGTGACCCTGCTCGACCGCGACATCAACAAGCTGCGCGAGGCCGACAAGATCTTCGGCACCAAGGTCAAGGCGATCGTCTCCAACTCCTTCGAGCTGGAGAAGGCCGTCGTCGAGGCCGACCTGGTGATCGGCGCCGTGCTGATCCCGGGCGCCAAGGCCCCCAAGCTGGTCACCAACGAGCTGGTCGCCAAGATGAAGCCGGGCTCCGTGCTCGTCGACATCGCCATCGACCAGGGCGGCTGCTTCGAGGACTCGCACCCGACCACGCACGCCGAGCCGACCTTCCAGGTCCACAACTCGGTCTTCTACTGCGTGGCCAACATGCCGGGCGCCGTCCCGAACACCTCCACCTACGCGCTCACCAACGCGACCCTGCCGTACGTGGTCGAGCTGGCGAACCGGGGCTGGAAGGAGGCGCTGCGCCGCGACGCCGCGCTCGCCAAGGGCCTGAACGTGCACGAGGGCCAGATCACCTTCCCGGCCGTCGCCGAGGCCTTCGGCCTGGAGTCGGTCTCCCTGGAGAGCGTGCTCGCCTGACACCTCCTCACCGCTGTCGCCCCCGGCCGTCCTTCCCCTTCGCGCCGGGGGCTTCGGCATGCCCGCGCGGGCGGGCGGGTACCGCCCGGGTGACCTCCGCCGGTCAATTCCGGTGCGGTTTGTCACCCGCTCTGTCGACAAGGACACCTGACGGGCCCTCACGGCCCGCTGCCCGCGCGGAAACGTTAGGGTCGTGTCTTGACACGGGGTGGGTGAACGGCCGACACAAGCGGCCCACTACCGTGGATTGTGTTGCTGCCAATGCCCGAAACGGCCTAGAGTCGCAAAACGTTGGCATGCTGCCACGCTGACGAATCGACATAGAGTCCTGGATGTCCAAGGAGGTAAGACGACTTGTGAATGAGTCGACATTTGCTCCCGGGGGTGGTCAGCCAGGACTGGCGGAGCTCTCCGCCGGGCAGCCGAACGAGGAGGCCCGGCAGGCCACGGTGGGCGCGCAGGAGGTCGGCTCGGTCGCGGTCCGCACCTTCGAGGCGCGCCAGAGCGCGGCAGCCGCCGCCACCGACTACGACGCCGACTTCGCGGCGTACGGACTGGCCTACAACGAACTCGGCTACGGGCCCTACGACGACCCGGACGCCGAGTACGAGCCCGACCCCGAGTACGCCGCCACCCTGGCCCCCGACGCGGCCCGCCAGCGCCGCGAGCGGGTCGGCCCGACCGGCCGCCCGCTGCCGTACTTCCCGATCCCCGCGCCGCTCGCCGAGCACGGCCCCGCGCAGATCATCGCGATGTGCAACCAGAAGGGCGGCGTCGGCAAGACCACCTCCACCATCAACCTGGGCGCGGCGCTCGCCGAGTACGGCCGCCGGGTGCTGCTGGTGGACTTCGACCCGCAGGGCGCGCTCTCGGTCGGCCTCGGCGTCAACCCGATGGAGCTGGACGTCACCGTCTACAACCTGCTCATGGAGCGGGGCCTGACGGCCGACGAGGTGCTGCTGAAGACCGCCGTCCCCGGCATGGACCTGCTGCCCTCCAACATCGACCTGTCGGCCGCCGAGGTGCAGCTGGTCAGCGAGGTCGCCCGCGAGTCGGCGCTGGCCCGCGCGCTCAAGCCGCTGCTGCCCGACTACGACTACGTCATCATCGACTGCCAGCCCTCGCTGGGCCTGCTCACCGTCAACGCGCTGACCGCCGCGCACAGCGTGATCGTCCCGCTGGAGTGCGAGTTCTTCGCGCTGCGCGGCGTCGCGCTGCTCACCGAGACCATCGAGAAGGTCTGCGAGCGGCTCAACCCCGACCTGCGGCTGGACGGCATCCTGGCCACCATGTACGACTCGCGCACGGTGCACTCGCGCGAGGTGCTGGCCCGGGTCGTCGAGGCGTTCGGCGAGCACGTCTTCCACACCGTCATCGGCCGGACCGTCCGGTTCCCGGAGACCACGGTGGCCGGTGAGCCGATCACCACCTACGCCACCAACTCGGTCGGCGCCGCCGCCTACCGCCAGCTCGCCAGGGAGGTGCTCGACCGGTGCCGCCCCGCCGAGTGAGCCTTCCGGGGGCCGACGAACTGTTCCGGGCAACCGGCGGAATGGCCCTGTCGCCCTCGCTCGCGCGCAACGGCAACGGCAACGGCTCCGGCAGCGCCCCCGGCCCCGCCCCCACCGGGCAGGAGCCCTCCGGGGACGGCCCGGGAGCCGCCCCCGCGCCGCGCACCGCCGACGTGCCGGCCGCCAGGCCGGAGGCCGCCCCGGCGGCCCCTGCGGGGCGCGCGGAGGACCCCGCAGAGGCCCGCCGACCGGCCGCGGCCACGGTGCGCGGCCGCGGACGGGCCCGGCGGCCCTCCGGGCGGGAGCGGCACGACGAGAAGATCACCGTGTACGTGTCCGCCGAGGAGCTGATGGACCTGGAGCACGCCCGCCTGGTGCTGCGCGGCGAGCACGGCCTGGCCGTCGACCGCGGGCGGGTCGTCCGCGAGGCGATCTCGGTGGTCCTGGCGGACCTCGAGCAGCGCGGCGAGGCGTCGATCCTCGTGCGGAGGCTGCGGGGCCGCTGAGCGGACGGGGCCCGGGCGCGCGTTTCCCCGCGATCCCGGCCGCGCCGGTCTGCCAGAATGGTCCGTCATGGCGTTCCAGGTCCGGTTGGAGAACTTCGAGGGGCCGTTCGACCTGCTGCTGGGGCTGATCGCCAAGCACAAGCTGGACGTCACCGAGGTGGCGCTGTCCAAGGTCACCGACGAGTTCGTCGCGCACATCAGGGCGATGGGCCCGGAGTGGGACCTGGACGCGGCGACCGAGTTCCTGGTGGTCGCGGCCACCCTGCTGGACCTCAAGGCGGCCCGGCTGCTGCCGGTCGCCGAGGTCGAGGACGAGGAGGACCTGGCGCTGCTGGAGGCGCGCGACCTGCTGTTCGCGCGGCTGCTGCAGTACCGGGCGTACAAGAAGGTCGCGGCGCTGTTCGCGGAGCGCTGGGAGGCCGAGGCGCTGCGGCGGCCGCGGACCGTCGCGCTGGAGCCGCAGCACGCGCTGCTGCTGCCCGAGGTGGTGCTGTCGATCGGCCCGGAGCGGTTCGCGCAGCTCGCCGCCCGGGCGTTCGCGCCCAAACCGAAGCCGGTGGTGTACGTGGACCACATCCACACGCCGCCGGTGAGCGTGCGCGAGCAGGCCGAGCTGGTGGCGCGGCGGCTGGGCGAGCTCGGCGAGGCCACCTTCGGGCAGCTGGTCGCGGACGCCGAGAACGCGCTGGTGGTGGTGGCCCGGTTCCTGGCGCTGCTGGAGCTGTACCGGGAGAGGGCGCTGGACTTCGAGCAGCCGCGGGCCCTGGAGGAGCTGGTGGTGCGCTGGACCGCCGCCTCGGGGCAGCGGGTCGAGGTGACCGACGAGTTCGACCGCCCGGCGGGCGGGGAAGGCGGTGCGCGATGACGGAGCGGCCCGCGCGCAGGGCCCTGGGCCTGCCGGGAGCCCCCCGGCCCGGCGAGTGGCAGGAGTCGGCGTACCCGGACGGGGAGCGCGTCGAACCGGTGGAGCGGGTCCTGGCGCTGCCCGACGGCCCTCCGGGCGAACCGTCCGGCGGGCTGCCGCTGCGGGCGGCGCTGGAGGCGGTGCTGATGGTCGCCGACGAGCCGGTCGCGGAGGCCGGGCTGGCCGGGGTGCTGGACGCCTCCAAGGACGAAGTGGCGGCCGTGCTAAGGGAGTTGGCGGACGAGTACACCGCGCAGGGGCGCGGTTTCGAGCTCCGGCAGGTGGCCGGGGGGTGGCGGTTCTACAGCCGCGCGGAGTGCGCGGAGGCGGTCGAGCGCTTCGTCCTGGACGGCCAGCAGGCCCGGCTGACGCAGGCCGCGCTGGAGACGCTGGCGGTGGTCGCGTACCGGCAGCCGGTGTCGCGTGGGAGGGTTTCCGCGGTCCGTGGTGTGAACTGCGACGGCGTGATGCGTACCCTGGTACAGCGAGGACTGGTCGAAGAAGCCGGCACCGAGCCCGAGACCGGAGCGATCCTGTATCGGACGACGAACTACTTCCTGGAACGGATGGGGCTGCGCGGCCTGGACGAGCTGCCGGAGCTCGCGCCCTTCCTGCCCGAGGTCGACGACGTGGAAGCGGAGTCCCTGGAGGGCACGATGATCGCGCAGGCGGTCGCCGCCGCACAGGAAGGGCCGAGGCCGAACCAGGCCGACCAGACGGATATCGACGTACGGACATTTTGATGCGTAGCAGTGGCAACGGTGGCAACGGCAGGAACAGCGGCGGCCAGGGCCGGGGCGGGCAGGGCGGCCGAGGCGGTCAGCAGGGCGGGGGCCGGGGCGGATCGTCGTCCTACGGCAGCGGCAGCGGCGGCGGCCAGGGCGGCCGGGGCGGGCAGTCCTCGCGCGGCGGCTCGGGCTCGTACGGCGGCGGCCAGGGCGGCCGCGGCGGCTCGGGCTCCTCGTACGGCGGCGGGCAGTCCTCGCGCGGCGGGACGGGCTCCGGCTCGGGCTCGTTCGGGCGCGGTGGCGAGCGGCGCGAGGAGCGGCGGCCGCTGCGTCCGGAGGAGCGCCGGTACGACCGTCCCGAGTACGGCGGCGGGCCGAACGCGACGCCCGGGCGCGGGGCGTACGACTCCCGCAAGCCCGGGGCGGCGCCCCGGCCGCGGCGGGAGGGGCAGGGCGCGCCCGGCGACCCGCGGCGCCAGCCGCAGCGCTCCCGGGAGCTGCAGGGCCGGATCGAGGACCGGGTGCTGGCCCGGCACGAGGGCCCCGGCAAGGAGGTCGGCGAGGACGGCGAGCGCCTGCAGAAGGTGCTGGCGCGGGCCGGCATGGGCAGCCGCCGGGCCTGCGAGGAGCTGATCGCGCAGGGCCGGGTCGACGTCAACGGCGAGACCGTGATGGAGCAGGGCCGCCGGGTCGACCCGGTGAAGGACGAGATCAAGGTCGACGGCCTGACCGTCGCCACCCAGTCGTACCTGTTCTTCGCGCTGAACAAGCCGGCCGGCGTGGTCTCCACCATGGAGGACCCCGAGGGCCGGCAGTGCCTGGGCGACTACGTGACCAACCGGGAGACCCGGCTGTTCCACGTCGGCCGCCTGGACACCGAGACCGAGGGCATCATCCTGCTCACCAACCACGGCGAGCTGGCCCACCGCCTCACCCACCCCCGGTACGGCGTCACCAAGACCTACCTGGCCGCGATCCAGGGCCCGCTGCCGCGCGACCTCGGCCGGACGCTCGCCAAGGGCGTCGAGCTGGAGGACGGCTGGGCCCGCGCCGACAGCTTCAAGGTGGTCTCCAACCTCGGCAAGAACTACCTGGTCGAGGTGACCCTGCACGAGGGCCGCAAGCACATCGTGCGCCGCCTGATGGCCGAGGTCGGCTTCCCGGTCGACAAGCTGGTGCGCACCGCGTTCGGCCCGATCACGCTGGGCGACCAGAAGTCGGGCTGGCTGCGCCGCCTGACCAACCCCGAGGTCGGCACCCTGATGCGCGAGGTCGGCCTGTAGCAGCCGCCCCCCGGAGCCCGTCCGCCGCACCCCGGCGGGCGGGCTCCGGTGCGTGTACGGACGGGCCGCCGCCGGGGCTTGACATGTGAGGCGCACCGCACGGCCTTGCTATCGTTCCGCCCGGTGGCAGAAGATTGCCACCGAAGTTCGCCCCGGCGCGTGGCGGAAGTGCGCCACCGCGTCAGGTCACAGGGCGGCGGCGGGGGAAGGAACCACCACCATGCTGGACGCATTCACCGTGCTGGGCCTCGGGCTGCCCGACGGCCAGGTGTACGCCGCGCTGGTCGTCGCGCCGCAGTCCACCGCCGAGGAGCTGGCGGAGCACTGCGGGCTGACCCTGGAGCAGTGCCGCGCGGCCCTGGACCGGCTCGCCGAGCAGGGCATGGCCACTCGCGCCCCGGTCGACCGGGAGCGCTACCTGTCGGTCGCCCCCGACGTCGCCATCGGCACCCTGATCGGCCACCGCGAGGCCGAGCTGCGCTCCGCCCGCGCCGAGATGCACCGGCTGATGGACGCCTTCCGCGAGGCCTCCCGCTACACCGACCCGGCGCACTCGG
Source organism: Kitasatospora sp. NPDC001540 (assembly GCF_042894345.1). Taxonomy (NCBI): domain Bacteria; kingdom Bacillati; phylum Actinomycetota; class Actinomycetes; order Kitasatosporales; family Streptomycetaceae; genus Kitasatospora; species Kitasatospora sp. NPDC001540. The sequence continues at coordinate 29,062 of NZ_JBIAVO010000029.1, forward strand.
TCGAGGTCCTCACCGGCGGCGAGGCCATCGCCCAGCGGCTGGAGCACCTGATCGAGTCCAGCCAGTACCAGATCCGCGGCTTCGACTGCCCGCCCTACGTGCAGGACCCCACGGTCGAGCAGCCCCGGCAGCGGGCCAAGCTCAAGTCCGGGGTGCGGATCCGCACCGTCTTCGACAAGGAGGCGATCGCCTGGCCCGGGCGGCTGGAGCAGGAGATCCTCACCGGCGTCGAGGACGGCGAGGAGGCCCGGGTCCGCCCGGTGCTGCCGATGAAGATGATGATGGCCGACGACAAGATGGCGATCATCCCGATCAGCGTCGGCGACAGCGTCCTGGACGCCGCCTACGTGATCCACCCCTCCGCGCTGCTGCAGGCCCTGGACGCGCTGTTCGAGGCCGAGTGGGAGCGCGCCGTGCCGCTGCAGACCGTTCTCGGCGACGGCGAGGGCCCCGGGCCGGACGCCGACCACCTCAAGCTGATCGGCCTGCTCGCCGCCGGGCTCACCGACGAGTCGATCGCCCGCTCGCTCGGCTGGAGCGCCCGCACCACCCAGCGCCGCCTGCAGGGCCTGATGCGCGAACTCGGCGCCACCACCCGCTTCCAGGCCGGTATGGCCGCCCGCGAGCGCGGCTGGCTCTGAGCGGTGCCCCCGGGCCCCGGCCCTGACGTGCCGTCACGGGGCCCGGGGGCACCACCAGGGCCCCGCCGTCAGCTCCAGGGCCGCAGGGCCGCCCAGCGCCCGTCCGGGCCGCGCTCCACCTTCTCCAGGCCCAGCACGGCCGTCCGGTTCAGCCGCCCGTAGATGTGCGGGAACAGCACCCCCTCGGTGGCGCCCGGGGGCGGCCCGCCGGTGGCCGCCTCCCACTTCACCATCGGCTCGACCAGCCGCTCCTCGATCAGCAGTGCCATCAGCGGCTCCGGCGCGTCCCGGAAGAACAGGTTGGCCACCGCCAGCGCCGTCCGCTCGTCCGGCGAGCAGTGCAGGAAGCCCTCGGTCAGCAGGGACGCGGCGGTGTACGGCCGGCCCGGGTCGCGCAGCCAGTCGTCCAGCGGGGCGAGATGGTAGATCATGGCTCCTTTGTACCCTCCGTGGGTCGGGCGGCGGGGCCAAGGGCGCGGCTCACAGGCCCGCCACCTTCGCCGTCGCCGCGATCTCGTACACCAGCGTCACCGTCCGGCGGCCGCCCGGTGGCAGCGGGACCTCCCAGCGGGCGATGCCCTCCGCGTCGAGCTCGTCCGGGGGCGGGGAGCAGTGTTCCTTGCGCAGCCGGACCTGGACCGCCGACACCTCCGAGACCGGGATGCGCTCGCGGACCGTCACGACCCGGTCGGCGTCCTCGCCCGGGGCGGAGAAGCGCGACAGGTGCAGGCGCACCGTGCGGGTCACCAGCGTCCGCTGGCCGGCCAGGCCCGCGCCCTCGCGGCGCTCGTCCGACTCCCGGACCACCCGCAGGCCGTCCGAGGAGCCGAAGGCCAGCCGCACCGGGGCGCCCGCCGCGGTGAACTCCAGGGTGCCCCGGCCGGTGTAGCCCGAGCCGCGGACCAGGTCCACCGGGCCCGCCAGCAGGACGTGGCCCGCCGCGTTGCGGAAGTGCACCACCTCCGTCACCGCCTCGGACAGCTCCGGCGCCGCCGCGAACTCGCTGCGCGCCGCCGTCTCGAACGCGCTCACCGGCACCCGGTGCGCCCGGCCGTCCGCGGCCACCGACACCGGGCCGTCCACCCGTAGCACCCGCACCTCGCCGCCGTCGTCCACGCCCGGCAGGCCCGGCTCCAGCGGGCCGACGTCGGACACCGCCTGCTCGCGCAGCTCCACCTCCACCGTCCGCTTCTCCTGCGCCGAGCGCTCCCGCAGCACCAGCCGGTCCTCGACCAGCGCCGGGGGCTCGCCCGCCAGCGCCGACCGCGCCGTCGACAGCGTCAGCCGCACCCCCGACCAGTCCTCGCCGGTGCGCTGCCACACCACCGCGTCGCTCTCCAGCCGCAGCGTGCCGCCGACCAGCTCCGCCCGGTACGCCGGACGCCACAGCGCGCACGCCGTCAGGTGGCCCACCCGGGCCAGGAACCGGCCCGCGCGGGCGCACTCCACCGACAGCTCCACGAACGCCAGCAGCTCGGCCGGCTCCCGCTCCGCGAGGTCCAGCGCCTCCTCGGCCCGCGCCAGCTCCTCCGCCAGCTCCGCCGAACGCCGCCGCGAGGCCCGCAGCCGCTCGCCGCACGACTCGCGCTCCGCGTCCACCCGGTCCAGCTCGCGCGACCAGCGGGCCTGCTCCAGCTCGCCGCAGCCCGCGCCCTCGCCGATCTCCCGCAGCAGGTCCGCCGCCAACTGGCCCAGCAGCGCCAGCCTGGCCTGCAGCCGCTCCTGGCGGGCCGACTCGGCCAGGTGCTCGCGCTCCAGGCCGTGCACCCGGCGGCGCAGCTCCGAATCGTCCGGCCCCGGCGGCAGCGGCGCGGCCGGCTGCCAGGACCGCACCAGCCGCACGTCCAGCACCTTCGCCGCGTCCGTCGGCGCGCCCTCCCCGTCCAGCACCGCCGCGTGCAGCGTGCGGTCCACCGCCAGCGCCGTCACCGGGCCCAGCCGCAGCCGGTGCACGCCCGGCGCCAGCTCCAGCTCCGCCGTCCGCTCCAGCTGCGCCCGGTCCTCCAGGCACGTCACCGCGGTCACCGGGAGGGGGAAAGTCTCCTCGTACACGTTCAACTCCTCCGATTCCCGCCGACCACGGCCTTGGCGGCCGGGATCCGGATCACGTAACCGCCCGTCAGCTCCACCGAACCACCCGGCGGCACCACCACCCGCCGCAGCCGCGCCGAGGACGGCACCGCCTCGGACGGCTCCGCGGGCGGCGACCAGCCCGGCCGCTCCTCGATCCGCACCTCCGGGTCGCCCGAGACCGGGACCCGCTCGCGGACCTCCACCGACGCCTCGTGCGGCAGCCGGTTCACCAGCTCGATCCGCACCGCGTGCTCCAGCACCGTCGTCGAGTTCAGCACCCCCGACGTCGACTCCCGCACCTCGACGTGCCGCGCCACCCGCAGCTCCTCCGCCCGGCCCAGGCCCAACTCCCGCACCCCGCCCGGCGCCAGCGTCGGCAGCCCCGCCGTCAGCAGGAAGTCACCGTCCACCGACACCTCCACCGGGCCGGCCAGCAGCGCGTGCGCCGTCGCGTTCGACAGCTCCAGCACCGCGTACACCGCCTCCTCCACCGACGGCACGCACACGTAGCTCGTGCGCACCCCCACCGGCAGCTCCGCCACCGTCACCGTGTGCCACACCCCGTCCGAGGGCACGTCCGCGGGCGCCCGGGCGTCGAAGCGGTGGTCGAACGAACCCGCCGACGCCCGCGGCCAGGACCCGTACCGCGGCAGCGGCAACCGGCCCACCTCCTCCGCCCCGCGCAGCGCACCGTCCGGGCGGGACGGCGACGGCTCCGGGAACAGCCGGCCCCGGCGCGGCGGCTCCTGCTCCGGGCCCGCCAGCACCAGCGCCGCGTAGTCCAACTGGTCGGACGACGGGCGCGGGTCCGCCGCGGGCGGGGGCGGTACGGCGCCCGGCGGTGGGGCGAACCCCGGCGGCGGGGCGAACCCCGGCGGGGCGAACGCCGCGCCGCGCGGCGCGGCCGAACCGTACGCGGCTCCCGGCGGCACCGAGCCCGGCGGCGGGGGAGCGGCGGCGGCCGCCGGCATCGGCGCGGCGGCCATCGGCGGGGCCTGCGGGACGAAGGGCGCGGCCGGGGATCCCGGAGCGCCGCCCGCGCGGGCCGCGCGCGCGACGGGCCGCGCCGGGCCCGCGGCCACCGCCACCGGCAGCGGCGGCGGCTCCGGTTTCGACCGCTGCGCGTCCTCCCAGCCGTCGAACAGCCCCGCCAGGCCCGCCGGTTGCGCCCGCCACCCCGACGGCGCGGGCGCCGGCTGGCGGCGGCCGATCCGCAGCGAGGTCAGCTCCGGCAGCCCGCCCCGGCCCACCAGGCTCGCCGTCGACAGCGCCAACCGCACCCCCGACCAGTCCTCGCCCGTGCGCTGCGCCACCGACGCCCGCAGCACCAGCCGCGCCGAACGCTCGCCCCGGCGGTGCGCCAACTGGTACGTCGGCACCCACACCGCGCCCGGCACCGCGTACTCCACCTCCAGCTCCACCGGGCCCTCGCCGCGCACCGTCAACTCCGCGCAGGCCCCCGTCTCCACCCCGCCCGGCCGCTCGGCGCTCGACCCGGCCCGCACCCGGGCCGCCGCCACCTCGAAGGCGTGCTCCGCCAGCCGCAGCTGCTGGGACAGCTCCACCGAGCGCTCCTGCAGCACCTCCAGCCGGGCGTCCACGAACTCCGCCAGCGCCAGCACCGCGTCCGCCGGAGCCCGCCGGTGCCCGTCCTCCCGGCGCCGCTGCGGCGGCACCGCGCGCAGCGCCACCACCTCGGCGATCCGGGCCCGCAGGCGGTCCCGGCGCTCCTCCAGCGCCTCGACCTCGTCCTGTAGCTCGCTCAACTCCCGATCCCAGGAAGGGCGTTCGTCAGGAGTACGGACCCGCGCCGGGTAGCCCAGCCGGGCCTCGGCGACCCGCCCCGCCCCCGACAGCACCCGCACCCGCAGCGAGCCCTCCGCGGCCAGCCGCGGCAGCCCCGCCACCCGCACCCGGCCGTCCGCCGGGAGCACGCCCGACGCCCGGCGACGGCACACCGCGCCCACCGCGTGCACCACCACCGAGTCCAACCTCGACTCCCACACCGCCCGCTGCCCCGCCACCTGGCCCCCTTCGCCACGGCCCGCTCCCCGGACCCGGGCGCCCAGTCTGCACCCAACCGCCGCCACCACACCCGGATTTCCGCTGCGCGTCGGCCCCGCGGCCCGCCCGTTCCCCGCGCCCGGGCGGTGTGCGGGGGAGCGCGCGCGTACGAGAGGATGGGCCCAGCAGTCGCGAACCGCACCCGGGAGACGAGAAGCCGCCATGCGCACAGCCGCCGTCATCGGCACCGGACTGATCGGCACCTCCGCCGCGCTCGCCCTCACCCGCCGCGGGATAAGCGTCCACCTGGAGGACGCCGACGCCGACGCCGCCCGCACCGCCGCCTCCCTCGGCGCGGGCACCACCGAACCCGCCGACGCCCCCGTCGACCTGGCCGTCATCGCCGTCCCCCCGGCCCTGGTCGGCAAGGTGCTCGCGGACTGCCAGCGGCGCGGCCTCGCCCGCTGCTACACCGACGTCGCCAGCGTCAAGGCCGGGCCGCGCAACGAGATCACCGCCCTCGGGCTCGACACCGCGCACTACATCGGCTCCCACCCGATGGCCGGACGCGAACGCTCCGGGCCGCTCGCCGCCACCGCCGACCTGTTCGAGGGGCGGCCCTGGGTGCTCACGCCCACCGCCGACACCGACACCGAGACGCTCAACGCCGCGCTCGAGCTCGTCGCGCTGTGCGGGGCCATGCCGATCGTGATGGACGCCGCCGACCACGACCGGGCCGTCGCGCTCGTCTCGCACGCCCCGCAACTGCTCTCCTCGCTCGTCGCCGCCCGGCTGGAGCACGCCGAGGAGACCGCCGTCCGGCTCTCCGGGCAGGGCGTGCGCGACGTCACCCGCATCGCCGCCTCCAACCCCGCGATGTGGATCGACATCCTCTCCGCCAACGCGGGCGTCGTCGCCGACGTCCTGGACGACCTCGCCACCGACCTCGCCGCGACCGTCGCCGCGCTGCGGGCCCTGCAGGCGGCCGACGAGAACACCCGCCGCGAGGGCGCGGCGGGCATCGAAGCGGTCATGCGCCGCGGCAACACCGGCCAGGCCCGCATCCCCGGCAAGCACGGGGCTCCGCCCACCCGCTACGAGACGGTCACCGTCGTCCTCGGCGACCAGCCCGGCGAGCTCGGCCGCCTCTTCGGCGAGGTCGGCGCGCTGGGGGTGAACATCGAGGACGTGATGATCGAGCACTCGACGGGGCAGCAGGTCGGTCACGTGCAACTCGCTGTCGCTCCGGCGGCGGCGCGGGGGTTGGCGGCGGGGTTGCGGGAGCGGGGGTGGGGGGTTCGGGAGTAGGCGGGGGGCCGCTGCGCGGGGCTCGGGGCGGGGGTGCGGGCGGGGGCGATCTTGTGGGGGATCGGGGGTGGGCGGGCGTCCATTAACCTTGAGGGTGAGTCGTTGTGCCGTGAGAGAGAGGTTCGCCCCGTGGACAGTGTCGACCGAGCGTCGAGCGGCCCGGTCGTCGTCGCCATCGACGGACCTTCGGGGTCCGGGAAGTCGACCGTGTCGCGGGCGGTGGCCGCGCGGCTGGGGTTGAGCTTCCTGGACACCGGCGCGATGTACCGGGCGATGACCTGGTGGATGCTCGCCAACGGGGTGGACGTCGAGGACGCGGAGGCGGTGGCGATCGCCTGCGGGAAGCCGGTGATCGTGTCCGGGACGGACGCCGAGGGGCCGACCATAACGGTGGACGGGCGGGACGTGTCCGGCCCGATCCGCGGGCCCGAGGTGACCGGGAAGGTGAGCGCGGTGGCGGCCGTTCCGGCGGTGCGGGCGCGGCTGGTGGAGTTGCAGCGCGGCTGCGCCTCGCACGCCGGGCGCGGCATCGTCGCCGAGGGCCGGGACATGGGCTCCGTGGTGTTCCCGGACGCCACCGTGAAGGTGTTCCTGACCGCGTCCGAGCGGGCCCGGGCCGAGCGCCGGGCCGCGGAGCTGCGGGCGAAGGGCGTCGACGAGGCGACCATCACCGCGATGGCCGCCGACCTGGCCCGCCGGGACGCCGCGGACTCCTCGCGGGAGACCGCCCCGCTGACCCAGGCCGCCGACGCGGTCCTGGTGGACACCAGCGAACTCAGCCTCGACCAGGTGATCGACACGATTGCCGCCCTGGTGGAGGAGAAGGCCGGCCTGACCGCCGTCTGAGGCGCGCAGGCGGCAACGAGAGCGACAACGCACGTCCGACCGCGCGAGATCCGCGCGGTTCGCGCTGCCCCCGGGGCAGGTACGCACGGCACGCCCCTGGGAAGGGCCGGGCCGGGAAACGGAAAACGGAACATGAGCAACGACACCACCGCCCACCACGGCGAGCTGGGTGACGCCGAGTACGCCGAGTTCATGGCGCTGGCCGCCGAGGAGGGCTTCGACGGCGCCGAGATCGACGCCGAGCTGGAGGGCCACGGCCCGCTGCCGGTGCTGGCCGTCGTCGGCCGCCCGAACGTCGGCAAGTCGACCCTGGTCAACCGCATCATCGGCCGCCGCGAGGCGGTCGTCGAGGACCGTCCGGGCGTGACCCGCGACCGGGTCAGCTACGAGGCGATGTGGGCCGGGCGCCGGTTCAAGGTCCTCGACACCGGCGGCTGGGAGATCGACGTCCTCGGCCTGGACGCGATGGTCGCCGGGCAGGCCGAGCTCGGCATCGAGCAGGCCGACGCGGTGCTGTTCGTGGTGGACGCCAAGGTCGGCGCCACCGACACCGAGGACGCCCTGGTCCGGCTGATCCGCCGCTCCGGCAAGCCCGTGGTGCTGTGCGCCAACAAGGTCGACGGCCCGTCCACCGAGGCGGAGGCCGCGTACCTGTGGTCGCTCGGCCTGGGCGAGCCGTACCCCGTCTCGGCGCTGCACGGCCGCGGCTCCGGAGACCTGCTGGACGCGGTGCTGAAGGTGCTGCCGGAGGCGCCGCCGCAGCTGTTCGGCGACGGGCAGGCGCCCGGCGGTCCGCGCCGCGTCGCGCTGATCGGCCGGCCGAACGTCGGCAAGTCGAGCCTGCTGAACAAGGTCGCCGGTGAGGACCGGGTGGTCGTCAACGAGCTGGCCGGCACCACCCGCGACCCGGTCGACGAGCTGATCGAACTCGGCGGCAAGACCTGGAAGTTCATCGACACCGCCGGTATCCGCCGCCGCGTCCACCTGACCGCGGGCGCGGACTTCTACGCCTCGCTGCGGACCTCCGCGGCGCTGGACAAGGCTGAGGTCGCGGTCGTCCTGGTCGACGCCAGCGAGCCCCTCGCCGAGCAGGACACCCGGATCATCTCGATGGCCGTCGAGGCCGGGCGCGCCGTGGTCATCGCCTACAACAAGTGGGACCAGCTGGACGAGGAGCGCCGCTTCTACCTGGAGCGCGAGATCGAGCGCGACCTGGTGCAGGTGCAGTGGGCCCCCCGGGTGAACGTCTCGGCGAAGACCGGTCGGCACATGGAGAAGCTCGTCCCGGCGATCGAGACCGCGCTGGCCGGCTGGGAGACCCGCATCCCCACCGCCCGGCTGAACGCCTTCCTGGGCGAGCTGGTGGCGGCGCACCCGCACCCGATCCGCGGCGGCAAGCAGCCGCGCATCCTGTTCGGCACCCAGGCGGGCATCCGTCCGCCGCGGTTCGTGCTGTTCGCGTCCGGCTTCCTGGAGGCGGGCTACCGCCGCTTCGTCGAGCGCCGCCTGCGCGAGGAGTTCGGCTTCGTGGGGACCCCGATCTCGATCTCGGTCCGGGTCCGCGAGAAGCGCTCCAAGAAGAAGTAGCGGGGGAAGTGACGAGGAGGGGCCGCGGACACCGTCCGCGGCCCCTCCTCGCGTCCCCGCCGTCAGGCGTCCCGGCCCGGGGGCAGCGACAGCACCGAGCGGTGCCGCCCGCCCGCGGTGCCGCCGCCCGGGGTGCCCAGGTAGCCGGTGGCGACCCAGCCCTGGCCGTTGGCCTGGGTGGTGGAGCTCTGCGCGGGCATGAACTGGGGCGCGCCCGCGGCCTGCCCGGCGTACGTCTCGAAGGACTGGTGCTGCTGCGGGTGACCGGACGCCTGGGGCTGCGGTTCGCGGACCGCGAAGCCGGTGAACTTCATCCCCTCCTCGCCGGAGCGGTCGCCGGGCAGCGCCCGGAACATCCGGCGGTACTCGGAGTACAGCGTGTCGTAGATGGGGGTGGTCGACACCGGGTGCTCGGCGTCGTACGACGGGCGCATGTTCGGGATCGACCGGCCGGCGCCGCCGGGGCCGGACTGGACGGAGGGACGGCCGGGGGACGCGAGGTCGTAGCTGTACACGTAGGAGCCAACGAGCGAGACCGGTTTGGGATGCGGGGGCGCGGCCCCCAGTCCTATGCCGGTGGTGGTGCTGGTGTCCTGGTCAACGGCCGTCCGGGCGGGCGGGACGGTGGGCGGGGCGGACGGCGGGTCGGGGGCGTGCCCGACGGTGGCGGGGTCGTTCACGGGATCGGTCATCGGCGCGTCCCCGCTCAGGTGCCGGCCAGCGGGAGCATCCCGGCGGCGAGCAGGCCGCGGGCCGCGGCCCGGTCCATGGCGATCCGCAGCAGGTCCTCGCGGGGCTGGCGGCCGATGGTGCCGGCCGGGACCGCGTACATGATCACCTCGGACTTGCGGGCCGCCGCGGCCCGCCAGCCCGGGGTGACCTGGAGCGGCTGGTGGGCCTGCCACCAGGCGGCCGAGCCGCCGGTCGCCGAGGGCTGCAGGATCGCGTGCAACTGCCCCATCGCCATCAGCACCGACCAGCCCGCCCGCGGCCGGGCCGGGGCCTGGTTGACGTCCTGGACGATCTGGAAGCCGTGCTCGGTCAGCAGCGAGAGGAACTCGTCCTCGCCGAGGGCGCTGCCCGGGCGGCCGACCGGCCCGGTCGGCTCGACCACCAGCGCGGCGTGCTGGGTGTCGCCGCACAGCACGATCCCGCAGGTCACGCCGAGCACCGCGGGCTGCGGCTGGCCGGGCGGGGCGGTCGGCGGGGCGGTGATCGGCTCCGGGATGGTCACCTCCACCGCCGGTTCCGGCACGGCCGGCACGGGTGCCGAGGCCTGGGCGGGCACCGCGGCGTCCGCGCCCTGGCTGATCGACTCGACGGCGCCGCGCAGTTGCTGCTCGTCCACCGGCACCACCTGGGACGGCACGCAGCGGGCGTGCGCGAAGGCCAGCACCGCGGTCTCCTCGCCGACGAACAGGACGGTGCTGGTGGGCTCGTGCAGCGAGTCGCCCGGTTGTCGGCAGGAGGTGCAGTCGTACGCGTCGGGCGCGTGGGCGCCCGCGAGCAGGCTCTCGGCCTCGTCGTCGCCGATCTCGGCGCGTACGTCCTCGCTCACCTCAAGCATGCGCGGCACTGATGACTCCTCGTTCGCCCTGGCGTTGCGGGCGCTCGTTCCGGTCCCCCCGGGCGGGACGTCCCGGGTGCGCGGCGCGGGGAGCGCCGACCGCCATTACCAACGGGAGGTTGTGGCTGGGGTCACGGGTGAGCGGCCGGGCGACGGGATTTGTGCGACTCCTGATCGCTTTCCGTGTGCGGAGGATCGCATTCCGTCGACGCTGTGCCCGACCTCACACGGGACAAACTGTGACCGGGGCCATATTCTCATATGGTTTGATCTTGGAAGAAGCGGATGAATCGGACATTTCTTTTCGATTCTCGTGATCGATACCGCCGGTAACGCTGCTTTGACCTGGGACGACCAGAAAGTGTTTGGCGCTGGGGAGTCCGAATCGTAGGTTTTTGCCCGGTGCATCGAGCACCTCCCGGGTTCACCCCCGACGCACGGCCCACCTCCGGCTCACCCCGGAACGCGGGCCCTGCGCCCACCGGCGCGACGGCAGCCAGCCGCCGCCGGGGATGCGGACAGGTGGCCGGGGCGGCAAGCGGCACGTCCGACACGTGCACGGCCCGCCCACCGGACTTGGCGAGCGAACACGGCCCAGCTGGGGCCTGGTTCCGCCTGCCCATCCCGGGAATGTCGAGAGGAATCTCATGACCTTCCGTAACGAGACCGCCGCTGCCACCACCGCCCCCAAGCGCAACCGCGTCCGCGCGGCTGTCGTCGGCGGCGCCCTGCTCGCCGTCCCGGTGGCCGGCCTCGTCACGGCCAACTCGGCCTCCGCCGCGGACGTCTCCACCTGGGACAAGGTCGCGATGTGCGAGTCGACCGGCAACTGGTCGATCAACACGGGCAACGGCTTCTACGGCGGCCTGCAGTTCACCTCCTCCACCTGGGCCGCCTTCGGCGGCACCGCCTACGCTCCGCAGGCCAACCTGGCCACCAAGGCGCAGCAGATCGCGGTCGCCGAGAAGGTGCTCGCCTCCCAGGGCCCCGGCGCCTGGCCCGTCTGCTCCGTCCAGGCCGGTCTGACCAAGGGCGGCGCCCCGGCGCAGGTCGACACCTCCTCGTCGTCCGGCAGCTCGACCTCCTCCTCGAAGTCGACCTCGTCCTCGAAGTCGACCACCACCTCGAAGTCGACCTCCTCGAAGTCGACCACCACCTCGGACGACACCGCCAAGGCGTCCCGCTCCGAGTCCCGCGCCCAGGCCCCCAAGGCCGCCGCGCAGGAGGCCCCGAAGCAGACCTGGAAGAACAAGTCCGCTGCGGCGACCGGCACCAACACCTCCGGTGGCAGCTACACCGTGAAGTCCGGCGACACCCTGTCCAAGATCGCGGACAGCCTGGGCGTCGACTGGCACACCCTGTACAGCAACAACTCCGGTGTCGTCGGTGGCGACCCGGACCTGATCTACCCGGGCCAGGTCCTGTCGGTCTGACCCACCCACGGAAGCACCGCTTCCCGGGATCGCCCGTCGATCCCACCCTGTCGGCGTGAAGCCGCCGCCCCCGGCCGTGGGGCGGCGGCTTCCGCCGTTCCCGGAGCGGGGCCGTTCCGGACCCGGGGCGGTCCGGGGCCCGAGGCCGTCGCGGGGGCGCCACCCGCTCGGCGGCGTCCGGAGGGTGGGGCGGCGGGCACCGTGCGTAGCGTCGGGGGATGCGGATACCTCGCTCGTACGGACGGGGGCTGGCCGTGCTCGGCCTGCTGCTCCCCGCCGCCGTCGCCCTGACCGCCGGTACGCCCGCCGCCGCCCGCCAGAGCACGTCCGACCTGGTGTGGGACCGGCTCGCCGACTGCGAGAGCGACGGCGACTGGCAGGCCGACACCGGGAACGGCTACTACGGCGGCCTGCAGATCTGGCCGCCCACCTGGCGCGAGGCCGGGGGCCTGCGCTACGCCGACCGGCCCGACCACGCGGGCCGGCGCCAGCAGATCACCGTCGGCGAGGAGATCCTGCGCCTCCAGGGCTGGCAGGCCTGGGGCGGGTGCGCGCGGGAGATCGGGATGCTGTAGTCGGGCCGCCCCGGCCACCGGTCACCAGACGCGCCCCTCCGGGAGGGCGGACAGCTCCGGGGCGGACAGGTGCGGGACGGCGAACGGGGTCGCCGCCGGGTCGTCCCGGGGGCCGTCGGCCCACAGGACGAAGCGCAGGAGCTCCCAGCGGGCCGGGTCGAGGGCCAGGACGGCGGTGTGCGCACCGGGGCGGCGGGCCAGTTCGCGCAGCTGCTCCACCTCGCCGTCCACGTGCGCGGCCAGGCCCGCCGGGTCCTGCGTCACGGGGACGGGGGTCAGGCGGCGGGTCGCGACGGGCGGGGCGGGGACGGCGGCGCGGGCCGGGCCGGAGAAGTGCGCGAGGACCGTCCAGTGGTGGACGGTCGGGCGCCCGAAGTCCCGGACGATGTTCTCGAAGCCGCCGCCGCCGACCAGGAAACGGGCCGCCGCGCCGTCCGAGCGCCACACGTAGAACGGCGCGTACTGGTTGACCGGCGAGCCGTCCGCGCCGCGCTCGCGCAGCAGCCAGGCCTTGAAGCCCAGCCCCGGGCGGTCGTCCAGGAGCGGGGCGCCCGCCTCGATCCGGCGGCGGATCACGTCGAGGTCGTAGTCGGCGGGCAGGGTGATCTCGTACTGCTTGGCGAGCACGGGCCGTCCTTCGGGGAGGTGTCGGGGGGTGTCAGCGGGTCGGGGGGAGGAGGGCGAGCAGGCCGGTGACCGCCTGGTCGAACGGGCCGGGGTCGCCCGCCGCGCGGGCCAGCACGTAGCCGCCCTGCAGGACGGCGACCACGGTCGCGGCCGTGTCGGACGGGTCGAGGGAGGGCGGCAGCTCCCCGTTCGCCCGCCCCTCCGCCAGCACCTCCGCGAGCCGCCCGCGCAGCCAGCCGAGGGTCTGCTCGACCGGGGCGCGCAGCACCGGGTCGGCCATCACCTCCGGGTCCTGGGTCAGCCGCCCGACCGGGCAGCCGCGCAGCACGTCGCGCTCGCGGCGCAGGTACGCGGCGATCCGCTCGACCGCCGTGCCCGGGCCGGACAGCAGTCCGTCGGCGCGGGCGCGCAGCTCCCCGGCGGTGCGGGTGATGGCGGCGAGGGCGAGGTCGGGCTTGCCCGCGAAGTGGTGGTACATGCTGCCCTGCCCGGCGCCCGCGCGCTGCTGGATGGCCTTCGGGCTGGTGCCGGTGTAGCCGCGCTCCCAGAGGAGTTCGCGGGTGGCTTCGACGAGGCGGTCGGCGGTGGTGGCGTTCGCGTTCGGGGTCACGGCGGCACTGTACATACCAGTAGGTACAGTCGGGAAGCGGGGTGACGGGCGGTCAGGGGGGGGTTCGGATCCGGGAGGCGCTCAGGCGGCGGCGGGTTCGCCGCGGGCGGCCCGGACGGCCGGGGCGACGGCGGAGGGCAGCGCGGCGGACGGGTAGCGGTGCAGCAGGGCGGCGGTGACCGCGTCCGGGTCGACCGGCTTGCCGAGTTCGGTGGTGAACGCCCGCAGGTAGTCGCCGGTCCAGGCGATCGGGTCGGGGGCCGCGGCGTCCTCGGGCACGGGGGTGGTCAGGTGGCGGTGGCCCGGGACGGCGAGCAGCGGCTCCAGCGCCGCCATCTCGTCCAGCAGGTCGATCCACGCCTCGCGCTGCGGGGCCAGCGGGGTCGCGGCCAGCCACGGGTGCACGTTCAGCCAGAGCAGCGGGCCGCCGAGCAGCGTCCGGCTGCGGTGCTCCCACAGGTAGTGCAGGTCGGGCAGCCCCAGGGACGCCCCGCGCAGCTCCAGCCGGTGGTCCTCCAGTTCGACGGCGCCACCCTCCAGCGGCTCCAGCGCGACCAGGCGGGACGGGAGTTCGTCCCCGAGACCGGCCCACGCGGCGCGGACCGCGAGGTGCTCGCGCTCGATCCGGTCGCGGACCGGGGCCGGGGCGAGGAAACGGGCCTCCGGGAACGCGTCGCGCAGCACCTCCGCCGCCAGCCAGCAGTCCGGCGCGTGGTGGGGCACCAGGACGGCGCTCAGCCGCCGCCCCGAACGCTCGACCTCCCGGACCAGCCGCCGCCCGTCCGAGAGCCGCAGCCCCGTACCGACCAGCACCGAGCGGTACTGCCCGAGCACCAGCACCGCGGACTTGTGCAGGGAGGACGCGGGAAGGTCGACCACGCGGAACTCCAGCGGATGCATCGGGCAACCTCCTCCGGGCGGGGACACCCCCACACCAGGGTCCGACGGGAGGGCGGTGGGCGCATGTGGGGGAGGGGAGGCGCCTGCGGCGGGCTGGGGTGTGGGAGGTGGGTGGCAGCATGGGGGGATGCGTGGTGGCGGGGTGTTCGTCGGGGAGTTGTTCGGGCGCGGGCGTGAGGAGCCCGCGGACGGTGTCGTGCTGCTGCCGGAGTGGCTGTCGGCCGGGGAGCAGCGGGAGCTGGTCGCGGCGTGCCGGGAGTGGGCGCGGCCGCCGGCGGGGATGCGGGGGGTGGTGCTGCCCGGGGGCGGGGTGATGTCGGTGCGGACGGTGTGCCTGGGGTGGCACTGGTACCCGTACGGCTACGCGCGCACCGTGGTGGACGGGGACGGGGCGCCGGTGAAGCCGTTCCCGGAGTGGTTGGGGGAGTTGGCGCGGCGGGCGGTGGCGGAGGCGTACGGGGAGCGGGTGGGCGAGGTGGCGGGGGCGGCGGGGTTCGCGCCGGACGTCGCGCTGGTGAACCACTACCCGCACGGGGCGCGGATGGGGCTGCACCAGGACCGGGAGGAGCGGGTGGACGCGCCGGTGGTGTCGCTGTCGCTGGGGGACGAGTGCGTGTTCCGGCTGGGGAACGCGGAGGGGCGGGGGCGGCCGTGGACGGACCTGCGGCTGTGCAGCGGTGACCTGCTGGTGTTCGGCGGGGAGAGCCGGTTCGCGTACCACGGGGTGGTGCGGACGCTGCCGGGCACGGCCGATCCGGAGCTGGGGCTGACCGGGCGGCTGAACGTCACCGTCCGGCAGTCGGGGCTGGGATAGTCGGGGCCCGCGTGCCGGAGGGCGGGAATGCCCGGCGGGCGCGGAGACTTGTGCTGGACGGACGAGGCGTTCGGCGGCACACCCCTGCCCGTCGGCCGTCCGCCCGGACGTTCGGAGAGGGAGCGATACATGGGAACCCCCGTCGACCAGCTCGTCGACCTGCTCGACCTGGAACGGATCGAGCTGAACATCTTCCGCGGCCGCAGTCCGGAGGAGTCGCTGCAGCGCACCTTCGGCGGGCAGGTGGCCGGGCAGGCGCTGGTCGCCGCGGGCCGGACGGTCGAGGAGGACCGGCCGGTGCACTCGCTGCACGCGTACTTCCTGCGCCCCGGCGTCCCCGGCGTGCCGATCGTCTACCAGGTCGAACGGACCAGGGACGGTCGTTCGTTCACCACCCGCCGGGTGCTCGCCATCCAGGGCGGGCGGACGATCTTCGCGCTCACCGCCGACTTCCACCGGCCCGAGCCCGGCGGCATCGAGCACCAGTTCCCGATGCCGGACGTCCCCGACCCGGAGAGCCTGCCCAGCGCGCTGGACGAGGTCGGCGCCCGGCTCGGCGAGCTGCCCCCGTTCATCAGCCGCCGCCAGCCCTTCGACATCCGCTACGTGGACCGGCTGAAGTGGACGCGCGAGGAGCTCGACGGCGTCGAGGCCCGCAGCGGCGTGTGGCTGCGCACCAACGGCGCGCTGCCCGACGACCCGCTGATCCACGTCTGCGCGCTCACCTACGCCAGCGACATGACGCTGCTGGACGCCGTCCGCGCCCCCGTCGAACCGCTGTGGGGCGAACGGAACTTCGACATGGCCTCGCTGGACCACGCGATGTGGTTCCACCGCCCGTTCCGCGCCGACGACTGGCTGCTCTACCGGCAGGAGTCGCCGATCGCGCACGGCGCGCGCGGCCTGGCCCGCGGCGAGATCTACGACCGCCAGGGGCAGTTGGTGGTCTCGGTGATGCAGGAGGGACTGTTCCGCCCGCTCGCCCGACCCTGAACGGGCCCGCGGGGCACGGGGGTGGTGACCTGACCGAGCCACCGGCGGAAGTGGCCGGAGAACAGAGCGACTTGGGAGGCAGACCGATGACCGACACCGCAGCCGAAGCCTGGCAGCGCTGGACGGAGGCCCGGAGCGCCGCGGTCGGCGCGCCGCACGGACCGCTGGCCCTGACCGGCACCCACTGGCTGGAGCCCGCCCCCGCCGAGATCCCCGGCCTGCCCGGCCGCTGGTGGGCCGAGGACGGCGCGGTCTGCGCCGAACTGCGCACCGGGGACGGCGTCCACGTCGAGGGCGAGGGGGCGGGCCGCGAGGCGACCGGCCGCCTCGCGCTGCGCCCCGACACCGACCGGCACCCGCAGAACGCCGTCCTGGGCGACAAGCGGCTGGTCCCGATCGAGCGGGAGGGCGAACTCGCCCTGCGGGTCTTCGACCCCGACGCCCCCGCCCGCGCCGCGTTCGCGGGCATCTCGGTCTACCCGTACGCCCCCGACTGGGCGGTGCCCGCCGTGTTCACCCCCTTCGCGGACGGCGCGCAGGCCCTGCTGGTGGAGAACGCCGACGGCAGGGCCCGCCCGCTCACCGTCGCCGGGCAGGTCGCGTTCACCCTGGCCGGGCGGCCGCACACGCTCACCGTCAGCGGCACCGGTGCGCCCGACGGCTCGGCCGGGCCGCTCAGCGGCGTCATCGCGGACGGCACCAGCGGCCGGGAGACGTACCGCTTCCGCTTCCTCACGCTGCCCGCGCCGGACGCCGACGGGCACACCGTGCTCGACTTCAACCGGGCGTTCCTGCCGCCCTGCGCGTTCGCCGACCACTTCATCTGCCCGTTCCCGCCGCCCGGCAACCGGCTGGAGATCGCCGTGGAGGCGGGGGAGCGGCAGGTGGTCACGGTGTGACCGAGGCCGGTGGCGCGCGGCCGTCCGGTTTCTGAGAGCGCTCTCCGGGCGGAGCGGCGGGCGGCTAGGCTGCTCGCAGCAGGAACGCGATCACGTGCGTGCGGCTGTGCGCGCGGACGGTGGAGAGGAGCCCCGGGTGACCGAGTCCGAAGCGGGAACGGGCGGGCGTCCGACCCTGGAGTCGGTGGCCGAACTGGCCGGCGTCTCCCGGGCCACCGCCTCCCGGGTGGTCAACGGCGGCGCGGGCGTACGGGCGGCGCTGCGCGAGAAGGTCGAACGGGCCGTCGCGGAACTCGGCTACGTCCCCAACCTGGCCGCCCGCACCCTGGTCACCCGGCGCAACCGGGCGATCGCCGTGGTCATCGCCGAACCGGAGGCGCGGTTCTTCTCCGACCCGTTCTTCGCCCAGCACCTGCGCGGCATCAGCCGCGAACTGGCCGCCGCCGACAACCAGATGGTGCTGCTGCTGGCCGAGGACGAGCGGGACCACGAGCGGATCGGCCGCTACCTGTCCGGCGGCCACGTCGACGGCGTCCTGCTGTTCTCGCTGCACCGCTCCGACCCCACCCCCGAGACGGTGCACCGCCTCGGCCTGCCCTTCGTCATCGGCGGCCGCCCCGGCTGGCCCGGCGCAGAGTCCGACCGCGACCTGGTCTACGTCGACAACGACAACCGCGGCGGCGCCCGGCTCGCCGTCCAGCACCTGCGCTCCATCGGCCGCGAGCGCATCGCCACCATCACCGGCCCGCTCGACCAGACCTCCTCCATCGACCGCCTCGACGGCTACCGCGACCTGCTCCCCGACGGGGACGAGGACCTGATCGCGGTCGGCGACTTCACCGCCGACGGCGGCATCCGGGGCATGAGCGAGCTCCTCGCCAGGCGACCGGACCTGGACGCGGTGTTCGTGGCCTCCGACGTGATGGCCTCCGGCGCGATCCGGGTGCTGCGGGCGGCCGGGCGGCGGGTGCCGGAGGACGTCGCGGTGGTGGGCTTCGACGACGTCGAGTCGGTCGCGGCCTGGACGGAGCCGAGGCTGACCACGATCCGGCAGGAGATCGAGGAGATGGGGCGGTTGATGACGCGGCTGCTGCTGCGACGGCTCAACGACCCGGGGGCGTCGGCGCCGTCGTCGGTGATCATTCCGACCCACCTGGTGGTGCGGGAGTCGGCCTGAGCGGCTGTCGCTCGATCGCGTTCGGTGATCGCGGGGTCGAGTCCGCCCTCCCGGTCGGGCGGGCACCGAAGCGGATGATCGGAAACGGCTCGGGTCCTTGTCGGCGGGCGAGGCCTTCACCGGGAGGGGGCTTCACCGGGGAGGGGGCTTCACCGGGCAGGCGGGGTCCTCTCCGGGGCCGCCTGATCCGCCTCGGCGGTCCTGGCCGCCTCGGCTGCCTCCCGGAAGCTGACGACCGCCTCGCCGTTCTCCCGCGCCCATGCGGTGAGCATCCTGATGGGCTCCTCCAGGGTTCGCCCGAGATCGGTCAGGCAGTACTCCACGCGCGGCGGCGCCTCGGCGTACGCGTGCCGCTCGACGAGCCCGTTCGCCTGGAGCCGGCGCAGCGTCTGGGTCAGGACCTTGCGCGAGATGCCGCCGCTCAGCTCGACCAGCTCGCCGTGGCGCAACGGGCCGTCGGTCAGCGCGAAGAGCGTGACCATGGACCACTTGCTGGCGATGATCTCCATGGCCAGGAGAGCGGGACAGTCGGCGAGGAAGACGATTCCGGGGCGCAGGCTCATGGCCCCGAAGGTTACCTGGAGGTACCTGACGGCCGCCTATCGTCGTCGAGGTGCGCACGTCTTCTGCCCGCATCTCGCATGATTGAGGTTTCAGCCGTGTTCGTCTCCCTTGTCGTCGTCACCGTGTTCATGTCGGCGCTCCTCCTGGTGTCGGCCGGGGCCAAGTCCCTGCGGACGCGCCACATCACCGAGCAGATGTCGACGCTCGGGGTGCCGCAGAGCATGATGGCCCTCCTGATCGGCGCTCAGATCGCGGGCGCGGCAGGTGCGGTCGCCGGACTCCGGTGGGCGCCCGTCGGGATCGCCGCCGCGATCGGCCTGACGCTCTACTTCGCCGGGGCGGTCGCCTCCCACCTGCGCGTCGGCGACTTCAAGGGCGCGCCCCCGGCGGCGGTCCTCACCGTGGTCTCCGTCGCCCTGATCGTGCTGCGCGCCGCCACCCTCTGACGGCGGGTGGCGCCGGGCCCGCGGGTGGGCTGCGGCTGCCGGTGGGCTGCGGCTGCCGGTGGGCGCGTTCAGCCGTCGGGGTGCCGGAAGTGGGCCAGGACGGCGTCCAGGGCGGCCCGTCCGGCCGGGCCCCAGGTGGGTTTGCCGCCCGGGAGGCCGTGCAGGCCCGCGTGGCCGATGCCGAGCAGGACCAGGGCGCGCAGGACGGCCCAGCCGCGGGCGCGGCGGACGGTGGCCGCGGTGGCGTCCCGCTGCCCGGCGGGCTGGGCGGCGCGCCAGCGGTCGAGGCAGTGGCGGTCGGCGCCGGGCGGGAGGAGCAGCCAGGCGGCGGAGAGGTCGCAGGCGGGGTCGCCGGTGCCGAGGGAGTCGAAGTCGACGATCCCGCCGAGCGCGCCGTCGACCACCACGACGTTCGCCGGGTGCAGGTCGGAGTGCAGCCACACCGGCGGGCCGCTCCAGGCGGGGGCGGCCAGCGCGTCCGTCCACACCGCCCGCAGCTCCTCGGCGCGGACGCCGGGGGCGAGGGCGTGCAGGGTCCGCTCGAACTCGGCGATCCGGCGTTCGACGTCGGCGGCGAGCGGGGCGAGCGGGCCGCAGCGCGGGGTGGTGGCGGGCGCGTCGGCGGGGGCCGGGCGGTGCAGGGCCAGCAGGAAGTCGGCGAGGGCCTCGGCGGAGCGCGGCCCGTGCTCGGGGGCGACCGGGGCGTGGTCGGCGGGCTCGCCGGGCACCCAGGAGAACACCGCCCACGGGTACGGGTACCCGGCGCCCGGCAGGCCGTCGCGCCGAGGCACCGGGACGGGCAGCGGCAGGCGCGGCGCCAACTCGGGCAACCAGCGGGTCTCGTTGGCCAGGCAGGCGGGCGTGTGCCTGTCCCGGGGGAGCCGGACGGCGTGCTCCTCGCCGAGCCGCCACATCCGGTTGCCCCAGCCGCCCTCGACCCGGCGCAGCGTCAACTCGGCGAGATCCGGGTGCTGTTCGCGGAGCAGGGCGCGCACGGTGTCGGCGTCGACGTCGAGTCGGCCGTCGGGGTGGTGGGCGGGGGCCTGGGCGGGCGGTGCCGTGTCCATCGGTGCCGACCCTACGCCCCCCGCGGCGGGCGGGCGGTTCCTAGGGCGGTTCTGTTGGTGGACAGTCGGTGACGCGGTAACTGACGGCCGGATCAGGGAAGTTCGCCCAGTGCAGGCTGCCGGGGGCGGCGCCGGGCAGCAGGGCGCCCCGGTGGCGGTGGCGGTGCGGTGGCGGTCGCGGTGGCGGTCGCGGCAGGGGTGCGGATCGACTTCCCGGCGGACCACCGGCGCTACGCGGAGGTCCACGCGGGGCGGGTCGTCTTCGTGGGCGGCCCGTGCCGCTCTGGAGCCCGGCCGCGTTGTGAGGGCGGCCCGCCCGGCCGCGCGGCGGACGTGTCGGGTTCCGCTGCGGGCCGGGCGGGCCGGTGGGAGGGGCGGGTCAGTCGAAGGGGATCCGCAGCACGGAGGCGCTGCCCTGGGACTGCGTGGCGCCGGTGCGCAGTTGGGCCGTGGCGTTGCCGAGGGCGGGCCAGACCTCGACCTTGACGGTGCCGTTGCTCAGGTTGGTGAGCGGGGCGCCGGTGCTGGCCTGCAGGCCCGCGGCGGCCGCGCCGTAGCGCTCCCAGCCGGGGACGGGGTCGGTGGCGAAGTAGCGGTAGGTCTCGGTCCGGTCGATGGTGCCGTTGCCGTCGAAGTCGTAGGAGACGCGGGCCTGTTGGGCGAGGGCGACGGTGGAGCCCGCGTCCACGTACAGGTCGAAGTCGGTGCTGCCGCCGGGGCGGAGGGTGCCGGTGAGGTGGCCGATGGTGTACGTCAGCGGCTGGTAGGGCGTGCCGTCGTGGTTGGCGCCGCCGCCGGAGGCGATGGTGCTGCTGGTCGCGCCGCTGCCGTAGGCGGTGGTGAGGGCGCCGTCGGGCTGCAGGTAGAGGGTGTTGGCGCGGGTCTGCGGGGCGGTGGAGGAGGCCGAGGGGGAGGGGGACGCGGAGGCGGACGCGGACGGGGACGGGGACGGAGAGGCGGACGGGGAGGGCGAGTTGGTGGCGCCGCCGGTGCCGCCGTCGGGCTTGGTGCCGCGTTCGGAGGCGGTGGAGCGGGCCGGGACGGTCAGGGTGTAGCCGTCGGAGAAGCGCACGGTGCGGGCGGCGGTGGTGTAGTTGTGCGCCACGTGGGTGCGGGTGGTGCCGTTGACGAAGACCGCGGCGGTGGGGGTGTCGGCGGTGGTCGCCGGGTCCAGGGTGCCGAGGGTCGCCAGGTTGTAGATCCAGTGGTAGGTGTGGGCCTTGGACTCGCCCTCCTCGGGGGTGTAGCCGCCGTTCCCGGCGTCCCAATCGGCCTTCGCCGCAGCCGGGTTGGTGAGGGCCTCGGCCTCCCACAGCAGGTCGCGCCAGTCGGTGAACGCGCCGCCGTTGTTGGCCTTCAGCTCGGCCAGGTTGGCGGCCAGGTCGTCCTTGCGGCGGGCCAGGTAGAGCGAACCCGAGGTGACGGGGAGGAAGTTGATGCCGTGGATCATGCCGGGCGCGGCCGTCCACCAGGTGGAGTAGGCGGCGCCGGAGCCCCAGACCATGCCGACGGTGGAGTGCTGGAAGGAGGACGGGAAGACCTGGTGGTCGGCGTCGAACCAGTTCTGCTGAACGGAGTTGGCCTCGGTGGTGTACAGGTAGACGCCGAGGTCGCGCAGCGAGGTGTCGCCGGTCGCGGCGCCGAACAGCAGCAGTCCGGCGCTGAAGTTCAGCGACTCCGAGGAGGACTCCTCGTTGTTGCCCGCGGCGAACCCGGCGTGGCCGGAGGCCCAGCCGTGGCCCTCGTACGGGTCGAAGTTGCGCAGCCAGGGGAATCGGGCGTCGGTGCGGTCGGTGTTGGCGGCGTCCTTGGCCAGCAGCTTGACCATGCCGCCCCACTGGCTGTCCGCCGCCCAGGCGGTGTCGTAGCGGGCGACGGTGGCGGCGGCCTGCACGAAGTAGCCGTAGTGGAAGTGGTGGTCGTTGAGTTCGGCGTCGGTGCCGTAGGAGGCCGGGTAGCCGATCAGGGTCTTCCAGGTGGAGTCGTACGCGAAGCCGGGTGAGCCGGTGCCCGCGAACCAGGTCTGCAGCTTGCCCTTCATCAGCCCGAGCAGCTTGTCGCGGGCCGCGGTGTCACCCAACTGGTCGACGATGGGCACCAGTTGGGCCATCCGGCCGAGCGCCTTGCCGACCCAGTAGGTGTCGGTGGCGCCGTTGAACGGGTCGCTCGCGTCGGAGACCTGGTGCAGGGAGGCGTCCAGCGCGGCGCGGTCGTACGCACCGGCGTCGGGCAGCGAGGGCAGCACGCCGGTGACGGTCTGCACGGTGGAGAAGGACGAGCCCTGGCGGACCTTCATGGGGCCGCGCGGCGAGACGTAGCCCAGCGTCGTGAGGGCGTCCGGGGTGGCCTGCCACTGCTGCGGGTAGAGCGCGAGCAGGGTGCCGGTGCCGGTGCCCTCCTGGGCGGTGGTGGTGGCGGTGAAGGTGGTGGTGAGCCTGCCCGCGGCCTGGTCGTAGCTCCAGCCGACCTTGGTGTCGGTGACGAAGTTGTAGGCGTAGCCGCGGAACTGCGCCAGGTCGGCGGTGGAGGGCAGCAGGGCGACCGAGTAGTAGTCCTTGCTGCCGAGGTTCGCGGTCAGGGTGGTGCCGTTGACGCTCCAGCTGCTGCCGGTGGGCGCGAACAGGCCGTAGTTGTGGCCGCCCACGGTGATGCCGAGCACGCTGCCCTGGTTGCTGAAGACGGTGGGCGCCGAGGCGGTGGTGACCTGCGCGGCGCCGCCGGTGGCGTGCGCGTACACGTACGGCAGGCCGTGGCCGACGGTGGCGCTGAAGGTGTGCGCGCCGTCCGCCCAGTACGGGGTGACCGTCCAGTCGGACCAGCCGTCGACCTTGGTGTCGGGGGAGTTCAGGCCGGCCACGCCGAGGGTGAGGTCCCGGGTGTGGGTGTAGTCGTACTGGCGGCCGTCGGAGGTGACGGTCGGCGCGGTGGGGTAGCCGACCTCCAGGCCCGCGGCCTGGGCCTTGAAGGTCATCGGGTGGGCGTAGAGGTTCTCCGAGTACGGGTTGCCCGCGTAGCGCTGGTAGATCAGCGAGGACCACCAGTCGTTGGTCGGGGCGGCCTGCCCGGCCATCCGCGCGGTGACCTTGGGGGTGACCGGCGCGCCGTCGGAGTTGCTCGGGCCGACCGTGCCGGCCGGGCGGGTGTCGGTGTAGCCGCCGAGCCCGACCCGGACGGTGGCGGCGGAGGCGCTGCCGGCGCCCAGGGCCGCCGTCAGCGTGGCCGCGGCGGCCAGCGCCAGGGTGGTCAGGGCGGTCGTGGGACCGCGCAGGGAGCGGAGCTTCATGATCGTGTCCACCTTGAGTGGGGGCGGGTGGGGCCTTATGAGAGCGCTCTCAGCCAGCGGACCGTATTGGTGGGCCCGAAGGGGTGTCAACCGCCCCGACACAGACTGATGCGTTCAGGAAACGAAAGCCCAGGTCGGCATCGCTCGGAGATTACGTTCAGGTTTCGAGGGCTTGACGGGCGAACTTCCGCCCCGGCAGTCTCTCGGCATCGGTTGAGAGCGCTCTCAGAAATTGGGCGTCCGCCGGTCGGCACCGTTTCCTCTTCTGCACTCCACCCACGCTCCCGCCCCGCCTGGAGGCATTCGCATGGCTACCCCGAGAGTCCGCCGCTCCACCGCTGTCCTGGGCAGCACCGTCCTCGCCACCGCGCTCCTGCTCAGCGCCTGCAGCTCCGGCGGCAGCGGGTCCAAGGACTCCGCCGACGGCAAGGTGACCATCACAGTGGACCTGTTCGGCACCTTCGGGTTCAAGGAGGCCGGGCTCTACGACGAGTACATGAAGCTCCACCCGAACGTCACCATCAAGCAGACCGACACCCAGGACGAGGGCCAGTACTGGCAGGCGCTGCAGACCAAGCTCGCGGGCGGCGGCGGCCTCGCCGACATCCAGGGCCTGGAGGTCGGCCGGGTGGCCAGTGTGGTGCAGAAGCAGGCCGACAAGTTCACCGACCTCAAGACCCTCGGCATCGGCGACGTCAACGACGGCCTGGTCGCCTGGAAGGGCGCCGCGGTCAAGACCGCGGACGGCAAGGTCCTCGGCGCGGGCACCGACATCGGTCCCGAGGCGATCTGCTACCGCACCGACCTGTTCAAGGCCGCCGGGCTGCCCACCGACCGCACCGAGCTCGCGCAGAAGTGGTCCACCTGGCAGGGCTACCTCGACCTCGGCAAGCAGTACGCCGCCAAGGCCGAGGCGGGCAACGCCTGGACCGACAGCGCCGCGGGCATGTTCACCGCCGAGGTCGGCCAGCAGAAGGTCCGCTACTCCGACGAGTCCGGCAAGGCCGTGTACGACAGCAGCCCGGCCGTGAAGACCGCGTGGACCGACGCCACCGCGCTCGTCGCCGACGGCCTGTCCGCCAAGCTCGCCCAGTGGACCCCCGAGTGGAACAAGGCCTTCTCCACCGGCAAGTTCGCCACCCTCTCCTGCCCCGCCTGGATGATCGGCTACATCAAGGGCCAGGCCGGCGACGCGGGCGCGGGCAAGTGGGACATCGCCCCCGGCCCCGGCAAGACCGGCAACTGGGGCGGCTCCTACCTGACCGTCCCGCGCACCGCCAAGCACCCCAAGGAGGCCGCCGAGCTGATCAAGTGGCTGACCGCCAAGGAGCAGCAGGCCACCCTCTTCACCAAGCAGGGCTCCTTCCCGTCCTCGACGGGCGCGCAGCAGACCATCAAGGACGTCACCGACCCGTACTTCAACAACGCGCCGATCGGCCAGATCTTCAGCGAGTCGGCCAACGCGATGCCCGCCCAGGTGCTCGGCACCGACGACGGCGTGATCGGCAAGGCGTTCACCGACGCCCTCGGCGAGGTCGAGCGCACCGGCACCGCGGCCGACACCGCCTGGAAGCACGCCCTGGACAACGTCAAGAAGGCCAACGGCAACTGACGGACCGTCAGCTCAGGTAGTCAACCCGGGCAGCCCGCCCCCGCCGTCCCCGTGGCGGCGGGGCCGGGCGGCCCCCGTCGAAGGACCCCGCCCATGGCCCTCAGCTCCACCGCCCGGCTGCCCGCCGCGAAGCCCGGCGGACCCGCCCGGCCCGCCGAGCGGCCCGGCCGACTGCGCCGCCGGATCGCCCCGTACGGCTTCCTCGCCCCGTTCTTCGGGCTGTTCGCCGCGTTCGGGCTCTTCCCGCTGCTGTACACCGCCTGGGTGTCGCTGCACCG
The DNA here is from genome assembly GCF_042894345.1 of Kitasatospora sp. NPDC001540. Taxonomy (NCBI): domain Bacteria; kingdom Bacillati; phylum Actinomycetota; class Actinomycetes; order Kitasatosporales; family Streptomycetaceae; genus Kitasatospora; species Kitasatospora sp. NPDC001540. The sequence goes on from NZ_JBIAVO010000029.1 coordinate 54,366, forward strand.
GGTCGAGCTGCAGACCTCCGACCGGATGGACTGGCTCGGCCTCCAGAACTACAGCCGCCTGCTGTCCGACCCGTTCTTCTGGAACGCGCTGCGCAACACCTTCACCATCGGCGTGCTCTCCACCGTCCCGCAGCTGCTGATGGCCCTGGGCCTGGCCCACCTGCTCAACTACAAGCTCCGCGGCCGTACCTTCTTCCGCGTCGCGATGCTGATGCCGTACGCCACCTCGGTCGCCGCCGCGACCCTGGTCTTCGCCCAACTCTTCGGACGCGACTACGGGTTGATCAACTGGGTGCTCAGCAGCATCGGGTTGAACCCGGTCGACTGGCAGGCCGACACCTGGGCCTCCCAGTTCGGCGTCTCCGCGATCGTCACCTGGCGCTGGACCGGCTACAACGCCCTGATCTACCTGGCCGGAATGCAGTCCATTCCCGGCGAGCTGTACGAGTCCGCGGCCGTCGACGGTGCCTCGCGCTGGCAGCAGTTCCGGCACGTCACCATCCCCGGGCTGCGCCCCACCATCGTCTTCACCGTGGTCGTCTCCACCATCGGCGCGACCCAGCTGTTCGGCGAACCCCTGCTGTACGAGGGCAACTCCGGCGGCGGCATCTCGCACCAGTACCAGACCCTCGGCCTGTACCTGTACGAGCAGGGCTGGACGTTCTTCCACCTCGGTCGGGCCGCGGCCGTGGCCTGGGTGATGTTCCTGCTGATCGTGCTGCTCGCCCTGCTCAACGCGGCGATCGCCGCCCGCCGCAACCGTACGGACCGGTGACCCGATGACCCACGCGACCACCCAGGTACTCGACAAGTCCGTTGCGGCGCAGCGCAGTTCCCCGCGCAGTTCCCCGCGCAAGGCGCGCTCCCCGCTGCACGGCGGGCCGCTGGCCTACGCGGTGCTGATCGGCGCCACCCTGCTCGCCGTCTTCCCGTTCTACTGGACGCTGGTCGCCGCCAGCCGCTCCAACTCCGAACTCAGCGCCGCCACACCCGCGTTGACCCCCGGCCCGAACCTGTTCCACAACATCGGCGAAGCCCTGCAGCAGGCCGAGATCGGCAAGGCGCTGCTCAACTCGCTGATCGTGGCGAGCGTGGTCACCGCCGGAGTGGTGCTCTCCTCCACCCTCGCCGGGTTCGCCTTCGCCAAGCTGCGCTTCCGCGGCCGCGGCGCGCTGCTCGCGCTCACCGTGGGCACCATGATGATCCCGCCGCAGCTCGGCGTGATCCCGCTGTTCATGGTGATCGTCAAGCTCGACCTGCAGAACAAGCTGCCCTCGGTGATCCTGCCCTCGCTGGTCTCCGCGTTCGGCGTCTTCTTCATGCGCCAGTACCTGGTGCAGGCGCTGCCGGACGAACTCGTCGAAGCCGGACGGATGGACGGCGCCTCGCTGCTGCGGATCTTCCGCTCCGTCGTGCTGCCCGTCGCCCGCCCCGGCATGGCCGTGCTCGGCATGCTGACCTTCATGGCCACCTGGAACGACTTCTTCTGGCCGATCGTCGCCCTCAGCTCCCAGAACCCCACCGTCCAGGTCGCGTTGAAGTCGCTCGGCCAGGGCTACGTCCCCGACCAGTCCGTGGTGATGGCCGGCACCCTGATCGGCACCCTGCCCGTCCTGGTGGTGTTCGGCCTGCTCGGCCGGCAGATCGTCGGCGGCATCATGCAGGGCGCGGTCAAGGGCTGACGCGCCGTGGCGCCCGATGGGATGACACACCCTCAACTCGTTTGGATGGAACGCGACATGACCGTCGAGACTCTTCCCGTGACCACTTCCGCCCCCGCCCCCGCCCGCTTCCCGGCCGGATTCGTCTGGGGCGCCGCCACCGCCGCGTACCAGATCGAGGGCGCCGCCGACCAGGACGGCCGCACCCCGTCCATCTGGGACACCTTCGCCCGCCGCCCCGGCGCCGTCCGCAACGGCGACACCGGCGACATCGCCGCCGACCACTACCACCGCTACCGCGAGGACGTCGCCCTGATGTCCGAACTCGGCCTGCGCGCCTACCGGTTCTCGCTCGCCTGGCCGCGCGTCCAGCCCGGTGGCCGCGGCCCCGCCAACGAGGCCGGACTCGACTTCTACGACCGCCTGGTCGACGAACTCCTCGGCGCCGGGATCACCCCCGTCGCCACCCTCTACCACTGGGACCTGCCCCAGGAGTTGGAGGACGCGGGCGGCTGGACCGACCGCGGGACCGCGTACCGCTTCGCCGAGTACGCGGGCATCGCCGCCCGCCGCCTCGGCGACCGCATCCCCACCTGGACCACCCTCAACGAGCCCTGGTGCAGCGCCTTCCTCGGCTACGGCAACGGCGTCCACGCCCCCGGCCGCACCGACCACGCCGCCGCCCTGGCCGCCCACCACCACCTGCTGCTGGCCCACGGCCTCGGCACCGCCGCGCTGCGCGCCGAACTCCCCGACACCGCACAGGTCTCGCTCACCCTCAACCTGGCCGCCGTCCGCCCGCTGTCCACCGACCCCGCCGACCTCGACGCCGCCCGCCGGATCGACGGCCTCGCCAACCGGATCTTCCTCGACCCGGTGTTCCGCGGCAGCTACCCCGAGGACGTCCTCGCCGACACCGCTCACGTCACCGACTGGTCCTTCGTCCACGACGGCGACCTCGCCGAGATCTCCCGCCCCGTCGACTCGCTGGGCATCAACTACTACACGCCCACCGTCGTCGCCGCCGAGGAGCACGCGGAGGCCGCCGAGGACGGCCCGCGCGGCGACGGCCACCAGGGCGGCAGCCCCTGGCCCGCCGACCAGGGCATCCGCTTCCTGCCCGCCCCCGGCACCCGCACCGCCATGGGCTGGCCGGTCGACGCCGACGGCCTGTACGAACTCCTCACCCGGCTGCGCGACGACCTGCCCGGCGTCCCGCTGCTGGTCACCGAGAACGGCGCCGCCTACGAGGACTACACCGACCCCAGCGGCGCCGTCCACGACCCCGAGCGGATCGACTACCTGCACGCCCACCTCGCCGCCGTGCACCGCGCCATCGCCGACGGCGCCCCCGTCCGTGGCTACTTCCTGTGGTCGCTGCTCGACAACTACGAATGGGCGTACGGCTACAGCAAGCGCTTCGGCATCGTGCACGTGGACTTCGCCAGCCAGCGCCGCACCCCCAAGGACAGCGCGCACTGGTACGCCCGGGTGATCCGGGACGGGGCGCTGCCGCAGTAGCGGCCGGCCGCCGGGGCGGCGGGGGCGGGGGAGCGGGTGGGCGCTACGCTCTGCTCCCTGATCGAGGGGAAAAGAGGGGGCGGGCATGGGGTTCCTGGCCGAACGCAGGGCCCGGCAGGCCCGGAACAGGGCGGTGCTCGCGGTCGTCGAGGCGAGGCACCGGGCCGGACAGGAGATCGACCGGCTCATGGCCGAGGGCCGCGCCCAGCGCCGGGAGCGTGCCTGGGACGCCGCCGCCACCACCCTGGCCGGGGCCGTCCGGCTCGGCACCGAACAGCTCGGCCCGGACGACCCGAACACCCTGCTCGCCCAGGTCGAGTACGGCCGCACCCTGTCGCTGCTACGCCGCTGGGCGGAGGCCGAACGGGTGCTCCGGACGGCCGTGGACGCCGCCGCCCCGCACTCCGACCGTCTCCGGCAGGACCTCCGGCTCGACGCGCTCGCCGCCCTCGGTACCGTCCTGGTGCGGAGCGAACGGTACGCCGAAGCGGTCGCCGTCCTGGAGGAACACCGGGAACTGGCCCGGCAGTCGGACTGCGACCTGACCGGGAGCCTGACCGCCGAGGACCTGGCGGACGCCTACCTCGGTCTCGGCCGGGAGGCGGAGGCCGTCCGGCTCTACGCCGACACCGCCGCGCACCGGGAGGCGGAAGCGGGTACGAGGGCGGGCACGGGCATGGGCACGGGCACGGGGACGGGCGTTGGGCGGTCCGACGCCGCCGTCCTGCGGCTGCGCGGCAAACTGGCCCGGGCCCTGCTCCGGCTCGGACACCTGGCCCAGGCCGAGCGGGCGGCCCGCGCCGTCCTCAGGGCCGCCGCCGACAACCCGGCGGCGGTCAGCCGCTGGTCCGCCGCGGCCGTCCTCGCCCAGGCGCTCGTGCAGCAGGACCGGGCCGCCGAGGGCGAGGCCGTCGCCCGGGAGGCGATCGCCGAATGGCGGCGGGCCAGGGGGCCGGAGCGCAAGCTCCACGCCCGGCTCGGGCACGTTCTCGCGGAGGCCCTCAACGCCCAGCAACGCCACCAGGAGGCGCTGGAACTGGCCCTCGAACACCTCGCCGCCGGGGCTGCGGCTGCTGCGGCTGCGACGGGCGCGGCGGGTGGTGCGGAAGGCGCTGCGAGCGGGGAGCCCGGTGCTGCCACGGCGTTCCGGTGCGACCTGGCCGCCGCCCAGCTCGGACTGGGCCGCCCCGAGGAGGCCCTGCGGGCCGTCGAGCCGTTCCTCGCCCACTGCCGGGCCGAACGGCACCCGCACGACTACACCGCGCTCGTTGCCGAGACCCTGTACGGCCGCGTCCTGGCGGCGCTCGGTCGCACCGCCGAGGCCCGGGACGTCCTCGCCGCCGGCGCCGCCGGCTGGCGCGAGCGGTACGGACCGGAACACGTCCGGACGCGGCAGGCGGAGCGTGAACTCGCCGCCGTGACCGGGGAGTCGGCCCCCTGAACGTTCCCGCGCCCCGGAGGCTCCCGGGGTGCGGGGCGGTTCAGGCGGTGCCGGGGCGTGGGTGATTCCGGGGTGCGGGGCGGGTCAGGCTCCGGTCGGCGGGGCCTCGAACGTGGTGGCGAACTCCGCGGCGAACGCGGCGAACGAGCGTGCCGGGCGGCCGGTCAGCTTCTCCACGTCCGGGCTGACGTCCGCGGCCCGGCCCGCCGCGTAGTAGCCGTACAGCTCGACCAGGCCCTCCGCGTTCCACCGCGGGTACCCGGCGCCGACCAGCGCCTCCAGCGCCTGCTCCGGGCTCGGCGACACGTACCGCACCGGGTGGCCGACCGTCTCCGCCAGGACCTCCGCCAGCGCGGCGTGGGTCAGCGAGTCGGGGCCGGTCAGCGCGTACACCGCGCCCTGGTGGCCGTCCTCGACCAGGACCGCCACCGCGGCCGCCGCGACGTCCCGGGCGTCCACGTACGAGACCGCGCCCCGGCCGCCCGGCACCGCGAGGACGCCCGTGCGGACCGAGGCCGCCATGCCCAGGAAGTTCTGGAAGAAACCGTTCGGCGTCAGCACCGTCCACGGCAGGCCGCTGGCCCGCAGGTGCGCGAAACCGGCCACGTGCGCGTCCACGAAGCGCGCCCCGGTCGGTTCGCCGTCCGCGCCCGCCGCCGCGTGCAGCACCACCCGCGGCCGACCGCCCGAGCGCACCGCCGCGTCGATCACGTTCCGCTCGTGCTCCACCATCGCCGACTGCGCGGCCACCAGCAGGTACACCGTCTCCGCGCCCGCCAGCGCCGCGTCCAGCGAGGCCGGGTCGGCGAAGTCCGCGACCACCGCCTCGACCCCGGCGTCCCACCCGGCCGGCACCGAGGCCGCGTCCCGGACCAGCGCCCGCACCGGCACCCCGCGCTCCCGCAGGCCGCCGACCACCGCCGAGCCCACCGTCCCGGTCGCACCCGTCACCACGATCATGAACTTCTCCCTGATTCTTCCGCCCCGCCTGCTGACGCGGCGTCAGATCAAAGATCCGGTCAACCCGCCCCGTGATCAAGGCCGTTCCGGCACACAATCCAGTAGCCGTACTCATCGATTAGCCGAGGCCGGGACGGGCCGGGGCGACCGGACCGAACGAACCCGGGGGTGCAACGCCGGTGGAACTCACCGAGATCGAGACCTTCCTCGCCCTGGCCGAGGAACTCCACTTCGGGCGCACCGCCGAACGGCTGCACCTGTCCCAGTCCCGGGTCAGCCAACTCATCCGCTCCCTCGAACGGCGCATCGGCGCACCGCTGTTCACCCGCACCAGTCGCCGCGTCGCGCTCACCCCGCTCGGCGCCCACGCCCACCGCACCCTCGGCGAGGCCCACCGCGGCCTGCGCCGCAGCTACGACGAGGCCGTGGCCATCGCCCGCGGCGTCACCGGCACCCTGCGCCTGGGGTTCCTGGGCTGCCTCAACGGGCCGCCGCTCACCGACACCGTCGCCGCCTTCACCCGCCGCCACCCCGCCTGCCGGGTCGACGTCACCGAAGTGCCCTGGGCCGCCCCGTACGCCGGGCTGCTGAGCGGCGAGGTCGACCTGCTGCTCACCCTGCTGCCGGTCGACGAGCCGGGCCTCGCCGTCGGCGCCGTGCTGGTCTCCCACCCGCGGGTGCTCGCCCTGCGCGCCGACCACCCGCTCGCGGCCCGGAGCGGGATCGACGTCGAGGAACTCGCCGACTGGCCCGTCCTCGACTGCCCCGCCGAGGCCCCCGACACCCTCCGGCACGCCGCCACCCCGCCGTTCACCCCGCGCGGCCGCAGTTGGCCGACCTGTTCGACCGGGCGGTGTTCCCGGCTGCGGCGGAGCCCTGCACGGCGGCGCACCGGCTGCCCGGCGAGTGGTCCGAGTGACGTCCGACTCCCTTGCGGTGCAGCGGAGTTGGCCGGTCCGGAAAATGTGGTGACGGCGGTGGCGGGACGTCCCTAGACTCTGCTCGCTGGAGAACGCCCGGGCCGATCGGCTGACGGGCGCACCGTGATGTGGAGAGGGAGGGACCAGTCGTGCGTGGCACCGCTGCTGTCGTTCCCCCGTCGCGGTTCGAGGTGATCCTGGTGTCCCGGGCGGGCCGGTGCCCGCTGCGCGGCCGGCACCGGTAGGAGCTGCGAGCTCCCGTTCGACCCCGTGAACCTTCCCGTTCCACGCGCTGTTCCACCTGCTGCTCCACCTGCTGTTCCGTGCGCCGTTCGGTGCGCCGTTCGGTGTGCCGTTCGGTGCGTCGGGCGCCCCGGTGGTGGCGGTGCGCGTGCTGCGGGCGGGTGCGGTGAGGCCGGCGGTCGTCGCTCGTGGCGCCGTGAATCGCGCCGCCGATTCCAGGAGCGAACTCCGAAGGGCCACGGGCCATGCGTACCGACCTCGTCACCACTGCTGTCACCACGACCACCGCCACTTCCGCCGCCACCACTTCCGCGATCGGCGTGGTCCGCAACCTGGGCATCCTGGCCCACGTGGACGCCGGCAAGACCACCGTCACCGAGCGGGTCCTCTTCCTGACCGGGGAGACCCACAAGCGCGGCGAGGTCCACGACGGCACCACCGTCACCGACTTCGACCCGCAGGAGCGCGACCGCGGCATCACCATCTTCGCCGCGGCCGTCAGCTGCCAGTGGGACGGCCACCAGCTCAACCTGATCGACACCCCCGGCCACGTCGACTTCGCGGACGAGGTGGAGCGCTCGCTGCGGGTGCTGGACGGAGCGGTGGCCGTGTTCGACGCGGTCGCGGGGGTCGAGCCGCAGAGCGAGTCGGTGTGGCGGCAGGCGGACCGGCACGGCGTGCCGCGGATCGCGTTCGTCAACAAGATGGACCGGCCCGGCGCCGACCTGGACGCCGCCGTCGCCTCCATCCGGGAGAAGCTCCACCCGGCGCCGCTGGCCGTGCAGTTGCCGATCGGCCGGGAGGGCGGGTTCGCGGGCGTGGTCGACCTGGTCGAGCTGCGCGCACTGACCTGGCCGGACGGTGCCGCGCCCGGCGAAGGCGTCCAAGTCGGCGAGATTCCAGAGGAGTTGGCGGCGGAGGCGACCCGGCGGCGACAGGCCCTGGCGGAGGCGGTGGCCGAGCTGCACCCCGCCGCGCTGGAGGAGTACTGCGCCACGGGCACCCTCGCGTCCGGCACCCTCACCGCTGCGCTGCGCCAACTCACCGGCAGCGGACAGGCGGTGGTGGTGCTGTGCGGCTCGGCGTACCGCAACCGCGGCATCGAGCCGCTGCTGGACGCGGTGACCGCGTACCTGCCGTCGCCGCTGGACGTCCCGCCGGTGCGCGGGGAGTTCGACGGGGCACCGCAGGAGCGGGCCGCCGACGCGCGACAACCGTTCGCCGCCCTGGTGTTCAAGGTCTCCGCGGGCACCACCGGTCGGCTCAGCAGCCTGCGGATCTACTCCGGCACGCTACGGAAGGGGGACACCGTGCTCGACGCGCGCACCGGCCGCACCGAGCGGATCGGCCGGATCCTGCGGGTGCAGGCCGACCGGCACACCGAGACCGACACCGCGGTGGCCGGGGACATCGTCGCCGTGGTCGGCGCGAAGGGCGCCAAGGTCGGCACCACGCTGTGCGCCCCGTACGCCCCGCTGGTGCTGGAACCGGCCGTCTCCGCCGACCCGGTGGTGACCGTCGCGGTCGAGGCCCGCCGCTCGGTGGACGGCGACCGGCTGGCCGCCGCCCTGGCCCGGCTCACCGAGGAGGACCCGTCCCTGGTGGTCGGCAGCGACCCGGAGAGCGGGCAGCGGACGCTGTCCGGCATGGGCGAACTGCACCTGGAGGTCGCGGTGGAGAAGCTGCGCCGCGCCGGTCTGGAGGTCGCCGTCGGACGGCCGAAGGTCGCCTACCGGGAGACCCTCTCCACAGAGGTCACCGGGCTCGTCCTGCGGCACGTCAAGCAGGACGGCGGCTCCGGCCAGTTCGCGCACGTCGTGGTCGACGTCGCCCCGCTCGGCGAACCCGGGACGGACGGCTTCGAGTTCCGCTCCACCGTCACCGGCGGACGGGTGCCGCAGGAGTTCGTGCAGGCCGTCGAGGCGGGCTGCCGGGACGCCCTCGCGGACGGCCCGCTCGGGCACCCGGTCACCGGCGTGCGGGTCACCCTCACCGACGGGGCGACCCACGTCAAGGACTCCTCCGACCTGGCGTTCCGCACCGCCGGACGGCTCGCCCTGCGCGAGGCGCTGCGGCGCGGCGGCCCGCTGCTGCTGGAGCCCGTCGTCGAGCTGGTCGCGACGGTGCCGCCGGACGGCGTCGGCGGCGTCCTCGGTGACCTGTCCGCCCGCCGGGGCCGGGTGCACGGCTCCGAGCCGCGCGGTGGCAGCGCGGTGCTGACGGCGACCGTCCCGTTGGCCGAACTCTTCGGCTACGCGGGCACGTTGCGCAGTCGCACGCAGGGCCGGGGCACCTTCACCACCCGGCCCGCCGGGTACGCCCCGGCGCTGCGGGCGCAGCAGTAGCGGTCCGGCGCCGTTGGCGCGCAGCGGTAGCGGCTCCGGTCGGGGCCCCGTTCCGCCTCTTCGGTGGGGCGGGGTCCCGACCCCGGCCCCGGTGTTGGCTTGGTGCTGGTGCTGGTGCTGGTGCTGGTGCTGGCCCGGTGCCGGTACCAGCCCGGTGCCGGTCCGGCGCCGGGTTAGCGCAGCCAGCCGCGTTCGGCGGCGCGGGCGCCGGCCTGGAAGCGACTGCGGGCGCCGAGCACCTCCAGTGCCTCGGCGGTCAGCCGTCGGACGGTGCGTTCGGAGACGCCGAGCTTCCGGGCCGCGACCACGTCGGTGTCGCCCTGCTGGAGGATCCGCAGCAGGGCGTAGTGCTGCGCCGTCATGCCGTTCAGGTCGCGCCCCCTGGGGTGGCAGAGCGGTGCGGCGCTGTGCCACAGACCGTCGAACAGCGCGCACAGGGCGGCGACCGGCCCGCGTCCGTGCAGCACGGTGGCGGTGTCGGCGCGCTCGGGGTCGAGCGGCAGCAGGACGGTCTCCCGGTCCAGCACGACCAGGCGCAGCGGCAGGGCGGGTGCGGTGCGGACCTGTCCGCCGAGCCCGACCAGGCGGCGGGCGTACTCCACGGTGGGCGGGTGGCGGCGTACCGCGTCGACGAACAGGGTGCGCAACTCGACGCCGCGGGTCAGCAGTTCGGCGGCCAGCGACTCGTCCGGCAGGCCTGCCGCCGGTGTGTCCGGTTCATCCCGCGCGTTCGGTGCGTTCGGTGCGTTCGGTGCGTTCGTCGGCCCGGCGTCGGGGGAGAGGACCAGGGCCTGGGAGGAGGTTCCCGCGCCGAGTTCGGCCAGGCGGTCGCGGATCGCGTCCGCCCCGATCAGGTGTTCCGTCCTGGTGTGGTGGCGTTCGGCCGCGGCCTCGGCGCGCAGTTGGCCGAAGGCGGCCCGGGCCTGCTCGAACTCCTGGCGCTGGGACAGCAGTTCGGCCTCGCGGCGGGCCAGCAGGGCGGCCAGGCCGAGTTCCGGCACCACCGGGTGGAGGTGTGACGGGTCCTCCCGGGACGGCCGGAGAAGTCCGAGGCCGGTCAATTCGGTGCGGGAGGAGCGCAGTTGGTCCGGCACCAGGCCGAGGCGGGCGGTCAGTTCGGCGTCCGTGGCCCGGGGGGTGCGCAGGAGTTCACGGTACAGCCGGTCGGCCGGATCGCTCAGGCCGAACGCCTGGAGGGCGACGGGCATCTCAGCCGACGCCAGGGGTGCGGCGGCCGGAGCAGGTCACCGTGTGCATCGCCGCCGTTCCTCCGTCCGCCCGCGCCACCGTTCGACCGTTCGACCGGCCTGGGGTAGGTCTAGACCATTGAGGCGCCTGGTGTCAAAGGGTGCGGCCTGCGGCCGGTGCTCCTGGCCGGAACCGGCGGTGCAGGGTTCGGACACCGTCGGCCCTGGCGGACGGGGCGGCGAGACGTCGAAGGTGGTGGGCGCGGCCCGCCGCCGGGCGCCGGAGGGGTTGAAGTGGCTTCGCCGGAACGGGGATCGGCCTCGGACGGGGGAGTGGTGTCCCGGCCCGGACGGTGCTGGGCCGTCCGGGCCGGGACGTCGGCGGGGTGGTCAGTAGGTGAGCAGGCCCGGGTCGGAGAGCGACGGGGCGCCGGTCTCGACGTGCCCGGCCAGGCGGCGGACGAAGTCGGCGCTCTGGTCGGAGGTGACGGTCAGGTCGTACCAGCGGCGGCAGGTGGAGAGGTCGACGGTCAGGGTCGCGGTGCCGCCGCGGCGGACGGTGACGGTCTGCGGGGCCCCGGCGTAGGCGTTGGTGACGGTGAGGGCGGCGTCGGCCCCGGCCGGGTTGGTGAAGGTCAGGACGAGGTTGCCGGTGGCGGCGTCGTGCCGGGCGGTGACCTCGGGCCCGGCGGTCTTGCCCGGGTTGCGGAAGCGGCGCAGGAAGCCGTTCGGGCCGAACACGGTGAGGTCGGTGACGCCCTTGGAGTAACTGGTGTTCCAGGCGTCGGAGACCGACTTCCCGGCCTCGGCGGTGTACGTCCACGGGCCGTCGGTGCGGTTCGCCGAGGTGACCAGGAACTGGGCGCCCGCGGCCGGTCCGCCACTGAACGCGAGGGCGTACTTGCCGGTCGACACGTCGGCCGAACCGTCCACGTACGGCGCGTACTTGAGCGGACGGGTCGGCTTGGCCCCGGCCTCCTGCCGCGGCATGGTGCCGGTCGCGGGCGGGGCCGGGACGTAGTCGGGGTGCCGGTTGTGGTCGGCGGGCAGGTAGGCGGCGGTGGACGGCAGCGCGGCCGGGGCGGGGTTGCTCGCCGTGAAGTCGAAGGCGGAGGTGAGGTCGCCGCAGATGGCGCGCCGCCAGGGGGAGATGTGCGGTTCGGTGACGCCGAAGCGCTGCTCGATGAAGCGGATGATCGAGGTGTGGTCGAAGGTCTCCGAACAGGTGTAGCCGCCGGTGCTCCACGGCGAGACCACCAGCATCGGCACCCGCTGACCGAGGCCGTACGGCCCGGCCGCGTAACTCGCGTTGCCCGCGAAGCAATCGGCACCGGTGGCGACCGTGGACAGGCCCTGGGCGGCGGAGGCGGGCGGGAACGGCGGCACCACGTGGTCGAAGAAGCCGTCGTTCTCGTCGTAGGTGATGAACAGCGCGGTGCGGGCCCACACGTCCGGGTTCGCGGTGAGCGCGTCCAGCACCTGCGAGACGTACCAGGCGCCGTAGTTCGCGGGCCAGTTGGGGTGCTCGGTGTACGCCTCGGGGGCGACGATCCAGGAGACCTGCGGCAGCGTCCCGGCCGCGACGTCGCGGCGCAACTGGTCGAACAGCCCGTCGCCCGCCTTGGCGTTCGTGCCGGTGCGGGCCTTCTCGTACAGCGCGTCGCCGGGCTTGGCGTTGCGATAACTGTTGAAGTAGAGCAGGGAGTTGTCGCCGTAGTTGCCGCGGTGGGCGTCGCTGATCCAGCCCCAGGAACCGGCCGCGTCCAGGCCGTCGCCGATGTCCTGGTAGATCCGCCAGGAGACGCCGGCCGCCTCCAGCCGCTCCGGGTAGGTCGTCCAGGAGTAGCCCGCCTCCTGGTTGCCCAGCACCGGCCCGCCGCCGGTCGCGTCGTTGCCGGTGTAGCCCGTCCACATGTAGTAGCGGTTCGGGTCGGTGGAGCCGATGAACGAGCAGTGGTAGGCGTCGCACAGCGTGAACGCGTCGGCCAGCGCGTAGTGGAACGGGATGTCCTGCCGGGTCAGGTACGCCATCGTGGTCGCGGTCTTGGCCGGTACCCACTGGTCGTACCTGCCGCCGTTGAACGCCTTGTGGCCGCCCGCCCAGTCGTGGTTGAGGTCCTGGACGAACTGCATCCCGAGGTCGTTCACCTGCGGTCGGAACGGCAGGATCTCCTTCTTCGAGGCGTTGGCCTGGTACCAGACCGGCTTCCCGCTCGGCAGCGTCACCGGCCGCGGGTCGCCGAAGCCGCGCACCCCCTTCATCGCGCCGAAGTAGTGGTCGAAGGACCGGTTCTCCTGCATCAGCACCACGATGTGCTGCACGTCCTGGATGGTGCCCGTGCTGCCCTGCGGGGCGATCGACGCGGCCCGCGCGATGCTGGGCGCCAACGCCGAGAACGCCAGGCTCGCACCGGCCAGTTGGAGGAAACGACGCCGGTTCGGTTCGGCAGTAGCCATGGGTGACACGACCTCTACGGGTGAGGGGCGGACGGAGGGTGCCCCTCAGGACAGCGCGCCCGGGGTACCGCCCGTCGTCCCGCCCGTGACCGACCGGCGTACGGCGGACGAACGCATCGAGTTGTTCGGACAAGTCCACCAAGTCCACGCGGTTCGGACGCACGTGGTGCGGACGGACCGACCCGCGTCCGGGCGGCGGCGTCGACCGCGTGCGGCCCGCGGACCCGGCGCCGGGCGGGCGGTCGCCGGGCGGGCGGTCGCCGGAGCGGCCCCGGCCCGGTCACCAGTGGCGGGCCGCAGCCAGCAGGCGCTCCCGTACGGCGGCGAGGTGCGGGTTCGGCGCGGGCTCCGAGCGGTGCACCAGGTACGCGGTGTTGATCGGCGGGTCGTCCGGCAGCAGGAGCGGGACGAGCGCTCCGGAGGCCAACGCCTCCCGGCACAGGTAGGCGGGCAGGACGCTCCAGCCCGCCCCGGCCACCACCGCCGCGCGCACCGCCCGCAGGTCGGGCACCGTGACCGCCGCCCGGGCGTGCAGTCGGCGACCGAACACGTGCCGCCAGTAGCGCCGGACGATCGGCAGGTCCTCGGCGTAACTGACCAGGGGCAGCCGGGGGAGCGCGTCGGCCAGCTCCTCGGCGGAGCCCTTCGGCGTGTCCGCGGCCGTGTCCGTGGCCGTGCTCGTGGCCATGCTCGTGGTGGTGCCCGTGGTCGACGGGCGGGCCGGCCAACCGGGTGCGGCGAGCAGCACGAACTCCTCGTCGGCGAGCGGGGCGGCGGTCAACGCCCGGCCGGTCGGGCGGCGGGTGGAGATTACCAAGTCGTGGCGCCCGGAACGGAGTTCGTCCAGCAGCGGATCGGTCAGCCCGGAGGTCACCCGCAGCCGCACCCCGGCCGCGACCAGCGGTGCGAGGGCGGGCAGCACCAGCGTCCCGAGCAGTTCCGCGGGCCCGGCCAGGTGCACCGGTTCGGCCGCCGGTCGCCGCTCCGTCGCGTCCGCCAGCCGGTCCAGCGGTTCGGCGACCCGTGCGGCCAACTCGTCCGCCGCGGGCAGCGCCGTCGCCCCGCGGGCCTGCCGCTCGAACAGCTCCCGCCCGTGGCGTCGCTCCAGCGCGCGGACCTGGGCGGTCACCGTCGACTGCGACAGGCCGAGCCGCCGGGCGGCGGCGGTGAACGAGCCCAGGCGGTACACCGCGAGGAAGGTGCGCAACTGGTTGAGGTCCGGCGGCTCGGCGGCGGGCGACGTGGGTCCGGCCGCGGCACGCGGCGGGTGGGCGTTCATCGGGCGAGCGTACCGGCGGTGGGCGGATGATCGAGCCATCGGAGAACCGATGGCCGACATCGGTGCGCCCATTGGCTGCCGATGGCCCGGTCGTCCTACGGTCGGATCGCAAGCACGAAGCAGCCCGCCTCCGGAGAAGAGCGACATGTCGAAGATCCTGTTCGTGATGACCGGCGCCGACCACTGGACCCTGGCCGACGGCACCAAGCACCCCACCGGCTACTGGGCCGAGGAGGCGGTCACCCCGTACCGCATCCTGCGCGGGGCCGGCCACGACATCACCGTCGCCACGCCCGGCGGCGTCGTCCCGCCGGTCGACCGGGGCAGCCTGGAGCCCGGCGCCAACGGCGGTGCCGAGCAGGCGCGCGAGGTCGCGGACGGACTGGCCGTGATGACCGAGCTCGACCACCCGCTGGCCGTCGCCGACGTCGACCTCGACGACTACGACGCCGTCTTCTACCCCGGCGGCCACGGCCCGATGGAGGACCTCGCCCGGGACGCCGACTCCGGCCGCCTGCTCACCCGGGCCCTGGCCACCGGCAAGCCCCTCGCCGTGGTCTGCCACGGGGCCGCAGCACTGCTCGCCGCCGTCGACCCCGCCACCGGCCGCAACGCCTTCGCCGGACGTCGCGTCGCCGCCTTCACTGACGAGGAGGAGACCCTGGCCGGTCTCGCCGACCGTGCCGAGTGGCTCCTGCAGACCCGCCTGACCGAAGCGGGCCTCACCGTCGACGCCGGTGCCCCCTGGGCCCCGCACGTCGTCGTCGACGGCCGCCTGGTCACCGGGCAGAACCCGGCCTCCTCGGCCTCCCTGGCGCAGGAGCTGCTGCAGCAGCTGGGGTGAGACCGGGCCGGGGCGGCCGCCCGCCCGATCCCGGTGGTCGGCGTGCTGCCGGTGCACCACCGCCCGTTCGCCCGTTCGCCCGTTCGTCCGTTCGTCCGTTCGTCCGTCCGTCCGGTTGCCGACGCCGAGGTCTCAGGCGGCGGTGATCGGGCGGACGGTGGCGTGCGCGGCGGTGCGGGCGGCGGTGTGGGTGGTGACGAGGTGGCGCAGGGCGCGGTCGGTGGCGGGGTCGGCGGGGGTGAGGGTGAAGAGGTGGTGGGGGCCGGTGGTGAGGATGTCGTAGTGGAGGCGGAGCTCGCCCGCCTCGGGGTGGTGGACGCGCTTGGTGCCGGTGGAGCGTTCGAGCACGGTGTGGTCGTCCCACCAGAGGGTGAACTCCCGGCTGTGGGCGCGGAGTTCGTCGAGCAGGGCGGCCAGCCGGGGGTCGTCGGGGTGACGGGCGGCGGCGGTGCGGAGGTGGCCGACGGTTTCGCGGGCGACGCGGGACCAGTCGAGCTGGGCGGCGCGGGTGGCCGGGTCGCGGAAGAGCATGCGGGCGGTGTTGGCGGTGGGCCCGGTGCCGAACCCGGGGCCGAACAGGGCGCGGGCGGCCGGGTTGTGGGCCAGCACGTCGAGCCGGTGGTCGGTCAGGTAGGAGGGGAACAGCGGTATGCCGTCCAGGAGTTGGCGCAGCGACGGACGGACGTCGGCAGGCTGCCGGGAGCCGCCCGCGGGGAGGACCGGGGTCTCCCCGCGGGCGAGCAGGTGCAGGTGCCGGTGCTCGTCGGGGGTGAGGTGCAGCGCCTCGGCGATGGCGTCCAGGACGGCGGTGCCCGGGGTGCCGACCCGCCCCTGTTCCAGGCGTACGTACCACTCGACGCTCACGGCGGCGAGCTGGGCGACCTCCTGGCGGCGCAGCCCCGGGGTGCGGCGACGCGGCCCGCGCGGCAGTCCGGCCTCCTCGGGCTGCAGGCGGGCACGCTTGGCCCGGAGGAAGGCGGCCAGCTCGGCCTGGCGGGGCGGTACGTGCTCGGTCATGCTCCCGATCATCGGTGCGGGTCGGGTCGACCGTCCAGCGCCGAGACTGGTACGCCGAGTGCCAGCATCCGGAAGGTCTCCCCGGGGCGCGGGCGGCGGGCGAGGGTTGGTCTCGCACACCAGAACGCACCAGACGCACGCCAGAGTGCGCCCGATGCACGCCAGATCCGACGACCGGCTGGGAGATCCGCGCCATGTCACGTTCCGCCCGCACCACCGCCGCTTCCCCTTCCTCTTCCCCTTCCTCCGCTGTGCTGCGGTCGCGGCCGTTGCGCGCTGCGGCTGTCCTGCTGTCCGCCGCAACTGCCTTGACCCTGCTGGGAGTCGGCGATTCGAGTGCCCGAGTCCGTGGCGAGGCGCGGGACTTCGGGAGGGTCTCGGTCCGGGCCGGGATCCCGAACGGGGTGGAGCAGTTCACCGTGACCAGCCCCGATCTGGTCAACGGCCGCTTCCCGGAAGCGAACTGGGCGAACTCGTTCGGCTGCGACGGCGGCAACCAGCCGTTGCGGCTGGAGTGGCACGGCGCCCCGGCCGGGGTGAAGAGCTTCGCCGTCACCATGTTCGACCCGGACGCGCCGACCGGCTCCGGCTTCTGGCACTGGCTGGTGTGGGACGTGCCCGCCACCGCCACCGGCCTGCCGCAGGCCCCGGCGACCGGTACGGTGGTCGGCGCCAACGCCGCTGGCGCGCAAGGCTACTTGGGCCCGTGCCCGCCGGTCGGCGACCGTACCCACCGCTACCGGATCACCGTCTACGCCCTGGACACGCCGAGCCTGGCGCTGCCCGCCGCCACGCCGCCGACCGTCACCGCGTTCACGATGGGCGGCCACGTCATCGGCTACGCGCAGACCACGGCTTCGGCGGCTCGCTGAACGTGACTGGATCGGTCAACTCGTCCGGGAAGGGCCTCAGTTGATGGTGGTGAGGCGCAGGCCGCCGTCGGTCTCCAGGACGGTGCCGGTGAGGTTGCGGTTGGTCGCGGCGAGCACGACCGCCTCGGCGACGTCCTCTGCGGAGGCGATCCGGCGGGTCGGCAACTGGGCGGCGGTCTGGGCGAAGTAGGCCTCCCGGGCGTCCTGCGGCAGGCCGCTCCACCACGGGGTGTCGACCAGCCCGGGGGAGACGGCGTTGATCCGGCGCGGGGCCAGCTCCACGGCCAGCGGTCGGATCATCGCCTCCAGGGCCCCGTTCACCGCGGCCAGCCCGGCGGTGCCCGGCATGCCGGTGCGTGCCGAGATCGCGGTGACCAGGGTGACCGATCCGTCCTCGGACAGGTGCGGCAGCGCGGCCTGCACCGTGGTCAACTGCCCCCAGAACTTGGCATCGAAGGCGCCGCGCAGGACGCCGAGGTCGAGCTCGGCGAACGGCCCCGCGCCCTCGGCGCCGCTCAGTGCGACCACCAGCCAGTCCAAGGTGCCGATGGTGTCCAGGACTTCGGTGATCTGCTCGCGGTCACCGCCGTCCGCCCGGTGCCCGATCAGCTCCGGGTCGCTCACCGCGAGCGCCTCCAGGCGCTCCTTGCTGCGGCCCGCCACGTGCACCACGGCACCCTGGGCGCGCAGTTGGCGGGCGGTGGCCAGTCCGATGCCGGAAGTGCCGCCGACGACCAGTGCAGTGCGCTTGCTCATGTGTGCTTCTCTCCAAGCGGTCCATCGGTGTGCGTTCGTCGATCCGGCGAGTCGGCGGAACACAATTTCGAACCGCAACGTCTCGTCTCGAATTAAGGTAGCGTGGTCGCCGTGATCGAGCAAGCGAACCGAGGACCGGCCGAGTCGGCCGGCGAGACGCCAACTCCCGCGCGACCGGGGCGCCGGCGCAGTGAGGAGAGCCGCCGCGCGATCCTCGCCGCCGCGTACGAGCTGCTCGGTGAGGCCGGGTACGCCCGCCTCACCGTCGAGGGCATCGCCGCCCGGGCCGGCGCCGGCAAGCAGACCGTCTACCGGTGGTGGCCCGGCAAGGCCGACGTCCTGCTCGAAGCCGTCACCGTGCACGCCCGCCAGCACATACCCCTGCCCGACACCGGCGACCACGCCGCCGACCTGCACGCCTTCCTCGCCGCCACCTTCGCCGCCGCCACCCCGACCACCGGCGACGCCCTGCGCGCCCTGATGGCCGAGGCCCAGATCGACCCCGCCTTCGGCGAGCGCTTCCGCGACACCCTGCTGAACCCCCGCCGCGAAGCGCTCGGCACCCTGCTCGCCCGCGCCCACGCCGCCGACGCCCTCGCCCCCCAGCTCACCCCCGCCACCGCCGTCGACCTCGCCTTCGGCCTCCTGTGGTACCGGCTGCTCGCCACCCGCGAACCCCTCGACGAGCGGCTCGCCGCGCTCCTCACCCGCACCCTGCTGCGGGCCTGAGCCGCCGGGGTGCCGCCTGCCGCCCGCGGGGTGTCGCCCGTGGAGCGGCGGCGGGGCGTCGGGGCGGGGCCGGGCGTCGGTGCGGAGTGTTGCCGGGGGATGTCCACCCGCACCCCGCCCGCACGGGCGTCGAACGGCTGAACGAGCATGGCGGGGTGCCCACCGAAACACCCTCCCGCCCGTCCCCGCCGTCCCGACCCGCCCCGACCGGGCTGCGCCGCCTCACCCGCGGCGCCTTCGCCGACCTCACCCCGCTGCGGGAGAGCCCCGACTACCGGCGGCTCTGGTTCGGGCAGACCGTCTCCTCGATCGGCCAGCAGATGACCGCCCTCGCGGTCGGCATCCAGGTCTTCGCCCTCACCGGCTCCACCTTCCTCACCGGAGTGGTCGGCATCTGCTCGCTGGTGCCGCTGGTCGTCTTCGGCCTCTACGGCGGCGCCATCGCCGACCGCGTCGACCGCCGCCGCCTCGGCCTGATCGGCTCCGGCGGCCTCGCCGCCGTCTCCGCCCTGCTCGCCGCCCAGGCCCTGCTCGACCTCGGCTCGGTCGCCCTGCTCTACGTCGCCGTCGCCCTCCAGGGCGGCTTCTTCGCGGTCAGCTCGCCCGCCCGTTCCTCGATGATCCCGCGCCTCGTCCCGCGCGAGCAGCTGCCCGCCGCCAACGCGCTCAACACCATCGGCATGAACCTCGGCCAGACCGTCGGCCCGCTCCTCGGCGGCGTCGCCGTCGCCGCGTACGGTGCGCAGAGCGCCTACCTGATCGACACCGCCGCCTTCGCCGCCACCCTCTACGCGATGTGGCGCCTGCCCGCGATGCGTCCGCAGACCACCACCGGCAAGCGGGCCACCGTCCTCGACGGCCTGCGCTTCCTGCACGGCCAGCCCAACCTGCGGACCTCCTTCGCCGCCGACCTCGCCGCCATGATCTTCGGCCTCCCGCGCGCCCTCTTCCCCGCGATCGTCCTCCCCTTCTACGGCGGCGACGCCGGCACCGTCGGCCTGCTCGCCGCCGCCCCCGCCGTCGGCGCCCTCGCCGGCGGCCTCTTCTCCGGCTGGATCGGCCGCATCCACCGCCACGGCGTCGCCGTCCTCACCTCCGTCGCCGCCTGGGGCCTCGCCATCGCCGCCTTCGGCGTCGTCCACAACCTCCCGCTCGGCCTGCTCCTGCTCGCCGCGGCGGGCTGCGCCGACACCGTCTCGATGATCTTCCGCAACACGATGATGCAGGTCGCCGCCCCCGACGAGATGCGCGGACGCCTCCAGGGCGTCTTCATCGTCGTCGTCGCCGGCGGCCCCCGCCTCGGCGACTTCGAATCCGGCACCGTCGCGGCCCTCACCAGCCCCACCGTCTCCATCCTCACCGGCGGCCTCGCCTGCGTCGCCGCCGTCCTCTACCTCGCCGTCCGCCGCCCCGCCTTCCTCCGCTACGACGCCCGCCACCCCACCCCCTGACCGCCCCCGGCCCCGCCCACCCGCCACACCCCCGAAACCTGGCAGCGAGCACCCCCCGACGTGCTGTATTGTTTTCCACGTCGCCGAGAGATCGGGGGCAAGGTCAGAAAGCCAGGAGCCCGCCAGGGCCACCCGGCAGACGACCACGGGACGTGGCGCAGCTTGGTAGCGCACTTGACTGGGGGTCAAGGGGTCGCAGGTTCAAATCCTGTCGTCCCGACTTGCATCACTGCAGGTCAGAGGCCGTTTCCACTGGATGGTGGAGACGGCCTTCGTGGTTGGTGGTCGCAGTGTGGTCGTGAACGATCGTTCACGTCGTCCTCGGAAGGTACTGCCTGCATTTGGGAGTGTCTCAGGGCGGTCGGCCTGTCTCTCATTGGCGAGCCGCGCGGGGCTGGCAGGTCGTTCGGACGCGGTTTGGTGTCGGAGCGAGGTTGGTTTTCCTGCTGGCAGGCATGCCTGTGAGACCCGCGGCATCCGTCTGTGAGTGGTTGCTCGAGTGGGGCGTCAGCTGTGGACCGGATGACCGGTGTTCTGTGCGTCCCTGGCCTGGGACGTGGCTGTAGCGCCGTCAGGCGGCGTGACTGAAGAGCGGGTTCGCTGCCGGGCCGCTGAGGTCGAAGGGATCAAGGCCGCGCGTGCGGGCTTCGATGAGGCAGAGTCTGGCTTCGATGGTGTGAACTGCGGCCATCGCGACGTCCCAGGTCAGGTGCTGTAGATGTTCGCGGTGGTGGAGAGGGTGGAGTGCCGCAGGGTCTTGGAGATGACGGCCATGGGGACGTTACCTTCCAGGGCGAGGGTGGCGGCGAGGTGTCGCAGGTCGTGGATGGTGACGTGGGGGAGTCCGGCCTGCTTGCGCAGTTCGTGGAAGCGCCGACGGACCGCGGCCGGGTGGAGGGGCTTGCCGTCCGCGCCCTGGAAGACGTGGCCGTTGATGGTGGCGGTGCTCCGGTCCATGGCTCGCTGGAGGGCTGCGGCGACGCGCTCCGACAGGGGTACCCAGTTGCGGCTCTTCTTCGTCTTTGGTGCGGTCAGGACGAGTTCGTGGTTGTCGATCGCGGAGAGGGTGTGGCGGATGTACATGACGCGGTCGTCGATCCGGACGCAGGGACGTTGAAGCCCGAGTGCCTCGCCCAGCCGTAGCCCGGTTCCGATGATGGTCTCGAAGAGGTCGGCGAAGGCAGGGTCGACGTTGCGGCAGCGGGCGAGGAAGTCAACGGCCTGCTCCGCGCTCCAGGGCACGCGCTCGTCGGCGCGGGGCCGGCGCATGGGCAGGGGCTGAGCCGCGTTGAAGGGGAGCCGGTGGGTGCGGACGGCGGTGCCCAGGGCGCTGGAGAGCGTGGCCAGGCAGTGGTAGACGGCCTGGCGGCCGCGGCCGGATTCGAGCTGCTCGTGCGCGTAGGCGGCGATGTGGTCGTGGGCGAGTTCCTCCAGGCGCAGCTTGCCGAACACGGGGATCAACTCGCAGAGCACATAGGTGCGGTAGCGGGCGTACGTGGTGGGCTTGAGCAGGAACTCCATCGACTTCAGCCACTTGGTCAGGTAGGCGGCCACCGTCTCGTGCGGGTCGGCGTCGAAACCCAGCTGGCGGCCCTCGAGGAAGCGTCGCAGCGCGCTCTCGGCGGCGAAGCCGTCCTCGAAACCGCCGCGCCGTACCGTGCGCCTGCGACCGCCGAGCGAGGGAATGTCCACGGCGAAGGTCCACGTGCCGTGCCCCTCCTCGACCAGGTGCGGGCATCCGGCGCCGAGCTGACGCCGAGCCGCGTCACGGCATCCGCACCGACGGTAGACCCGGCCCCGCCGCCGCCCCGAACTGCGCATTTTCGCTTGCCTCCTGCGGTCCTGATTTCTCGATCAGCCCGCGAGGCTACAGATTCCACGTCTGGATGGCCGACTGCGACCACCATGCGATCACCAATGCGGAATTCGTGACCTGACCTGCGACTTCCGGTGAGTACCCGCACCTGGACTTGATGGCTGCACCTCGCGCAGCACGGCACGGTGCCTGGCAGGTCAACGCTGACGCCCTGGCCGTTTCCCGTTACGCTGCGTTGTCGGCGTTGGTACAGCGCTGCCAGGCGTCAGCGTTCCGTATGGGCCCGAGCCCATCTGGAGCCACGCCTCGATCTGGTCGAGCCATCGAACAAGCAGTCGTTGGCGGCTATGACGCCACCATCACCAGTGTGGGAATGGAGAGGAGTGGGCGAGGCAGACTCCGACGGTCAACGATTCGATATTGATATTGCCCAGTCTGAAATGGCTCGCTCGTTGTAGCGCCACGCGAGGTTGTCTACCTTCACTTCTCGCGCCAGCAATCGCACATCGGCGATCGCCGCCCACCATTGCACAGTTGTGTTCGTGATCGAGCAGCCTGTGCGACAGTGAAAGCTTCCGCGGCTCGGTCTTCGCCCTGATGGGGGACACGCTGATACTGGATCTTCTTGATCCGGAGGAAGCGAGAACACCGCCGATGGTGATGAAGGACTACTCGGACGAGTTCAGGGCCGATGTAGTGGCCCCGTACAAGTTCACGCTCGGAGCGACGTACAAGGACATTGCCGCGGCCCTCGGCATCAACAGGGCGACGCTGCGTTAGTGGGTGCTGCGGGCCTGCGAATGCCGCGGCGTCGTCTCCACCGTCCCCAGGTCGGGTGGGAAGGCGGCGGCCCTGGCAGGACAGTCGGCCGTGTCCGCCGATCCGGCCGAGCGGATCCGGTAGCTGGAGGCCCGTGTGGCCGAGCTCGAGGCTAACGAGCGGAAGCTGGCCACCGAGCGGGGCGTCCTGCGCAGGGCGGCCAAGTATTTCGCCGGCGAGACGAACTGGTGAGCCCCTAGTCAG
This sequence comes from Kitasatospora sp. NPDC001540, assembly GCF_042894345.1. Classification (NCBI taxonomy): domain Bacteria; kingdom Bacillati; phylum Actinomycetota; class Actinomycetes; order Kitasatosporales; family Streptomycetaceae; genus Kitasatospora; species Kitasatospora sp. NPDC001540. Next base: position 76,888 of record NZ_JBIAVO010000029.1, read on the forward strand.
CCGTGGGCCGTCTCGGCCTCGTCGTCCGGCGTCGTGGATAGTCCGGCCGCGTCGGCGAGGTCTGGGTCCTCCCCGATCTGGTCTCCGGCAGATGTGTCCGACTCCTCGTTCAAAGTCCGGTCGCCGTCGGCGAGTGTCGGGAGGACGTATGCCTGGGCCAGCCCCGCGAGGTGGAGGGGGAGGGGGAGAGACAGAGCGGCGGCGTAATCCGGGGCCTGGCGGAGCTGGTGCATGGCAAGGGCCAGCGCCTCGGGGTCGTCGGACTTTTCCAGTACGGGGGCCGCGGAATCGTCGTCCTCGTGGCAGCCCAGTACCGCGATCTCCACCAGCGTCGGGTTCCAGGCGCTGGTGCCCGCCTGCGAGGTGAGGTTGCCTGCCGCGTTGACCCGGGTGGCAAGGCGGTCGAGTGCGGGGGAGATCGCATGGGTTCCGGGACGTTCGGTGGTGCTGTAGAAGACCCGCTCTCGCGACGAAGCCCTTTCCCCGTAACGCTGTTGGGGATTCTGTGCCCAGAAGCCGGCTGGCTGCCCATGAGGCTTGCCCGGGTCGGCCAGGCCCCACCACTGGGCGCTCTCGCGACCGCCGCACCCGCGCACGCGTACGAGGCGGAGTTCGTCGTCCAGTCGGCCTGCCGGGGCGTGGCCGGGCTTGATCAGGTCACGTTCGGTCTGGCCGTCTTGGAGCCATGGCCAGTGCAGTCGGCTGTTCTGAGCATGGGTGATCAGTGCGGTGGGTTGCCCGCGGAGGGAGTGCAGCACGCGTTGGAGGAATGCCGCAGTCTCCCTGCGCTGTTGGGCGAGGTTACTGCGCCACTGCTTGCCGGTGATCCGAGGGGCATCGGCACGTGTGTCATCGTCTGAAGTCTCGGGTTCCGTGAACGTTTCGGGGCCGATCTCCGCCTGTTTCACCAGACCGAGGAGGAACTGCGGGTAGGGCACCCATTCCCCCGCGGTGTCATCCCAGCCGCGTACGGCTGCAAGGCCTTCCCCTGCCGGGAGCGGGGTGACGAGGACGGCCACAGGCAGGTGCTTGGGCAACCGGGTCGGGCCGTCCTTGCGACGTTTCACCATCCACACTGCCGCGTATTGCAGTGAGTCCGGAAGATCCTCACCGAGAGTGTGCTGGGGCAGGACGCGGACACCGAGCTGGCGCAGTCCGTCGAGCCACGAGCTGTACGTGCGGTGGTCGAGGCTTTCCGCATTGTCGATCTGCCGATCGGTGGACGGGGTGACGACGAACTGAGTCAGCAGGCCTGCGTCGGCACACCCGAGGCGGATGGCGAACTTGGGGTCCGTCGACGCCGGGCGGAATGTACTGCGGTGCGCGACTTCCACGAGGGCGAGTTCGGGGCGGGAGGGTTCCGCGCCGTCCGCGCGGAGCCAGGCGCGCAGGGCACGGCGCCGTTCGGCGACTGCAGTCGCGAGCGCCGCGCCTTTGCCCTTGACCGCCGGGTCGGGCACGAGTCGGTCGCCCAGTCCGTCGGCGAGGGGCAGGCAGCGCAGCCGGAGTGTGACCTCCGCCGTCCGCCACTCCAGGACGACCGGTGCTCCGGGTGTGGCCTCGTCGAAGTCCCGGTCCGTGACGTGGGCGGCACTGGCGCCGCCGTCGCCGTCGAGGCCCAAGGCCTTGGCGAACTGTTCCACCGCCTCGCCGCGTACCTCGGGCGACTGCCACAGCAGCCGGGCCTCCACCACGGGCGGGCCGGCCTGCTCCGCGCCGGGGGAGGCGATCCGGGCCTGCGCCGCGAGTGCCACGCGCCGTGCCTGGGTCTCGCGGAGCAGCTCGGCCTTCTTGGCCTCGTCGGTCCTGGGCTTGGGCCGCCGGTTCTCCGGCGCGCCGATGCCCTTGCCGCGTCCGCGCGTGAGGTCGGGTACCCGGGCCAGTGTTTCAGGAAGGGCCTGCTCGGCCCATTCGGTGAGCTGTGCCCGCTGGTTGGGCATGAAGCCGCTGCCGATCTCGTGCTTGCCCATCCTGGTGCTGTGGACCACGGCTGCGCGGACGCCGCGGCCCTCGCCGATCCAGGAGACCGGTTCGGTGAGTAGCTGTTCGGGGTCGGGGAAGTTGCCAGCGAGGCTGAGTCCGCGCAGGATGCCGGCGGTGTCGTTCTCCGACCATACGAAGGTGTCGGCGGCCCGGTCGCGGCGCAGGCGTGCCAGCGCGTAGCGCTCGGTGGCCGGTGCGCCGGGCAGCCAGGGGATGGTGGGCCGCAGGTAGACGGTAGTGGCCTCTCGGTAGGGCAGGTTGAGGTGTTTGGTGGTGGTCCGAGGGTGGGTCGCCCAGCGGCGTACACCCCAGTGCAGGTGGAGGCGCGGCCTAGGGTCGAACGGCGTGGTGTGCAGGGAGATGTTCAGAAGGACGGAGAACCACCACTCCTTGCGTTTGACGGTCCGGCACAGGGGCTGCGACATGAGTTCCGCGCCTTGGTCGCGAGGCCCGCGGGGCAGTGCCCGGAACCGCAGCTCCCCGCCCTCGAACGGGAAGGGGTCGAGGGTCAGGATGCGGCGTGCCAGGGCGTCGGTGGCGAGTTGGAACTGGCGCGGTTCCGGGGCGGCAGTGCCGCCCCGGGTGGTCGGGGTGGTGAGCAGTTCGACGCCGCTGACCGGCTGCCACTTGGGCAGGTTCTGCTTCAGCTCGGTGCTGCTCGCGAGCAACAGCGAGCGGAATCGGGGATCCTGTGCGGAGTCCTTGGGACCGAGGGTACGCAGCCAGGCGTCGAGGAGTTGCTGCATGGAACGGCCCGGGAGGGGGTCGGGCGCCGAGGCCGGTACATACATCCAGAAGTCCTCGGTGGCCCGCGGCCCCGGTTCCACGGGGATCCGCGGCCGGGGGCGGACGATCACGTCGGGGGCGAGGGTCTGGAGCACACCGTCGAGTCGGCGGGTGGGCAGCGTCGGCTGCCGCTTCTCCTCGTCCCGCCCGTGGTTGTGCAGTTCGAGGAGTCCGGCGTGCCAGTGTTCGGGGAAAGGGAGTGCGTGGAAGTCCTCGGTCCAGGGGGTGCCCTCCTCGGCCAGGTGGTACGCGGATCGGCGGATGTTCTTGTACATGTAGGTTCTCCCTGCGATGTCCGTACGTGGCGGGTGCGGTTGCCCGCTAAAGTGCTGCCCAGGGCGGTGGTTGGCGTGCTTCAGTCGACCGATCGCGGGCCGGGTGACGTCCCCATGGCGCACAGTGCTTCGTACAGCGGGTGGTAGAGCAGCTTGACGAGTGCGGCGTCGGCGGGATCGGTGCGCGCGCCGTACCCGACGGTGCCAGTGTCCGTGTCGGTGTGCGCGAAGTACGGCGCCAGAACGTCCCGTAGCCTAACCAGCAGCCCGGGGTCGCCTGCGCGGCGTGGACGCCGGTTCTGGCCGGTGAAGGGCGCCTGTGCCTCGGCGAGTCGCGGTGCGAAGGCCGCGTCGACGAACACGACGCGGGCGGGTACGCCACCGCGGACGAGGCGCCCGATGACCTGCCAGATGGTGACGAGCTGGTCCCAGACGAAGGACTTCTTCTCGTCATCGGAGAGCGAGGAGTAGATGTAGGGCCGTGACAGCACGTGCCGCCACACGCCGCGCGCGGTGGTCCTGAAAGCACTGCCTGCCGCGTTCAGGTCCCCGGCCTGGGTGACCATGTCGCTGAACGTCCTTTCGCCCGGTAGCTTCAGCTGACCGCGTACGAACCGCGTCGCCCAGTCGTTGATGGCGAAGACCGCCAGGGAGAGGTCGTCAGGGCGGGGGTGCGGACGGACCAGGAAGAACACCGTTCCGAACGCCGCGACCTTCTCCTCGCCGGGCCGTTGGGGGGCGGTGAGGATGTTGTGTCCTCGTTCCACGGCGAGGAGGGGCGCCACGAGCAGTTCGGCGTCCAGGTCGTCGGCGAAGGACGCGAGGTCCCCACGTCGGACCGCTCCCGCCCCTGATCCCGTGCCCGGCGCCTGGCTCCCCGTCGGCGCCGCCCCGTCGACGGCGGCCTCCAGTTCGGCGTCGTCGGCGACCAGAACGCGTACCCGGCCATGCCAGCGCGGGATCTCGTTCAGGGCTGTGGCGGCCACCTTGGCTTCCGTGTAGCTGCCCACCAGAAGCAGAGCACGCTTGCGGCGCTGGTCGGGGATTCGGGCGAGTTCGCTCTGGAGAGGGGAGGAGTTGCCGTCGCTCCGGGACCGAGCGAGCCGGTCGATCATCAGGCGCAGGACATCCTCGCGCTGGTCGGGGTCCTGGCCGGAGAGCCGGATCGGCTGTCCGGCGGCGTCGTAGAGGAACTCGGTGCGGAACACGGTCTCCCGGATGGCGGCGAGAGCCTTGCGCTGCGGTTTCAGTACGGCACGGACGGGGGCGAGGACATGGGCCCGGGTAGAGGTGCCGGCCCAACTGGTGCCCGACATCAGCAGCACGTGTGGGCCTGCCTTGCCAAGGCCTGGGTCGGCGCCGAGCTGGGGAAGACCCAGGAGCAGTTCCCGGCCCACGCCCGCGCAACGGAAGAAGCGCAGGGTGCCGGTGCGGTGCCCGTCCTTGTCGCGGGCGGCGGCCCGTTCGTCCACCAGGTACTGGAAGCCCAGGACGTTACCCATGGGCGCTTCGGGCAGCAGTGGCGCGTAGTCGAGGGGCGGGCGGCGGGTCAGTTCGTGGGCCGCGGAGTCCAGCCGTAGCGCTGCCTCCACCTGGGGCCACAAGAACGTCACCCGGTCCAGGCGTTGGTGCAGGGCGGCGAGGACGAGGGTGAACTCCAGGCGCCGTGCGTTGATTTCCCGCCACTCCGCGGTGAGTGGTACGTCCTCGGGGGCCGGCTTCTTGCCTCGCTCGGCGGCGGGCACGGGGCGCTGTTCCGGGCCCGGCGCTCCGACGAGGAAGGAGTCGAGGAGCGCGCGGACACGGCGCCGTGTCTGTTTCTCGTCGAGGGTGTGCAGGACGTCGTGGGCGAGGGCAGTGAGCTCGTCGGCGGGTGTTCCATAGGGGCCGCGTCCGCCGAGCGGATCGTCGCGGAACGTGTCGAAGAACCCGGTGATCTCCGTGCGTCGCTGCGCCCAAGGAGCGTCGGGGACAGGGGAGTCGCCATCGGCCCCCAGCCCTTCCTCATCCTCGTAGAGTGCGCTCTCGTCCTCGATGTCCCCTTCGCTCGTGCTGTCCGGTCGCCCGGAGGCCTGGCCTCGCGTCAGCGGGTACCAGGCGTGCAGCAGCTTCTCCTGGAGTGTCCATGCACTGAAGTAGTCGATCTGCGCCCAGTCCCGCATTGCTCCGTCGTCGATGAGCATGGCGTACAGCCGGTCCGCGGCGGAACCAACGACGTCCAGGGCGGCGGACCACCGTTCCACGTCCTGGTCGGAGAGCTGCAGCCGTCCCTGCCGGGCGAGTTCGGCGATCTCGTGGGTCTGCAACTGGTCGAGCCAGGAGTCGGAGACACCGGTGGTGACGAGGGTGGCCGACGGGGCGAACATCTGGTCGAGCTGCATCTGTACGCGGTCGGCCTCGTCGACGACGACGATGTCGCTGCGCAGGCAGGCCAGCTCCAGATAGCGCAGGCGCTCGGCGTTGAGCTGACGCGGAACTGCGGTCTGGACGAGACTGGCCGGGTTGGCCACCCAGATCAGCGCGTCCACGAGGTCACGCGCGGCGGAGTGTCGGGGGCAGACGCTCCACAGCGGGCAGGCGTGCGGGATGCCCAGGTCCTCTTCGTCGGCCTCCGTGTTGTCCGTGGCGCCCTCCCTGTCGACGGCGCCTCGGGCTCGTTCGAGCTCGCGTACCGCCCGCTCGGCTGCGGGCTCCTCTGCGGTCTCCTGGCGCCGAGCGGGGTGAAGGGCACCGCACGGCGCGTCGGTGTAGCGCAGCGGCTCGGACGTGTCGAGTGCGCGCAGGGCGTCCAGCGGGCAGGCGGTGCTGAGGTGGGCGAAGACGGGTTCGGTGTGAGCCAGCAGGGAGTGTTCTCCCCGTGCGGCGAGTCTGCGGTGCAGCCGCTGGGTATGCTGGGGCCGCGTCGTGCCCCCCTGTACCAGGGCGGCGCTCAGGCCGAGCGTGCGGAACAGCTCGGTTAGCGTCAGCTGTTCGGCCACATCGCCGACGACGAGAGTGATGCGCAGACCGTTGTGGTAGGCCCAGACAGCGAGCAGGGTCATCAAGGTCGACTTGCCGGCGCCGACCATACCGACGAGGTGGGTGAGCCGGTCGAGCGGTAGCGCGGACGCGGCTTCGAAGGCTGTCCCGTCCGGGGTACGGGTGTCGAGGTCGAGCTGGGCGAGACGCTGCTCCCAGTTCCCCGCCTTCAGCCCCCGCCGCTGCTCCTCCGCGTCCATCCACCGTGCGAGGTCAGCCAGTTCGTCGAGTGGCACGTCGAGGAGGCCAGCGGTGGCCGGGCGTTCGGCGGTGAGGGGGTGGCCGGGGAAGGGGTCCCGCACGAGATCGGCGGGGACCGTGACGGAAGTGCGCCGGTGGCGGCGGTCCATGAAGCGGTGTTCGCCCGCCTCCGCCGGGGGAAGGACCTTCGTGGCGAAGCCGGGGAGGTTCGCGAGCGCGTCGTCGTAGGTGGTGAAGCGGTCGGCCGCCACCTTGAGGGGGACCCGATGGGCGGGCTCCCCGGCCGCCGGGACGCGGTACGCACGCAGCCGTTCGGGCAGTTCCAGGTAGGCGTCCAGGCTCTGCTGCCACATCCGGCCGCGGCGCATCGGCCAGAGCAGGTGTCGGGCCGCGGCCAGCGCGACCTGTTCGGTGGTGCCAGTGGGGAGCTTCGAGGCCCGCGCGAAGGCGAGACCGTAGCCGCCGAGGAGCGTCCACGCCCCGTCGGCAGCGTGACCGGGCGCCACGGTCTCCATCAGCCGCAGAGCGAGCTCGACCTGGCAGAGCAGAGCGGGCCGGGTCCCGGCGTGTTCTTCGGGCCAAGGCCTCAGTGCGGCGACGACCGGCTGGTACCAGCTGCTGCGGTCACGCATGGTCTGCTCCCTTCTTCCCGGCGCCGTCGGTCGCCGCCGTCTGACTTTCGGACCGGGACGACGCCGTGCGGGCCCGGTCGTGCTCCCTTGCTGGAGGCACGGTGTGCAGGGGCGCGATGGACGCGTCCGGCCCGCGTTCTCCGGATAGCCGCAGCCGCGCGGTCCGTTTCAGCTGTTCGTCCGTCAGCAGCCGCAGACCGCACGCCCCCGGGCCCCGCTCCCTGGCATACATGGCCAGGTAGTCGCGGCGGGCACGCACCCGGAATGCGGGCACCACCCAACAGGCTTCGTCGTACGGAGGCTCCGGGCGGACGGCCGTAGCGGCGCGTCCGAGGAAGGCGGGGTTTGCCCAGTCCTTGACGTCGACGGCCCACACGTGACCGTCGGGGAAGGTGATGCGAAGGTCGTAGGCGTCGAAGCCGGGCCACATCTCGACGGTGAGGCCCAAGGCGCGTAGCTCGTCCTCCAGGGAGACCTCGGCGCGTCCGGGCCCGGTGACGAACTGCCTCAGAGGTTTCCGCAGTTGACGCAGCTCGCCCACGTCCGACGCGACGAGTTCCCGGCCGTGCGGCGGGGGACCCTGGTGCCGGCACTGGTCGCGCTCACACCACCACTCGGTGTCGGACACCGGATGGAGCAGGGTCAGGCAGCGGTGACAGCACAGGTACGCGCCGTCCCGGCGGAACCCGAGGGGGACGGGGGCGTAGATCTCCTCGATGAGGAAGCGCACGGGATCGAGGAAGAGGTCGGTGCTCACCTCGGCCCAGTCCGCTTCGGTGAGGACGGGCCGATTCACCAGGAGGCGACGGAAGGCCGTGTACGACTCGGGTGACGACACAGTCCGGCAGGCGCGCAGGGCCTCATGGATCACCAGGCGGTCGTACTGCCGTCCGGTGCTGTCCCCATATCCCCGCACGGCGAGCTCGTGGCAGAGCTGCGTGGGCTCTCCGGAATCCTCGTCGATCATCCGGTCTGCGGTGTCGAACAGGTCCGCGGGCAGCTGGTCGAGGGGCCAGCTACCCAAGGGGCGGGCGCGGGCCCAGCGCATCATCTCGGGCACCCCAGCCGGGGGCTTGGCGCCGCTGCGCAAGCACTGGAGTACCAGGGCATCCAGGGCCCGCTGCGCGCCGGCGGGGTAGGGCAGGGTGAAGGAGTCAAGGCGGTCGACGGCCGCCAGGTGCAGGACGGCGGTGGCCACGTCCCGCAGGAGGACGACATCGGGGTTGGACAGCCAGTCCGGTACGAGCTGTCGGTCAGGCATGGGGCGGGGCGTCTCCTCGCGGCGAGGTCTGCGTGTCGGGGCTCGACGGGCGCGGATGGTCAATGACGTAGGCGGTGCCGGGCCGACACCACGTCCGGGCCTGACAACCGTGGCAGTGGCGTCCGGTCCTCGGTTCGTAGGTGGTGTCGTCCAGGAGTGGCTGGGCGAGTTCGGCGATGACGGCCCGGGCTTCGTCGACGATCTCGGCGCGGCCGGGGTCGATGGGTTCGAGTCGACTCTCCCCACGGACCTCACGCAGATGCTCCAGTTCGACCCAGGTGCGGCGCGGGTCGTCGCCTAGCGCGCCCGCGTGGAACAGCAGGACACCGAGGGCGAGTTGGGGATAGGTGCGGAGCAGGGAATCGCGTTCCCACAGCGGCCGGGCCGACGTCTTGGTCTCGCGCCAGATCCACCGGCCGCGGTGGGTGTACACCAGGTCGGGTACAGCAAGGACGACGATGTCGAGTTCTGGCACGTAGGCCGTGACCCGATGCTGTACGAGCACCTGCTCGTCGGCGTCAAGTCCGTTGAGGGGGCACAGCACCCGATGTTCCGCGAGCATCCCGGCAGCCTCGCGTGCGGAGGTGTTGTCGAGTCCGGCCCTGGCCCGTACCGCCGTCGGGTCGGGGATCTCGCGGTCCCGGCAGCCGCGTACCGGGCGTTCGGCGTGCTCTGCGTCGAGCCAGGCGTCGACGGCTCTGCCGCGCCGTGCCCCCCGGTCCTCGGCCGAGAGGTCGTTGAGGTGCAGTCGTCGTACCAGGTGGTACTGGGCGGGGCACTCGGCGTGCAGCCGCAGGTCCCAGACGGAGACGGAGCGGCGCTCGCGTGCGAGAGCCGGAGGGCGCCCGCCCCACAACCGCGGGGTGCGCTTCAGATCCGTGCAGCCGGCGATGGCCTTGCAGTCGACACAGCTCTCCCCGGGCCGCACGCCGGGTTCGGTGGCAGCCGTGACGAAGGCAGGCGCAGCGTCGGTCCTGAACCGCTGTCTCGCCTCGTCGGGGCCTTCGGAGAGCAGCTCCTCCACGGACCCGTCGGCGCACCCGACGTCGAAGACACGGACCAATTCGGGCAGGCAGGTGCTCTCGGTCGCGGTGGGCGGGGGCTGGGCGCGTTGTTTGCGGCGAGGCGTGGGTGCGCCGAAGGCCATCACCTGTGCCACAGCCCCGAGTTCCGCATCGGGACGGTCGGTCTTGGCTCGGCCGATGGAAGGCAGCCACAGGTCGCGCACCCTTCCGTCGGAGGAGGCGTACATGCGGCCCCAGAGGGTGTGCTCGTACTGCCGGGCGCCACGCGCATCGGGAGCGTCCGTGCGGTAAGTGCGCCACGTCCATGGCTGCTTCACCGGCTTGGTCGGAGGCAGCCCGGCCTCGACGGCGGCTGCCTGTTCGCGGGTACGGGCGGCAACGTAGCGCTCCAGGGCGTGGGCGGTCCAGGCCAGGTGAGCGGGGTGGACTGGGGCGCCCCATCCCCGGAAGGGACCGCGGGTGCCCCGGAGTTCCTCGCGCACCCGCTCCACGGACCACCCGTCGTGTTCCAGTAGGTCGAGGGCGGTGAAGAGCGGGCCGAACCCGAACCCCTCGCGGGGTGGCCGCCGGAACGGCACGGCCGGATCGGCGATAAGCAGGGGCCGCATCGCGGTGCGTCGGTGGGTGGGACAGGCCGCGTCGTCGGGTCGGGCCATCCGGGGGCTCGCCCTGATCAACCAGTCGTGGCCGATGACGCCGGGTGGGTTCTGCATGGTTACCCCGTGGCAGGCGGTGTGGGCAGAAGGGGGCCCAGAGCAACGGGAGTCCGGGGACATCCGGGCACCACTCGAGCATGGCACAAAATTGTGAACTGAGTCAATGGACGGATCGTTCCTAGAGGCTTTCACGATACGATGGTGGGTCATATGCGCAGTGCGAAGGGGCGCGGTGGTGGACGCGGATACGTACAAGCCCGGCGTGGGTGATCTGGTTGACGAGCGCTACGAGTTGAAGGACTCCCTGGGCAAGGGAGGGATGGCCCAGGTCTGGCGGGCCCGAGAGGTGTCCGGGGGGCGGGAGGTGGCGGTGAAGTTCCTGCGCCACGACTCCGAGGCCCTGTACTGCCTCGACCCGTATGAGCGTGAGGTCGAACTCGTTGTCAGGAATGCCCGGTTCCGGCGCGAGGCCAACCTCCTGGGCACGCTCGACCACCCGGGCATCACCGAACTGTACGGGAGCGGATCGCACCGGGGTGTCCCCTACATCGCCATGCGCCTGGTGACCGGAGTGAGTGTGCGGACCTTCCTCGACGAGCACAGCCCGCTCCCTCTGGCCACGGCGGTCGCCGTCGCGATTCAGGTGGCAGGGGCATTGGCCTGTGCACACACGCTCCCGGTCGTGCACCGAGACCTCAAGCCCGCGAACATCATGATCGATGAAGAGGGGTGGGCCGTCCTCATCGACTTTGGCATCGCCAAGCCGTTGCACGCTGACGCCACCCGTTACACGGCACACGGTTCGACACTTGGCACCCGCGGCTATCTGGCACCGGAGCAACTCCTGGAACGCGAGCCCACCACGCGAACGGATGTCTACTGCTTCGGCTGCATCTTCTACGAACTCCTCACCGGGCGGCCCCCGTTCCCGCTCGGCGCGGAGTCCGGCCTGACCGACAAACACCTCCACGAGGAGCCGCTGCCACCGAGCACGTACGCCGCGGGCATCCCGGAGCCGATCGACGATCTGGTGCTGCGCATGCTCGCCAAGAAGCCCGAGCAGCGCCCGGCTGTTGACGAGGTCCTGGAAGTCCTTGACCCGTTCGCCCCAGGGGTTGGCGATCCCGAGCCCCGGCCCCGCACACACCCCGACCCCACCGCCCCCATGCGTCGGCCGCGGGACCGGGCTGCTCGTCCGCGCCCGGTCGCTCTCACGCTGCCTGTCGCGTCCGCACCAGCAGATGAGTGGCTGGACGCCCGCGTCGTGGAACAGCTCTGCGCGCAGGCCGAATCGGAGATCGCGACCGGCGAGCCGGGCGACGCGATCAACCGCTTGCACGGTCTGACAGAACGGGTCCGTGAGGAGTGGGGTGAGCGGCGGCCTCTGGTGCGTCGCGTGTGGCAGGGGGCTGCGGACGGATTCCGCCTCTCCGGAAATTTCGGCGCTGCGGCCCGCCTCTACCGGGCCGTCGACGACGGTCTCATTCATGGGGACGGCCCGGCCGAGCGGGCCAATCGCGCGCTGATTCGGCTGCGCATGGCTGAGTGTCGACTCGCCTTCGGGGAACTGGAGGCGGTCATCGCGGCGGTCGACACGGCGGGCCGCACCGCCGCTGGCCTGCCACCGGAACTCGCGGCTCGTGTTGAGGCCGTACGCCGCGCGGTCGACACCCAGCTCACGGCGCGCCTAGCCGAGCCCAGGTGAAGGGATGCGTGACGCCGACTGGTGTGGGCGAGCCGATGTGCTACGCCTTGTTGGCTAGCCGTCCCGCCGCCAGCTCGTCGCCGAGGTCGCGGACGAGGTTCGTGCCGAGGTCGGCTGCGCGACGCAAGAGCCGTTCGAAGGCGGTGAGTTCGCGGAACGCCTCTCCGTAGCGCCGCTGTTCTTCGAGGGGGATCTGGCGAATCTGGAGACGGCGGACGTCGATGCGGGAGGAACTCGTGGTGTGGGTGCCGGCCTGCCGGGCATTGGCGGGAGCCCGCAGCGAACCGGCGAGGAACCAAGCGTCGAGCTGTTCGGGCTGTACTCGCACGGCATGCAGTTGGGGGCCGAGGGCGGTCGGGGGCCCCTCGTGGACCCAGGCGGAGAAGGCACGGGCGACGCCTACCACCACGATGTCCCCGGGTTCGGCGATGACGGCCTCGCTGGCCGCCGCGGTGCCGGGAGCGAGCCAGCTGCGGGGTTCGCCGTCCACCAGAAGATCGGGGACGGTGAGGAGGGGGATGCCGTCGTCGGACGGCGGGCCGGCGTGGATCGACTCCTCCGGCGGCTGCTGGCCGCCGCGCAGGGTGAGCGCCCCGGCCCGGGCGAGCTCGGCGACTGTGGTTGCCGTCGGTGTGTCCGCGTCGGCCGTGGCGAGGTCGAGCGCCGCGAGCAGCCTGGCCGACTTGTTCAGGTTCGCGGTGAGCCCGGTGAAATCCCGCCAGGATTCGGCCAGTCGGAGTGCCGTGTCTGCCGGGGGTGGAGCAATGTGGCGTCCAGGGGTGAGGTCGACCTCGTCGTTGAGGAGTTCGATGACGGGCACCTGTCGTACGTAGGCAGGGGCCTGTGGGGAGTCCGCCTCTTCGACGGCCTCGCGCACAAAAGCGCTGATCGCCGCCCAGTCGGGTGTCCACTTCTCCTCCGGGTCCCGGGGGAAGCGCGAGGCTGCGTCGGCGACCAGCAGCCGATCGCCCACCGGTGTGCCTTCCCCGTGGACGGGCATCCGCAGCACCCACAGATGCAAGGAGACGCTGTGCGGTGCGGCGCAGCCCGGCGGCAACGCGACGACGGCCCGCAGTTGCCCGGTGCGCAGCAGCGAGGCGCGGATGCGGCGGCCGGCTTTCCTGGCCGCGACGGCGGGCGGCAGCAGCAGTACCGCGGCGCCGCCGGGCCGCAGCTGGGCCAGGCAATGTTGGACCCAGGCGAGTTCGGGCTCGGTGCGCGGCGGAAGGCCGTGACTCCAGCGGGCGTCGGTGGCCAACTCCTCGTATCCCCAGTCCCGTTCGTTGAAGGGCGGGTTGCACAGGACGATGTCGGCGGGGGTGCCGGAGAACGGGTCGTCGCGTAGGGAGTCAGCAGCCCGTACGGAGACCTGCGCGCACTCCTTCTCCCTGTGGCCGTCGATTTCGGCGAGGGCCATGCGGGAGTCCGCCAGCGAAGCGAGGACGGCGTCCCGATCACTGCCGAGCAGGGTGAGCGCCTCGGCGCCGGATGCCCTCGCGGCGTCGGCCGCGGCTAGGAGGAGATGCCCGGGGCCGCAAGCAGGATCCATGGCCGTGGTGCCACCGGAGCCGCCTAGGCTGTCGCCCGCCAGGCCGTTGGCCGCCCTGAGGGCGAGTTGCGCCATGAGGGATGCCAGCGGTTCCGGGGTCGTGGCGATCTGGCGCACATGGACGTCGAGCCAGCGGCGCAGCAGAAACGCGAATGTTTCCGTGCCTCCCTCACGCTGGCCGAGATCCACGGCCCGTTCGATCAGCTCCCGTGTGTCGGCACGGTTCTCTTCGCCTGCGTCGCTCACGCGCCCGGAGAGGAGCCGTCCTACCTCGGCGATCGCGGCCCCGGTCTCATCCCGCCCGCCGAGCGCCTCGAAACCGGGCCAGAGCCATTCCCTCTCGGCGGACTTCTTCAACTTCTTGTTGTCGCGCAGCCAGTCCTCGATGTCGGTCAAGGAGAACTGCGGATTGGTGTCGGTGCCGGCGATCCGCTCGGGGAAAGACGGGTGCCGCCGCCGCCAGTTGCTCACCGCGGCTCGTCCCACACCCGCAAGGCGGGCGATTTCGGCCAAGGTCACCGGTACGGCGCGCGACGTGGGCATCTTTACTCCCAGGGCCTTTCTGGTGGAGGGAGGGCTTTCCCCGGTCATGGGTGTGTGATCAAGCCACCCTTCCTTCGAACTGCATCGGCCAGCGTACATGACCATTGACTTTGTTCACAGATGTGCCATTGCGGGTTTGGCGGCCTATGTTGCGTTCTGGCCAGCCAGGTGTGCGGGTCAGCGCGGCGGCTGGCTGTGCTGCCCTGGTGTTGCCTCCGTCTGCCCAGGTCGGCCGCTCCGCCCCGATGTTGCCCATGCCCGCACAGGCCGGGCCTCGGGTCCCATCGGGTGGGTGAACGGCCGCAGCGGGTCCACTTCGGCCCACGGGACGAGTGCCTGTTCGGGGGCGCGGTGCTCGGGTAGCCACGCGGCGAGACGCCGCCACACCTCGCCGGCGTGGGCGGGGCGCTCGTCGGGGTTCTTGGCCAACAATTGGAGCACCAGGTTCTCCAGGTCGGAGGGGATGCCTGCACGGAGCCTGCCGGGCGGTACGGGCGGCTGCTCAAGGATCATGCCGGGCAACATCAGTTCGGACTCGTGCGTGAAGACCGGTTCGCCCGTCAGCATCGCGTACAGCAGACAGCCCAGCGCGTACAGATCGGTGCGAGGGTCGACTGGCTTGCCCTGCACCTGTTCCGGTGCCATGCACTCCAGGCTGCCGGGGCGCTCGCCGGTCGTGGTGAGGCCTGTGGTGCTCGGGTCGAGGAAGGCGGCGACGCCGAAGTCCAGGACCTTGACCACGCCGTCCGTGCGGATCACGACGTTGCTGCCCTTGAGGTCGCGGTGCACGACCTCGCGAGCGTGCACCGAGCCGAGGACGGAGGCGATCTGGACGCCGACCGACGCGATCTCCTCGATGGGGAGCGGGCCCTCCTCGGCGATCCGGTCGTCGAGCGGTGGTCCGATCACGTACTGCATGACGAGAAAACGGGTACCGTTCTCCTCGCCGAGGTCGTAGACGGTGGCGAGGCCCGCATGGTCGAGTCGCGCGACGGCCTGCGCCTCCCTGCGGAACCTTTCGGCGTCGCGGGCGCGCTGCTCCATCGTGAGTCCCGGATCGACGTTCATGGTCTTCAACGCCACGTCGCGACCAAGGTTTTCGTCGTGGGCTAGCCAGACGACTCCCATGCCGCCCCGGCCGATGAGGCGCTTGATCCGGTAGCGACCGGCGATCAGTGTTCCGGTGTCCATTCGCGCTGCGGCCCGTCCCCTCCGTGCCCTGCCGTGCCCTGCCCGGGCTGATGTCGAGAAGAGTGTGACACGGTGGTGCTTCGAATTGCCGCCCGCGCGCTGTTTTATTCGTTGACTTAGTTCACAATCTCTTGCTCTAATGGGATCAAGGCGGGGCGGTCCGTCCAATGCGCCTCACCCGCTACGGTGATGCGTGGATTAGGTCGGGAGCTAGTGAGGATCACGTGGACGTCTTCGAGGTGCATCGTCGGCTCATCCGGGACTACAAGGAATACACATCCGGATCGGTAGTGATCGACGACCCGCGGATCGGCGAGAAGGTGTCCAAGTCCCTTGCCGACGGCGACCAGTGGCCCGACCCCTGGCTCTCGCTCAACCCGAGCTTCGCGAGCGGCGGCACCGTCGACCACCTCGCCGACGACCTCGGCCTCCTCCATCCCGAGTGCAAGCGGATCTTCCGCACCGGCAAGGACAAGCGGGACGCGACGATCCGTCCCATCCGCTTCCACCAGCACCAGCGCGACGCCATCGAGGCCGCCGACTCGAAGGACTCGTACGTCCTGACGACCGGCACCGGCTCCGGAAAGAGCCTCGGCTACATCGTGCCCATCGTCAGCCGGATCCTGAGCGAGAAGCGGCCTGGAGACCCCCCGAGCATCAAGGCGATCATTGTCTACCCGATGAACGCGCTGGCCAACAGCCAGCGGGGCGAGCTGAGGAAGTTTCTCACCGACGGATACGGCGCGGGCAACGAGCCCGTCACGTACGCCCGTTACACCGGCCAGGAGAAGCAGTCCGAGAAGGACGCGGTCCTCGACACCCCCCCGGACATCCTGCTCACCAACTACGTGATGCTGGAGCTCATGCTCACCCGCCCCGAGGAGCGCAAGCGTCTCATCGGCCGGGCCAAGGGCCTGCGCTTCCTCGTCCTGGACGAACTGCACACCTACCGCGGCCGTCAGGGCGCCGATGTCGCCCTGCTGGTCCGGCGCGTGCGCGAGGCCTGCGAGTCGCCCGCCCTGCAGTGCGTCGGCACCTCCGCCACCATGTCCACCAAAGGCACCCCCGCCGCCCGCCGCCGTGAGGTCGCCGAGGTTGCTTCCACCCTGTTCGACACGGAGATCTCCCCAGACCGGGTGGTGGGCGAGACCCTGGTCCGCGCGACCGGCGACACGACCCCCACATGTGCCGAACTCGCCGCCCGCGTAATGGAGAACAACCCTCCGCTGGAGTACGACGCACTCAAGGCCGACCCTCTGGCCCACTGGGTCGAGACCGCCTTCGGCCTCACCGAGACCACCGACGAGGACGGCACCCGCTTGCTGGTGCGCGCCAAGCCCACCACCGTGGAGCTCGCCGCGCGCGTCCTACGCGAGGACGCCTTCGACATCCCGCGCGACGCGCCCGAGGACGAGCTGTACACCGCCTGCGCCAAGGCCATCCGGTCCACCCTCCGGGCCGGCACACAGGTCCGCGACGCCGACGACCGCGCGCTGTTCGCGTTCCGTCTCCACCAGTTCCTCTCCAAGGGTGGCTCGGCGTACGTCTCCCTGGAGCCGGCGGACAGCCGCCACATCACCCGCACCTACCAGCAGCGGGTGCCCGGAGAGCCGGAGAAGCTCCTGCTGCCGCTGTCCTTCTGCCGCGAGTGCGGCCAGGAGTACCTCACCGTGGCCCGCGAGCAGAGCAACGACGGCACGGTCTCCTTCCGCACCCGTGAGGACGCGGACGACGAGCAGGGCTACCTCTACCTCTCGGCCGCCAACCCCTGGCCCGAGCGTGTCGCCGACGCGATCGACCAGCGCCGCTTCCCCGACAGCTGGCTCACCCTCGACCCGAAGAAGGGCACGCCCGTCCTCACCGCGAGCCGCAAGAAGCGCGCCCCACAGCCCGTGTGGGTGAGGCCCGACGGCACGGCGGTGAACAAGGACGGGGACGGCCTCTACGCCGCCTACGTGCCCGCCCCGTTCCTGTTCTGCCTTGAATGCGGGGTCAGCTACGAGGAGGTGCGGGAGCGGGATTTCGCCAAGCTGATGACGCTCGACCAAGAGGGCCGGTCTACAGCCACGTCTGTCGTCAGCGCTTCCATCGTGCGCCACCTGAAGAGCCTGCCGGAGAAGGAACTCGACGAAGACGCGCGCAAGTTGCTCACCTTCGTCGACAACCGGCAGGACGCCAGCCTGCAGTCCGGTCACTTCAACGACTTCGTGATGGTCACCCAGCTGCGGGGTGCGCTGTACCGCGCGATGCTGAAGGCGGGGGATAAGGGACTGCGCTGGAAGCGGCTGGGCGAGGAGGTCGTCGAGGCCATGGGGCTGGCCTCGCACGAGTACGCCAACAACCCCACCGAAGTCGAGGCGCTCGCCGAGGAGACGCGGGACGCGCTGGCCCAGGTGGTCGAGTACCGGCTCTTCCTGGATCTGGAGCGCGGTTGGCGGGTGACCATGCCCAACCTGGAGCAGACCGGTCTGCTCGGGCTGGAGTACGCGGGGCTTGACCAGATCGCCGAGGACGAGGAGCGCTGGCAGCGGGCGGCAGGGCCGCTGCGCACCGCCACTCCCGCCACCCGGCTCGATCTCGCCCGGGTCCTCATGGACGAGCTGCGCCGCCAGCGGGCCGTGGACACCCCGTACTTCACCGAGGCGAAGTTCAACGAGCTGCGAAAGGAGTCGGCGAAGCTCAACGACGCCTGGGGGATCGCCGACACCGAGGCGGCCCCTCCCACACCGACCGTCGCCCTGCCGCGCGTGGGGCGGCCTGATCGCAGCCGCAGCGAGAAGAACCTCACCGGCCGCGGCGCTTTCGGCCGCCACGTCCGCAAGCCGGAGACCTTCCCGCACTGGAGCTACGACCTCTCCCTCGACGACGCCCAGGACGTGATCCGCGACCTGTTGGAGGTCCTCGCCGACGGAGGTGTCCTTAGCCGTATCACCCAGGGTCGGGGCGAGGACCCCGGCTACCAGATCCACCACCCGGTGATCCGCTGGCACGCCCGCGACGACGACCACGGCGCGGTGGACCGGCTGCGCCGCACCTACCGCACCGGCCGGGGCCCCCGCGTCAACGCCTTCTTCAAGGGGCTCTACAAGGAGGTCGCGTCCACCTTCGCCGGATTGCACGCCGCCGAGCACACCGCCCAGGTCCACCCCGACGTCCGCGAGGAACGGGAGAAAATGTTCAGCAAGGGGCTGCCGCTGCCCCTGCTGTATTGCTCGCCCACGATGGAACTCGGCGTCGATATTGCCAGCCTCAACGCCGTCAACCTCCGCAACGTCCCGCCGACCCCCGCGAACTACGCCCAGCGCTCGGGCCGCGCGGGCCGCTCGGGCCAGCCCGCGCTGGTCACCACGTATTGCGCGACCGGCAACAGCCATGACCAGTACTACTTCACCCGCTCCGACCAGATGGTCGCGGGCACCGTCGCCGCGCCCCGCCTCGACCTGGCCAACGAGGACCTGCTCGCCTCGCACGTGCACGCCATCTGGCTCGCCGAGACCCGCCTGGAACTCGGCCGCACCATGACCAAGATCCTCGACACCGACGGCAAGACCCCCTCGCTGGAGCTGCTGCCCGGGGTGCGAGCGCAGATCGGCGGCCCGGCCGCCCAGCAGCGCGCCCTCCTGCGGGCCCGCACCGTACTTGCGGGTTGCGTCGACGCCCTGCGCGAGACGTCCTGGTGGTACGAGCAGTGGCTGGAGGACACCGTTGCCAAGGCCCCCGGCCGTTTCGACGAGAAGTGCGGACGCTGGCGGAACCTCTACCGCAAGGCCCTGGAGGAGCGGGAGATCCAGCACAACAACATCCGCAACCGCACGGCGACCGGCCGCTCCCAGGCTCAAGCCGTCCGCCGCCGCGCCCAGGCGGAGAACCAGATCGCCCTTCTGGAGAACAGGCAGGGAGGCGAGCGCACGGTGCTGTCCGACTTCTACCCGTACCGCTACTTCGCCTCCGAGGGCTTCCTGCCCGGCTACTCCTTCCCCCGGCTGCCGCTCGCCGCGTACATCCCTGGCACCGGCCGCACCAGCCGCGGTTACGATGGCGACTACCTCCAGCGGTCCCGGTTCATCGCTATCCGCGAGTTCGGGCCGGGCGCGCTGATCTACCACGAGGGCAGCCGGTTCAAGGTGGACCGGGTGCAGCTGCCGCCGGACACCAGCGGCGAACTGACCACCGAGAGTGCCAAGGTGTGCCAGGGCTGCGGCTATCTGTCCCCCGAGGAGCGGCGCGAGGACACCTGCCTGGGCTGCGGCACATCGTACGGCGACCCCCGGACCGGGCTGCTGCACCTGCACACCGTCTTCACCCACCGGCGCGACCGGATCTCCTCCGACGAGGAGGAGCGCCAGCGCACGGGCTACGCGGTGGAGATCTCCTACCGTTTCAAGCAGCACGAGGACGGCCGGGACGGTTCGCTGCGCGCCGAGGCGAAGGCCGCGACCGACCGCCTCCTCGCCGAACTGGTCTACGGCGACAGCGCCACCGTCCGGCTCACCAACCTGGGCTACCGTCGCTCGGTCGCCAAGGGCGACATCGGCTTCTGGCTCGACCCGGTCACCGGCCAGTGGCTGGCCGGCTCCACCGGCAGGCCGAGCGCGAGCACGCCCGGCCGGGAGAGCCCGGTGGAAGACGAGGGCCTCGCCGACGCGGAGAAGGTCGTGCGCAAGATCCCCGTCATCCCGTACGTCCAGGACACCCGCAACATCCTCGTCCTTAAGCTCGCAGCCCCCGTCGACAAGGACACCGCGATCACTCTCCAGTACGCGCTGGAGCGGGGCATCGAGGCCGAGTTCCAGCTGGAGGACTCCGAGCTGGACACCGAGGAGCTGCCGCCGCATGACGGGCCCCGCGAGCGGCTGCTGTTCATCGAGAGCGCCGAGGGTGGCGCGGGCGTCCTGCGCCGCCTCCAGGCCGAACCCGACGCGCTCGCCCGCGCCGCCCGCCGGGCCCTGAAGATCGCGCACTTCGACCAGGTCGGACGCGACCGGGGAGCCGAGAAGCGCAATGGCGACCCGTGCGAGAAGGGCTGCTACGACTGCCTGCTTTCCTTCGGCAACCAGCGCCACCACCGGATGATCGACCGCCACCTGGTGAAGCAGCTGCTGATGGACTTCGCGGGTGGCGAGGTCGGCTCCAGCCATGCGGGCCGCAGCCGCGACGAGCAGGCCGACGCGCTCATCGAGGGCGCCGACTCCTCCCTGGAGGAGCGGTTCGTCGCCTACCTCAGGACCCACGGCCACCGCCTGCCCGACCACCAGCAGGTCAGGCTGAGCGCGGCCCTGTCCAAGCCGGACTTCGTCTACGACACCTCCTTCGGCCCCGTCGCGGTCTTCGTCGACGGCCCGCACCATGACCACGCGGAGACAACCCTCCGCGACGAGGAGGCCGCGGAACGGCTGAAGGAGATCGGCTGGGAGGTCATCCGCATCCGCTACGACGACGACTGGTCGAAGGTCGTCGCCGACTACCCTTCTGTGTTCGGTGAAGCACGCCGCTGACTTCGGGGAGGGGCAGACCCCATCGGCCTGCCCCTCCCACGGCCCGCCGACGAGCGGTCCGGCCACCGCCCCGGCCGACCCGCCCGAACGTCCCCTCCACTGCCCCGACCCCGGAAGGCCCGCATGACCACCGCCGCCCAGCCGACCCGGCAGTACGCCGTCGGCTCCCTCGTCCACGCCCGGGGCCGCGAGTGGGTCGTGCTACCGGACTCCACTCCCGACCTCCTCGTCTTGCGCCCGCTCGGCGGCGCCGACGACGACATCGCGGGCGTTCTGCCCGGCCTGGAGACCGTCGTTCCCGCCACCTTTGCCCCGCCCACTCCCTCCGACCTCGGCGACCAGCAGGCGGCCGGGTTGCTGCGCACCGCCCTGCGCATCGGCTTTCGCTCCGGCGCGGGCCCCTTCCGGTCGCTCGCCTCGATCGCCGTCGACCCCCGCCCGTACCAGCTTGTGCCGCTGTTGATGGCGCTGCGCCAGGACACCGTACGGCTGCTGATCGCCGACGACGTCGGCATCGGCAAGACGGTGGAGGCCGGGCTGATCGCCGCCGAGCTGCTGGCGCAGGGTGATGCCCGAGGCCTGGTCGTGTTGTGCTCGCCCGCCCTGGCCGAGCAGTGGCGGGCCGAGCTGTACGGCAAGTTCGGCGTCGACGCCCGTCTCGTGCTGCCCTCCACGATCGGCCGTCTGGAGCGCGAGACCCCGTACGGCCAGTCGGTGTTCCGCCCCGACGGCGCGTACGTCGTCTCCACCGACTTCATCAAGTCCCCCCGCCACCGGGAGGACTTCCTGCGGAACTGCCCCGACCTGGTGATCGTCGACGAGGCGCACTCCTGCGTCTCCGACACTACGGTCGGCGCGTCCGCCCGCTCCTCCCAGCAGCGGTACGCGCTGCTGCGGGCCCTCGCCGACCGGACCGACCGCCACCTCCTCCTCGTGACGGCCACTCCGCACAGCGGCAAGGAAGAGCCCTTCCGCCGCCTGATCGGTCTGCTCGACGACCGTCTGGCCGCCGCTCCCCTCGACACCGACGCGGGCCGCAGGCTGCTCGCCGAGTTCTTCGTGCAGCGCCGCCGCGCCGACATCCGTGAGGACTTCCAGGACGGCGCGCACTTCCCGTCCTCCCGGGACACCGCCGAGACCGCCTACACCCTGCACCGCGACTACAAGAAGCTCCTCGACGAGGTCCTGTCCTACGCCCGCGAGACCGTACGCGCGGCCGACGGCGCCCTCCAGCAGCGTCAGCGCTGGTGGTCGACCCTCGCCCTGCTGCGCACGCTGTCCTCCTCCCCGGCCGCTGCCGTGCAGTCTCTGAACACGCGCGCCGGCGTCGAGGAGGCGGACACCCCCGCCGAGGCGGACCGCACCGGAGAGCGCACCGTCTCGGACCCGGCCGACAGCTCGACCCCCGAGTCCGCGGACGCCGTACCGGGCACCCGCCTCCCCGCGGACACCGGTGCCGAGGTCGACGGCGAGGCCGACAACGGGGAGAAGGCCCGTCTGGTCTCGATGGCCGAATCGGCCAAGAAGCTCTACGGCCCGACCCGCGACGCCAAACTGAAGAAGCTGATCACCACCGTCTCCGACCTCCTCGACAAGGACTACCGGCCCATCGTCTTCTGCCGCTACATCGCGACCGCCGACTACGTGGCCGACCACCTCAAAAAAATCCTCAACAAGAAGGGCACCGAACACCCGGTCGCGGTCGCCTCCGTCACCGGCGAACTCTCGCCCGACCAGCGCGTCACCCGCATCGCCGAGCTGACCGGCGCCGACGAGGAGGGCAACCTCGCGCCGGAGCGCCGCGTGCTGGTCGCCACCGACTGCCTGTCCGAGGGCGTCAACCTCCAGGAGTCCTTCGACGCCGTCGTCCACTACGACCTCGCGTGGAACCCGACCCGCCACGAACAGCGCGAGGGTCGCGTGGACCGCTTCGGCCAGCGCACCGACGTCGTCAAGGCGCTCACTCTCTACGGCGCCGACAACCCCGTCGACGGCATCGTCCTCAACGTCCTGCTTCGCAAGCACGAGCGGATCCGCCGCGTCACCGGCATCTCCGTGCCCGTGCCGCAGGAGTCCGAGAGCGCCATGCAGGCCGTGTTCGAGGGCCTGATCCTGCGCGGCGAGCGGCCAGCGTACGAGCAGGAGGGGCTGTTCGCGCAGGAGGAGGTGGCCGAGCAGCTGGAGATCGCCTGGCAGTCCTCCGCCGAGCGGGAGAAGCGCTACCGCTCCCGGTACGCCCAGCTCACCATCAAGAAGGCCGAGGTGGCGGCCGAGGTCGACGAGGTCCGTGCCGCGCTCGGCACCGGCGAGGAGGTGCGGGACTTCACACGCCGCGCCCTGGGAGCCCTGCGCGGCATGCCCGCACCCACGAAGCAGGGCGGCTTCACCGTGCACACCGACGCCCTCCCGCAGGGCCTGCGCGACACCGTCTCGCACGCGCTCGGCCCCCGCCACCCCCGCCCGGTCGTCTTCCACGACGCCCCCAGCGCCCCGCGTGGCGAGGCCGCCCTCACCCGCACGGACCCGGTGGTCGCCGCCGTCGCCCGCTTCGTCCTGGACGCGGCCCTAGACGACGCCGGCAAGGTCCCGGAGTGGCAGCGCCCGGCGCGCCGTTGCGGAGTCATCCGTACGAAGGCCGTGGAGCGGAACACCACGCTCCTACTGGTGCGCCATCGCTTCCAGCTGAACCTGCCCGCCCGCGACGGCTCGGTGCGCGAGCAGCTCGCCGAGGACGCCCGAGTGGTCGCTTACCGCGGCAGGCCCGACGCCCCCGAGTGGCTTCCGGAGGATGAGGCCGTGGCCCTCCTCGAAGCCCGCGCCACACAGAACACCGACCCGAAGTTCGCCACCGAGCACATCGCCGAGATCCTGACCGCCCTCTCCGCGATCATGCCCGAACTGCGAGACCAGTCGGCCGAGTTGGGTCGCAACCTGGAGGCCTCGCACCGCAGGGTCCGCACCGCCTCCCGCGCCCGTCTCGCCGGCCTGAAGGTCGTCCCCCAGGGCGACCCGGACATCCTGGGCGTGTACCACTACCGCCCGGCCCCGACGTTCTCCCAGGGAGTGGGCGCATGAGCACCGCCAGAACCCTCGTCACCGACACCGTCGCCACCGTCGGCGGCCTCCTGCCATACGACCTCCTGGTCCGGATCAAGGAGGGCAAGGAGCAGACCGGCTCCAAGCCCGCCGACTACCGCCTGTACGCCAAGGGCGACTCGGTACGGGACGCCGCCGAGCGCTCCTGGGGCTATCTGCGCGGCGTGTGGGCCGCCTACCAGGACGCCCTGGCCCGCGACGGCGCCGACGCCGACCCCGGCGTGCACGCGGCCGGGGTCACCACCGAGCGCTGGCTGCTGCCCCTCTTCGAGCAGCTCGGCTTCGGCGCCCTCGCCCCCGTCCCCGCGCCCGGCCTGCCCTCCCACGACGGCGAGAAGGACTTCGAGGTCAGCCACCGCTGGGCGTACGTCCCCGTCCATCTCACCGGCTGGAACGTTCCCCTCGACACGCGTACCACTGAACTGGCCAAGCAGGCCCCCCAGTCGATGGTGCAGGAGTACCTCAACCGCTCGGCGGACTCCACCCTCTGGGGCGTCCTCTCCAACGGCCGCCAGCTGCGCCTGCTGCGGGAGTCCGCCTCCCTCACCGGTGCCGCCTTCATCGAGTTCGACCTCCAGGCGATCTTCGACGGCGACCGCTCCGACGACTTCGTCCTCCTGTGGCGCCTGCTGCACCGCACCCGCTTCGAGCCCCGCGCCGAGGGCGAGCCGGCCGCGACCTGCCCCCTGGAGAAGTGGCGTACCGAGGCCATCGACAGCGGCACCCGCGCCCTGAAGGAACTCCGCAAGGGCGTCGAGAAGGCCCTGACCGTGATCGGCACGGGCCTCATCGCCCACCCCGACAACGCCGGCCTACGCGACGCCCTGCGCACCCGCGACAAGAACGTCCGCGACGACCTCCACCCGGCCCTGCTGCGCCTCGCCTACCGCCTGCTGTTCCTCTTCGTCACCGAGGACCGCGACCTGCTCCTGCACCCCGACGCCACCGAGAAGGCACGCGAGACGTACGAGAAGTACTTCTCTACGGCCCGCCTGCGCCGCGTCGCCCGCCGCACCGGCACCCTTCACGGCGACCAGTGGCAGGCGCTGCGGCTGGTCATCAAGGGCCTCGGTACCCCCGGTGGCCGCCCCGAACTCGGACTCCCGGCGCTGGGCGGCCTTTTCGAGCCCACGGCCACGGACGCGATCCTGGACGGCCTTAGCCTGTCCAACCAGTCCCTGTACGAGGCCGTACATGCCCTGTCCGAGGTGTACGACGCCAAGCTGGGCCGCCCTCGCAAGGTCGACTACCGCCACCTCGGCGCCGACGAGCTCGGCTCGGTGTACGAGTCCCTGCTCGAACTGGAGCCGCGCCTCGGCGAGGGCAACGAGTACGTACTGGCCAAGCTGGACGGCAACGACCGCAAGACCTCCGGCTCCTACTACACCCCGTCCCCCCTCATCGACTGCCTCCTCGACTCCGCGCTCGACCCGGTCATCGAGCAGGCCGTCCGCTCCGGTACGACGAAGAAGGAGCGCGAGGACGCGCTGCTCGCTCTGACGGTGTGCGACCCAGCCTGCGGTTCCGGCCACTTCCTGGTCGCCGCCGCTCGCCGTATCGCCCGCCGCCTCGCCGAGATCCGCACGGACGATCCCGAACCGAACGCTGAGGACGTACGGCACGCGCTGCGTGATGTCATCGCGCGGTGCGTGTACGGCGTCGACCTCAACAAGATGGCCGTGGAGCTGGCCAAGGTGTCCCTGTGGATCGAGGCGATGGAGCCGGGCCGGCCCCTCACCTTCCTCGACGCCCACATCAAGCACGGCAACGGGTTGCTGGGCACGACCCCGAAGTTGCTGGCTGAGGGCCTGCCGGACGACGCGTTCAAGCCGCTGGAGGGCGACGAGCCAAAGCACGTCACCGATCTGAGGAAGCGCAACACCGCGGAGCGGACGGCGTGGAAGGTCGCGCTGCGCCACGGGGTGAACCAGGACGCGCTGTTCGCGGAGGAGGAAGTGCTGGCCGAGTCCAACGTGGAGTTCGGTGAGAAGGTCTCGGCAATCACGGGCACGAACTCGCAGGAGCTGGAGGACGTCCGGAACCAGGCCAAGGCGTATCGGGAGCTGACCACCTCCCCGGACTACATCCGGGCACTTGAGCTGGCCGACGCGTGGTGCGCGGCGTTCGTCTGGAAGAAGACGAAGACAGCGACGCCGCCCGCGCTGACCACGAAGTCCCTGCTGACTCTGCACTCCGAGGACGGCGGCGCGAGCCTGCCGGACGGCACGGTGGAGGAGGTCGTCCGGCTGCGGGAGGAGTACCACTTCTTCCACTGGCACCTGGAGTTCCCAGAGGTGTTCCGGGTTCCGGCAGATGCGAAGGCGCCGGGAGTGGACGAGCGGACCGGGTGGAAAGGCGGGTTCAGCTGTGTGCTGGGGAATCCGCCGTGGGAGACCCTTGAGTTCAAGACGGAGGAGTACTTCGCCACTGTCGCCCCGGAGATTGCCAAGGCCGCGAACCAGGCGGCACGGCAGACCCTGATTGGCAAGCTCGCCGAGAGCGAGGACGAGGCGGACCGGGAGCTGCACGCCGAGTACATCGCCGACAAGCGGCTGTCCGACGGCTTCGCTCATCTCGCGCGCTGGTCGGGTCGGTTCCCGCTGGCCGCGCGGGGCAAGCTGAACACGTATCCGCTGTTCGCGGAGGCGGCGTCGCACGGAATCGCCCTGCGAGGGCGGTTCGGGCTGGTCCTGCAGACGGGCATCGCCACGGACGCAACGACGGCACCGTTCTTCTCCGACCTGGTGCGCTCGAAGCGGCTGGTGTCGTTCCTGGACTTTAAGAACGAGGCGTGGGTGCTGAGTCGGGACGTGCACCACTCGACGCGCTTCTGTCTGCTCACGGTCACTGGCCGGGAGGAGCAGGTCCGGGAGGCTTCTTTCGCGTTCGGGACCTGGTACATGGAGGACCTGCCTGCGCGCCAGTTCACCATGCCGCTGGAGGAGATCCTGCTGGTTAACCCGAACACCGGGAACCTCCCGGTCTTCGAATCCCGGCGCGACGCGGAGATCACCTTCGGTGTCTACAGCCGAGTCCCGGTTCTACTCAAGGAGCCGGACGAATACGGCAGGGGCGGCAGCAACCCCTGGGGGCTGACCTTCCGGCAGGGCCTGTTCAATATGGCCTCCGACTCCCACCTGTTCCGGGGCAGGCAGGAACTGGCGGACGCTGGCTGGCAGTTGACGGGCAACGTCTTCACGCGCGTCGACGAAGAGGGAAAGACGCGCCGCTATCTCCCGCTGTACGAGGCGAAGATGCTCCACCATTTCGACCACCGCCTCGGCACGTACGAGGGCCAGACTCAGGCCCAGGCCAACGTCGGCACGCTCCCGCGCGTGACGCCGGAACAGCACGACGATCCTGACTTCGCCCCGATGCCCCGGTACTGGGCGCCGGAGCAGGATGTGGACTCCGGCAAGCGGAACAAGAAGGGTAACCGGATCATGTGGGCGGGGGTGGAGACGCGGCTGGCGGACAAGGAGTGGTACGAGGACTGGCTGTTGGGGTGGCGTGATATCTGCCGAACCTCGGATCGCCGAACCATGATCAACACTGCTCTGCGTCGCACTGCCGTTCCTGACGGCACGTTGCTGATGTTGCCTTTCTTCGGCAATCCTGCACTGCTCCAGGCGGCGCTGTCCTCGTACGTGCTCGACTTCGTGGCGCGTCAGAAGTTCAGCGGTACACACCTGAAGTTCTTCACTGCCTACCAGCTTCCAGTGCCCAGCCCTGAGACGGGTGACCAGCCGTGTCCATGGAGCAGCGGCGAAACGGTGGCGGAGTGGGTTGCTTCAAGAGTGGCTGAACTTGCCTATACCGCTTGTGACATGGCGGCCTTCGCCAGGGCGGTCGGCGTGGCAGGACGCCCGTTCCGGTGGGATGAGGAGCGGCGCGGATTGCTGCGTGCAGAGCTGGACGCGGCCTTCTTCCACCTCTATGGACTGGCTCGCGATGACGCGGAGTACGTCATGGATGCGTTCTCCCGCCTCAAGAGCGACGAGGAGGCCACCCACGGTAGATACCGCACCAAGGACCTCATCCTTGACGTCTATGACCGCATGGATGAGTCCCGGGCAACCGGCGACGAGTACCGAACCGTTCTGGACCCGCCGCCGGGCAAGGGCCCGCGTCATGAAGTCTGAGAGGGCGTTAAGTCCTGTTTTTAATGGTTCGGCATCGCTCGATCGTGGGGTCGGCTGCAGTTCCGGGGCGGCTGCCGGATCGGGGGTGGTGCCA
>NZ_JBIAVO010000030.1:0-99297 GCF_042894345.1 Kitasatospora sp. NPDC001540
GGGCCGCCCGACAGCCGCGCTGACCGCCGAGGAGGCGGCCGGGCACCGGCTGCACCGGTTCGAGAAGCACACCCTCCCGGTGGGACGGCTGCTCGCCATGGCCAAGCGCGGCTGGCAACGCGGTGAACCACAGGACGCGGGCCTGGAGTTCTGGTTCCACAAGCCGCTGCCGGACGGCCGCCACCTGTACATCAGTCTCCACCCGGGCATCGCGGTCGCCTCCGTCGACGCGGACGACGAGCAGACCTTCGAGGCGGTGTGGCTGGACGAAGCACCGACCCGCCACTGGCCCGACCACCGCGAACAGCGCGAGCGGCTCGGCGACCTGGACCCGGTCACCGCCTCCGAACTCCTCGCCGACCTGAAGGAGTTGACCGCAGGCTGACGGCGCACCGTTCGGGGTCGTATCGGACACCCGCTCACGGCGACCGGCCGGGTCGGTGCGGCCGGTGACGCCGGGTCAGCGCGGGTGTCCGAGGACTGAGAAGGGGGCAGCGCGGGGCGGGGCGCCGCCGCTAGGGTGCGTGGCATGACCCTGCTGGTGAGCCGCCGCCATGTCGACCATGGCCGTGCCACCACGACGGGTTGTCGCCGCGTCGGCTGACGCGGCCCCCTCGCCCCTCTGTGCACCGAGGGCCGCTCACGCACTCCCGCCGAGCGGCCCCGTGCTCTCCCGTCCCCGGTTCCGGGTGCCGTTCGGCGTCCTTTCCTTCCGCTCGCGGCGGAAGGACTCCGACTCCCGGAACAGGACCCCGCCATGCGCACCCGTCTGCTCCTCCCCGCCCTCGCCCTGGCCGCGGCGCTCGCCGCCACCGCCTTCGGCCCGCTGCCGCCGCAGAACCCGGCGACCGCGCCGAACGGCAACGCCGGGATGCACGGCGACTCCGCCTCCAGCGACACCACCCCGTACGCCGGGCCCGGCACCGGCGCCGTCAACTGGAGCCGCACCGCGCTCGCCTCGGCCTGCCCCACCGTCACGGTCGGCCAGGACGGCTACCCGGTCGCGCTGTGCACCACGATCTTCGGCCAGACCCCGACCGTGCACCTGCTCGACCCGGCCAACGGCAACGACCTGGCCTCGCTGGAGCTCCCCAAGGGCGCCCTGTTCGGCGGCGTGTACGCCTACCTGGACCAGGACGACCGGCTGGTCGGCGTCGACGGAAACGACAACCTGCTGCGGATCGGCCACCACCGCAACAGCAGCGGCGCCTGGCAGTTGACGATCGACCGGAGCACCCCGCTGGCCGGCGCGGTACCGTCCGGCGACAACATCGTCGGCCTCAGCCCCGGCTGGGACGGCAAGGTCTGGTTCGCCACCGGCGGCGGCGTCATCGGCACCGCCGACACCGCCACCGGCGCGGTCCGCACCCTCGCCACCGGCGAGGGCGTCGCCAACAGCATCTCCACCGTCCCCGGCCACACCGCCGTCGCCACCGACCACGCCCTCTACCTGCTCGGCCAGACGGACGACGGCACGCCCGTCGTGCAGTGGCGTGCCCCGTACGACCGCGGCCCCGGCCGCAAGCCCGGCCAGCTCAGCTGGGGCACCGGCGCCACGCCCAGCTTCTTCGGGCCCGACGGCGGCACCGAGTACGTCACCATCACCGACAACGCCGCGCCGCACGAGAACCTGCTGGTCTACAAGGTCGACGCCGGGCCGACCCCGGTCTGCACCACGCCGGTGCTCACCAAGTGGGCCGCCAGCGGCACCGAGGACGCGGTGATCGCCTCCGGCCGCAGCGTGTTCGTCACCAACACCTACGGCTACCCGTACCCGGCGCTGCCCGAGGGCGCGCCCGCCAGCGTCCCGTCCTCGGCCTCCTTCCAGGGCGGCCTGGCCCGGATCGACCTGAACGCGAGCGGCACCGGCTGCTCCACCGTGTGGGAGAGCGACGTCAAGTCGGCGGCGCTGCCCCGGCTCTCGCTCGGCGACAACCTGATCTACACCGTCACCGTCAGCGGCCCCACCGACTCGGTCGGCGCCCAGACCTTCGCCGGCTACGCGCACGCCGTCGTCGACCCGAACACCGGCGCCAAGGTCGCCGGGAGCACCTTCGGCATCGGGCTGCTGTACAACCCGCTGCAGATGACCGGCACCACCGCGCCCGACGGCACCCTCTACCAGGGCACCGAGACCGGCGTGCTGCGGATCACCAGGAAGTAGCGGCCGCACGGCAGGGAGGGCCCCGGGGCGCGATCCCCGGGGCCCTTCGCACACCCGTTCCCGAATTTCCCCGGCCGACGGGAACTCCGCCCTACCTGCCGGGAACCCCGGCTTCCTAGATTCCTCGACGCGACGACGCCGCGACGACGCCGTGCCGGCGCCGCGACAACCGGCCCCGGAGCAAGCCGAGTTCACGAGGAGGAAAGTGTGGCTGACCTAGAGGTGGGCGTACTGGCGATCGGCGCCGGACCGGCGAACCTGGCCCTCGCCGCCGCGATCGAGGAGAGCGGATCGGCCGAACTGGCCGAGCGCACCCTGCTGTTGGAGCAGGCCCCGGACATCAAGTGGCAGCGCGACCTGCTGATGCCCTGGGCCCGCAGCCAGGTGTCCTTCCTGAAGGACCTGGTGACGCTGCGCGACCCGCGCAGCCGCTTCTCGTTCCTCAACTTCCTGCACCAGCACGACCGGCTGGACCAGTTCATCAACCTGGGCACCTTCCACCCGCACCGCTGGGAGTTCTCCGACTACCTCCAGTGGGTCGCCCACTCGCTGGAGAAGGTGCGCATCCGCTACGACGCCAAGGTCGTCGCCGCCGAACCGCGGCACGACGCCGACGGCAAGCTGGCCGGCTGGCAGGTCACCCTCGCCGACGGCGACACCATCCGCTGCCGCGACCTGGTCGTCGGCGCCGGACGCGACATGCACATCCCGGCGGTCTTCGCCGACCTGCCCGCCGAGAAGGTCATCCACAGCGCCCGCTTCCGCAGCCGGATCAACGCCGTCGACAAGGACGCCCCGCTGCGCACCGTGGTGATCGGCGGCGCGCAGAGCGCCGCCGAGATGTTCATGGCGCTGTACGAGAACCTGCCGAACTCCACCGTCACCATGCTGGTCCGCTCGATCGGCCTGCAGAACTACCAGACCAGCAAGTTCGTCAACGAGCTGTTCTACCCGTCCTTCGTCGACGAGTTCTTCGACGCCCCCGCCGAGACCCGCGCCCAGCTCCTCGACGAGATGCGGTTCACCAACTACGCGGCCCTGGCCCCGCCGTTCCTCGACGAGCTCTACATGCTGCTCTACCGGGAGAAGATGATCGGCACCGGCCGGGCCGAGGTCCGCCCGATGACCGAGGTGGTCGCCGCCCGCGAGGAGGACGGCGAGGTCGTCCTCGACCTGCGCGACCGGCGCACCGGCAAGGTCGCCGAGCAGCGCTGCGACCTCGTCCTGCTCGGCACCGGCTACGACAGCCGGATGCCTTCCCTGGTACGGGAGTTGACGGAGAAGGCCGGGCTGGACGAGGTCACCGTCAACCGCGACTACCGGGTCGACCTGGGCGCCGGGACGGACGCCGCGCTGTACCTGCAGGGCGTCAACGAGGCCACCCACGGCATCGCCGACTCGCTGATCAGCGTGCTCGCCCACCGGGCCCGCGACATCACCGGCGACCTGCTGGAGCGCCACGGACTGGGCGCCGTCACGGCGGGCGGACGCTGATGGCCGCGCTGCTGGTGATCGCCCCCGGCCCCACCGCCAACGGGGACCTGCACCTGGGCCACCTGGCCGGCCCGTTCCTGTCCGCCGACGTGTGCGCCCGCTACGCCCGCGCCACCGGCCGCGACGCCCTGTTCGGCACCGGCGTGCACTTCACCCAGAACTACATCGTCACCACCGCCCGCCGCCTCGGCGAACAGCCCGAGGAGCTGCGGCTGCGCGCCGCCGAACAGGTCGAGGCCACCCTGGCCGCGGCCGGGATCGTCCCCGACGGCTTCGTCCGCTTCGACGAGCGCTACCTCAAGACCGTCCGCACCTTCTTCGAACGGCTGCACGGCGAAGGGCACCTGAGACTGCGCAAGGTCGCCTTCCCGTACCTGCCCGCCACCGGCGAGTACCTCACCGACGCGTACGTCCGCGGCGGCTGTCCGGTCTGCCTGGCCGAGGGCTGCGCCGGGCTGTGCGAGAACTGCGGCCACTGGATCGCCTCCGGCGAACTGATCGACCCGCACTCCACCCGGCACCCCGAACTCCCGGTCGAACTGCGGGAGAAGGAGGTCCTGGTGCTCCCGCTGGAGGAGCACCGGCCCGCCCTGGCCAGCTACTTCGCCCGGCTCGCCCCCACCATGCGGCCCCGACTCGCCCAGCTCGTCGAGGAGTTGATGGCCCGGCGGCTGCCCGACTACCCGATCACCCTGCCCATCGACTGGGGCATCCCCGCCCCGTTCGCCGAGACCCCCGGCCAGGTGCTGTACTCCGACACCGAGACCGTCGCCTGGAGCCTGCACGCCATCGCGCTGGCCGCCGAGTCCCGCGGGGAGGTCCCCGGCGACGAGGAACGGCACTGGGCCCTGGAGGCCGGGCCCGAGGTCGCGTACTTCTTCGGCTCCGACGCCAGCTTCGCCTTCGCGCTGGCCGGCACCGCCATGCTGCTCGCCCTCGGCGGGCTCGCGCTGCCCGCGCACTTCGTCACCAACGAGTTCTACGAGCTCGACAGCGACAAGTTCTCCACCAGCCGCGGCCACGTCGTCACCGGACGCCAGCTCACCGCCGAGGTCCCGCGCGACCTGGCCCGCTACTACCTGGCCGCCACCGGGCCCGACTTCCAGCGCACCAACTTCACCCGCGCCGCCATGGACCGGGTCTGCGGACAGCGCCTGGTCGAACCCTGGAACCGGGTCGCCGCCAAGGCCGAGGCCCACCTCGACCGCGGCCCGCTGCCGGTCAGCGCCCGCTCCCGGCACGCCGCCGCCCTGATCGCCGAACGCTTCGCGGCCGCCCTGAGCCCACGCCGCTTCAGTCTCAGCGCCGCCGCCTTCACCCTCACCGAACAGCTCGGCCGGCTCGACCGCTGGGAGGTCACCGACGCCGACGCGGGCGACTTCTGGCACGAACTCGACCTGTTCCTGCGCTGCGCCGCCCCGCTGCTGGTCGACCTCGCCGCCGAGGGCCTGCCCGACGCCGCGATCCCCGCCGAGCACACCGCCACCACCGTCCGCCCCCGCCCGTTGCCCCGGCTGGCGACCCGCGCGCGCGGCGGCGGGCGGTGAGCTCCACCGCCGGGCTCGCACCGACCGCCCCCGCGCCCGCGACGGGCAGCGCCGCCGCGCACGTGGTGGTGGTCGGCGCGGGCGTCACCGGCCTGCTCACCGCCGTCGCCTGCGCCCGGGCCGGGCACCGGGTCACCGTCCTGGAGCGCGGCCCGCTGCCCAACCCCGACGCCACCTCGCACGACCAGCACCGCGCCATCCGCACCCTGCTGCCCGGCGACCCCGACGGCACCGCCCGCCGGCTCGACGCGCACCGCCACTGGCAGGACCTGGAGGCCCTGTTCGGCACCCCGCTGTACCGCCGGGTCGGCACGCTCACCGCCCACCCCGAGGGCGGCCTCGACGACCTGCTCGCCGAGGCCGACAAGGCGGGCGTCCCGGTCGACCTGCCCGCCGCGGACGCCCTGCCGCCGCTGGGCCTGCCGCCCGGCACCGTCGGGGTGCGCGAGCGCACCGGCGGCGTGCTGCTCGCCGACCGGGTGCTGCACGCCGCCGCCCGCTGGCTGGCCACCCGGCCGGGCGTGGCGCTGCGCCCGCACAGCACCGTCCGCTCGGTGTTCACCGGCTCCGGACGGATCGTGCTGGACACCGGCGAGGTGCTCCGCGGCGACCTCGCCCTGCTGGCGGGCGGCCCCTGGACCCGCCGCCTCGCCGACAGCCCCGTCACCCTGCACCGGCAGACCATGCTCTACCTCGGCCGGCCCGCAGGGGGCGACCGCTGGGACGAGGCGCCCGCCGCGGGCGGCCTCGGCCGCGCGGGCCGCGGCTGGGTGCTGCCGCCCGGCGTCGGGACCCTGCTCAAGCTCAGCTCCGACACGGTGTGCCGCCCCGTCGCGGACACCGACAGCAGCGGCGAGGACCAGCGGCCGTACCTGGAGCGGCTCGCCGCCGAGGGCATCCTGCCGGACCTCGACCGCTACCCCGTGGCGGGCGTCCGGGTCTGCCACTACACCGCGGACACCGCCACCGGCGGCCCGCTGCTCACCCGGGTCTCCCCGGGCCTGTGGACCCGCGCCGCGTGCGGCGGCAGCGGGTTCTCCACCGCTCCGCTGGTCGCGGAACGCATCGCCAAGGCAGTGAAGGAGGCGGCATGACCGACGACGACAGGCCACCGATCGGCGTGCTCGACACGCTCCGGGCCACCCCGACCACCGTCCGCTACCTGCTCGGCGGCGTGCTGGTCAACCAGCTCGGCGCGTTCGTCCAGACCTTCCTGGTGCTCTACCTGACGCACAAGGAGATGTCGGACGGCACCGCGGGCCTCGCGCTGGGCGCCTACAGCCTGGGCACCGCCGTCGGCACCGTGCTCGGCGGCGAGGCCACCCACCGGCTCGGCGCCCGCACCACCATCGTGATCGCGATGACCGGCTCGGCGCCGCTGGTGGCCCTGCTGCCGCTGCTGGCCCGGCCCGGGCTGCTGGTGCCGCTGCTGCTGGCCGTCGCCGGGGCCGGGCTGTTCGCCCAGGCGTACCGGCCCGCCGCGTCGGTGCTGCTCAGCGACCTGATGCCGGACCGCTACCACGTGATGGCGTTCTCGATGATGCGGATCGCCCTCAACGTCGGCGCCGCGCTCGCCCCGCTGATCGCCGCCGGGGTGATCCTGCTCGACTGGGACCTGCTGTTCTGGATCGACGGCGCCACCACCCTGGCCTACGCGGCCCTCGCCTACCGGCTGCTGCCGCGGCACGCGATGCCCGAGCCGGAGGCCGTCACCGACACCGAGCGCCGGGCCACCGGCCGGGCCGCCTACGCGGCGATGCTGCGCGACCGGGCCTACCTGGCGTACCTGGCCGCGATCACGCTCGGCACGCTCACCTACGTGCAGTCCTCGGTCTCGCTGCCGCTGGAGATCGTCGACGACGGCTACCCGACCTGGCTGTACAGCGCGGTGCTGGCCACCTCCTCGGTCATCCTGATCACCTGCGAGCTGAAGATCACCGCGTACATCACCCGGATCCCCACCTACCTGGCGGTCGGCCTGGGCCACGGGCTGAACGCGGTCGGGCTGGCGGTGTACGGGCTGGCGGTGCACTCCGGGGCGTTCGTGCTGCTGGGCGCGGTGGTCTACGTGGCCGGGCTGATGACGGCGGCGCCCAGCATGTTCGCCCACCCGGCGACCTTCCCGTCCCACCTCAAGGCCCGCTACCTGGCCGCCATGCACGCCGTCACCGGCCTGGCCGGGGCGGTCGCCCCGCTGTTCGGCGTCTACCTGTGGCAGCGGTTCGGCCAGGGCTTCTGGGCGATGGCCGGGCTGACGGCCGCGCTGGCCGGCGCGCTCGCGGTGTACGGCATCAAGCGGGACGCGGACCGGCGGGCCGCCGGGGCCGCCTCCGCCGACCTGGTCGAGCCGGTCGGGGGGAAGGCGTGAGCGGGGGAGGCGTGAGCGGGGAGGGCACGAGCGGACGCCCCGTCCTGGTGGTCGGCTACGTGGCCTTCGCGGTGTCCGCGCTGGCCGCCTTCCAGGAGGCCGACTCGGTGGTCTATGTCGAGGAGCCGGACGTCGCCCGCAAGCGGCACCTCGCCGAGACGGTCGAAGGCATCGACTACGCCCGCGGGTTGATCGAGTGGGAGTACCACCTGCCGGGCCGCGCCGACGCCTTCTTCGCCGCCCACCCCGGGCTCGACCCGGTCGCGGTGATCCCCGCCGTCGAGTACGCGGTGCCGTTCGCGGCCCGGCTCGCCGAACGCTACGGGCTGCCCGGGGCCGGCCTGGGCGCCGCCCAACTGCTGCGCGACAAGCACCAGTTGCGGGTGGTCGCGGCCGCCGCCGGAATCGCCAACCCGGCCTCCGAGCCGGTCGCCGACGCCGCCGCGCTGGCCGCCTTCATGGCCCGGCACCCCGGCCCGGTGGTGCTCAAGCCCGCCAACCGGCAGGCCTCGGTCGGCACCCGGGTGGTGCACGCCCCCGAGGAGGTCGCGGCGGCCTGGGCGTTCGGGCAGGCGCAGGACGAGGGCGTGTTCGTCCCCGACCGGCCGATCCCGCCCGCCATGCTGGCCGAACAGTACGTCGCCGGACCGGAGTTCAGCGTCGAGATGCTGGTCGCCGACGGCCGCCCGGTGTTCGCCAACACCACCGGAAAACTGCTCTACCCCGGCCCGTACCCGATCGAGGCCGGACACACCGTACCGGCCGAACTCCCGCCGGAGACCCACGAGTTGCTGGCCGCCGAGACCGAACGGCTGGCCGCCGCGGTCGGCTTCGGCACCGGCGTGCTGCACTGCGAGTGGATCCTGGCCGACGGCGTGCCCGTCCTGGTGGAGTGCGCAGGCCGGCTGCCCGGCGACTCCATCACCGACCTGATCGAGGCCGCCTACCCGGTCGAACTCACCCGCGCCTACTACGCCCTGATGCGCGGCGAGCCGACCGGCGAACTGCCCGCCAAGGCCGAACGCGCCGCCGCCGCCGCCTTCCTGGCCCCCGACCGGCCCGGCACCGTCACCGCCGTGCACGGCCTGGACGCGGCCGCCGCCGCCGAGGGCGTGCAACTCGCCGTGGTCGGCATCGCCCCCGGCCACCGCAGCGCCGGACTGCGCAGCTCCTGGGACCGGGTCGGCATCGTCACCACCCGCGCCGGCACCCCCGCCGAGGCCCGCCGACTGGCCGACGCGGCCGCCGCGCTGGTCCGGTTCGACCTCGACCCCCTCGCGGAGGAGGAATCATGACGCAACACCCGGAAACCGGCCCCGGCACCCTGCTGGTGATCGGCAGCGGCCTGAAGGAGTACCGCGAGTACCTGGTCGGCCCGATGAGCCGCCGGGCCCGCGCCGCCGGGCTGGAACTGCTGCTGGTCAACAACCTGCGGCCGACCTGGCAGCGCGAGTACTTCGACGAGATCGTGGTCGCCGACGTCTTCGACACCGCGACGATGAACGCCACCGTCCGGGAGATCGCCGCCCGCAAGCACGTCGTCGGCCTGCTCTGCTGGGACGAGCCGCTGGTGCTGGACGCGGGCCTGCTGGCCGCCGAACTCGGCGTCCCCGGCCTGTCCGAGCGCGGCGTGCGCGGCGTGCGCGACAAGGAGCGCACCCGCACCGTGCTCACCGCCGCGGGCCTGCGCCAGCCCGGCTTCGCGCTCACCACCGACCTCGACGAGGCCCGCACCGCCGCCGCCCGGATCGGCTACCCGGTGGTGCTCAAGCCGCGCGCCATGGGCGCCAGCATCGGCGTGGTCTTCGCCGCCGACGAGCAGGAGCTCGACGAGGCGTTCCGCACCGCGCTCTCCGCGAGCGAGGTCGACCCCGGGCCGTACCGGGCCAGCGTGATCGTCGAGGAGTACGCGGGCGGCCCGGAGATCAGCGTGGACGGCGCCGTCCACAAGGGCGAGTACCGGCCGCTGTTCCTGGCCCGCAAGTACAGCAGCGACGAGCCGTACTTCGAGGAGGTCGGCCACGTCGTCGACGCCGCCGACCCGCTGCTCGCCGACCCCGTCCTGCTGACCCACCTGGCCGACGCGCACCGGGCGCTCGGCGTCGAGGACGGCATCACCCACACCGAGCTGCGGCTCACCCCGCGCGGCCCGCTGATCGTCGAGGTCAACGGCCGGCTCGGCGGCGACCTGATCCCGCTGCTCGGCCGGATCGCCACCGGGATCGAACCCGGCGAGGTGCTGTTCGACGTCGCCGTCGGCCGCCGCCCGGAGATCACCCCGACCCGCGCCGCGGTCGCCGGGATCAGCTTCGGCTGCCCCGAACGGGACTGCCGCCTCGACGAGTTGACCCTCCCGCAGCCCGGCGACGCGCCCGGCCTGCTGCACGCCGCCCCGATGGCCCCGCCCGGCACCGTGCTGCGGCTGCCCCCCGGCGGCTACCTGGCCCGGCACTCCTTCGTGATCTGCGAGGCCGACAGCGTCGCCGCCTGCGAAGAGCGCCTGGCCGCGGCCGCCGCGCTGGTGCGCACCGTCACCTCCGAGGTCGAACCCGCCGACCCGCACGCCCCGTTCGCCATGCCCGCCGGACTCCTGGATGTGGACCGATGACCGAGACCCCGAACACCGGCGACACCCCGAACGACACCCCGCTGGACGGCGCCGAGATCCTGCGCCGCGCCCGCGAGCTGGCGCCCGTCCTGCGCAAGCGGGCCGCCGAGATCGAGGACAACCGCACGCTGCCCGCCGACGTGGTCGAACTGCTGCGCGCCACCGGCGTGTTCCGGATCGGCCACGGCCCGGCGACCGGCGGCCCGGGCCTGACCTCGCCCGAGCAGCTGGAGGTGGTGGAGGCGCTCGCGTACGGCGACGCCTCGGCCGGCTGGTGTGCCGGGATCGGCGCGATGGGCGGCGCGATCACCAACTTCCTCACCCCGGAGGCGACCCGCGCCCTCTACACCGGCCCCGACCTGATCACCGCGGGCTCGCTGGTCCCGGCCGGCCGGGCCGAACGGGTCCCCGGCGGCTACCTGCTCAGCGGCCACTGGCCGTTCGGCTCCGGCGTCCGGCACGCCGACCTGCTGACCTCCGGCGCGTTCGTCTACCAGGACGGCGAGCCCTGGGCCGCCCCCGACAGCCCGCACGAGCACGACTCGATGCAGTTCGTCGTCCGGGCCTCCGCCGCCGAACCGGTCGACAACTGGGAGACCACCGGCCTGTGCGGCACCGGCAGCAGCGACTACGTCCTCAAGGACGTGTTCGTCCCCGAGGGCCACACCTTCTCGTTCTTCGAGCCGCGGGTCGCGCCCAACCCGATGGCCTGGTCCGACTCCTTCATGCGCGCCCTGCCCGGCGTCCCGCTCGGCATCACCCGGGCCGCGCTCGACCACGCCCGCGAGGTGGCGAGCACCCGCTACGACCGGATGGCCGGCCGCAGTTGGGCCGACAGCTGGCGGGTGCAGACCGAACTGGCGAGCTGCGAGGCCGAGTTCAACGCCGCCCGGGAGGGCGTGTACGGGGCGACCCGTCGGCAGTGGGAGGTGCTGGCGGCCGGCGGCACGCTGGACGACCTCAGCACGACCGAGCGCGGCGCCGTCCCGCTGTCCGGCCTGCACGCCGTGCACGTGGCCCGCTCGGTGGTGAACCGGCTCTACGACCTGCTGCAGACCTGGTCGATCGGCCACGACTCCCCGATGGACCGCTGGCTGCGCGACACCGCCGTGCTGAGCCAGGGCCAGATCGGCCACGACGTCGTCCTGGAGTCGGTCGGCGCCTACCTGCTCGGCCGCCCGCCGAAGGTCCGGATCGGCCTCGGCCTCCACTGAGCACCGCCAACCACCCCCAGCAGAAGGAGAAGTGACCAGCATGACGACGGAGATCCTGCGCCGCGCCCGGGAGTTGGCGCCGGTGCTGCGGGAGAAGGCCGGGGAGATCGAGGCCAACCGCACACTGCCCGCCGACGTCCTCGAACTGCTGCGCGCCACCGGGGTGTTCGGCATGTGCTTCGGCCCCGAGTGGGGCGGGCCCGGCCTGACCTCGATGGAGCAGACCGAGGTGGTGGAGGCGCTCGCGTACGGCGACGCCTCGGCCGCCTGGTGCGCCGTGATCGGCGCCAACACCGGCATCTACGCCAACTTCCTGGACCAGACCGTGGCCAAGGAGGTCTTCCCGCGCCTCGACCTGGTGGTGGCCGGTCTGCTCCAGCCCTCCGGCCGGGCCGAGCGCGTCCCCGGCGGCTTCCGGCTCAGCGGCCGCTGGTCGTTCGGCTCCGGCATCAAGCACGCCGACTGGGTGACCTCCGGCGCGTTCATCTACGAGGGCGGCGAGCCCTGGGCCGCGCCCGGCAGCAAGCACCGGCACGACTCCCGGCAGTTCCTGGTGCGCCGCGAGCAGGTCGAGGTGATCGACAACTGGAACACCACCGGCCTGCGCGGCAGCGGCAGTTGCGACTACACCATGGACGGGGTGTTCGTCCCGGAGGAGCACACCTACACCTTCGCCACCCCGCAGGGCCGCCCCGGCCCGCTCACCCAGCCGGACTCCTTCACCCGGGCGATGTGCGGCGTCCCGCTCGGCGTGGCCCGGGCCGCGCTCGACCACGTCCGCGAGGTGGCGAGCACCCGCTACGACCGGATGGCGGGCCGGAGCTGGTCCGAGAGCTGGCGGGTGCAGACCGAGATCTCCCGGCTGGAGGGCCAGTTCAACGCGACCCGGGAGGGCGTCTACGGCGCGATGCGCCGCCAGTGGGAGGTGCTGGCGGCCGGCGGCACCCTGGACGACCTCACCCCGGTCGAGCGCGCCGCCTCCCCGCTGTCCTGGCTGCACGCCTTCCGCAGCTCCCGGGAGATCGTCTCGCGCTCCTACGACCTGCTGCAGACCTGGTCGATCTACCGCAGCTCGCCGATGGACCGCTGGCTGCGCGACACCGCCGTGCTCGCCCAGCACCTGGTCGCCCAGGACCGCATCCTGCAGTCCGCCGGGGCCTACCTGCTGGGCTCCGAGCCCGAGTTCGGCATCAGCCTCGGCCTGGTCTGACCCCACCAACACCGAACCCCCAAGGGAGGCAACCCCGATGAGCCGACTCGTCCTGCTGGTCAACCCGAACAAGGTGCATCCGCCGATCGCCCCGTACGCCCTCGACGTGCTCACCACCGCACTGGAGGACGACGGATTCGAGGTGGAGGTGCTCGACCTGACCTTCCGCCGCGACGACTGGAAGACCTGCCTGCACGAGTACTTCGCCGAGCGCTCCCCGATGCTGGTCGGGGTGACCGTCCGCAACACCGACACCGTGTACGCCTTCGAGCAGCGCCCGTTCGTCGGCGAGCACCGGGAGATCATCACCGAGATCCGGCGGCTCACCGACGCGCCCCTGGTCGGCGGCGGGATCGGCTTCTCCACCATGCCGTTCGCCCTGGTCGAGTACTTCGGCATCGACTACGGCGTGAAGGGCCCGGGCGAGAAGATCCTCTGCGAACTGGCCACCGCGATCGCCGAGGGCCGCGACACCGACACCATCCCCGGTCTGATCCGCAACACCGAGCGCGGCGCCGTCCGGGTCCCGCCCGCGGTGCTCACCGTCCGCCACGGGAAGCCCCAACCGACGGATCCCACGGGCCAGTTCGAGTCCCGGGTGTGGCAGGTCGACCGGCTCTCGGTCTACCGGCGGCGCTCCGGTGTGCCGCGCCGGGTCGACAACCTGGAGTACTACCGGCGCGGCGGCCTCGGCTCGATCCTGACCAAGAACGGCTGCGCCTACCGCTGCTCGCACTGCGTCGAGCCCGACGCCAAGGGCACCCGCTACGGGCAGCGCGAACTCGCCTCGGTGGTCGACGAGATGGAGTCGCTGGCGGCGCAGGGCATCCTGGACCAGCACACCACCGACAGCGAGTTCAACCTCTCCGTGGTGCACGCCAAGAACCTGCTGCGGGAGATCGTCCGCCGCCGGCACGCCGACCCGGCCAACCCGCTGAACCAGCTGCGGCTCTGGGTCTACTGCCAACCCAGCCCGTTCGACGAGGAGTTCGCCGACCTGCTGGCCGAGGCGGGCTGCCGCGGCGTCAACGTCGGCAGCGACCACATCCGCCCCGAGGTGCTCAGCGGCTGGAAGGTCACCGAGAAGGGCGGCACCTACTACACCTTCGCCGACACCGAGCGGCTGGTGCGGCTGTGCCACGAACGCGGCATCCTCACCATGGTCGAGGCGCTGTTCGGCATGCCGGGGGAGACCCCCGAGACGGTCCGCGCCTGCGTGGACGCCTTCATGGCCCTGGACGCCACCGTCACCGGCTTCTCGCTCGGCCTGCGCCTGTTCCCGTACACCCCGATGGGCATCGACATCGCCGAGCAGTGCGCGGGCGTGCGCACCGTCCCCGGCCTGCAGTCGAACACCGCCGACGGCCCGATCGTGCTCAAGCCGCTGCGGATGTGCTCCTCCCCGGCCGAGTACGAGCGGCAGTTCATGTTCGACGAGCACGGCAACTTCCGGCTGGTCTGCTACTTCTCGCCCGGCCTGCTGCCCGACCCGGCCCGCGCCACCGACCCGGCCGAGCGCTGGCACGGCGCCGTCACCGACCTGTGGGCGCTGATCGACCCGGCCGACCACCACCGGGTCATGCTGCCCACCGTCGAGGGCATGAGCGAGCACGACAACAACTACGCCGACAACCCCTTCCTCACCAGCCTCGGCGGCCTCGGCTACACCGGCGCCTTCTGGTCGCACTGGCGCGGCCGGGAGGAGATCATGCGCAAGGCCCGGGAAGCCGCCGCCCAATCCTCACATCTGCCAACTCCTGCGTGACATTGCACACTTGAGGTGGCGATTTGATCAGACCATGATGAGGTCACGGAATCATCACACCGGTGACCAGTCCGTAGCCCACACCGCGCACCACCACACGCCGCGAGGGGACGATGAAACAGCACGGGATCACCACGCCGCTGACCGTGCTGCTCGCCGACGTCCAGCCCGCCGTCCGGCAGGGGGTCCGCTCCATGGTGGAGGCCACGGGCGCCGCCGCGGTGGTCGGCGAGGCCGGAACCACCGGTGAGGTCCTCGCCACCACCTCCCGGCACCGGCCCGACGTCCTGGTCCTGGACCCGCAGATGGACGACAGCACCGGCA
Source organism: Kitasatospora sp. NPDC001540 (assembly GCF_042894345.1). Classification (NCBI taxonomy): domain Bacteria; kingdom Bacillati; phylum Actinomycetota; class Actinomycetes; order Kitasatosporales; family Streptomycetaceae; genus Kitasatospora; species Kitasatospora sp. NPDC001540. The sequence continues at coordinate 14,695 of NZ_JBIAVO010000030.1, forward strand.
TGCGGATGATCAGCCAGGTCCTGCGCCTGGCCCCCGAGACCGGCGTCCTGGTGTTCAGCACCCTCGACGACGACAAGGCCGTCGCCGCCGCCTTCCACGCCGGAGCCCGCGGCTACCTGGTCAAACGCGCCACCGCCGACCAGATCGTCCGCGGCATCCACGCCGTCGGCGCGGGCGAGGCCATCCTCGACCGCACCATCGCCGCCCGGCTCGGCACCCTGATCGGCACCGGCACCCGCCCGCGCAGCTACCCGTTCCCGCAGCTCAGCGACCGCGAGCGCGAGGTCCTCGAACACCTCGCCGCCGGCCGCTCCAACACCGTCATCGCCCGGGAACTCGCCCTCGCCTCCAAGACCGTCAGCAACCGCGTCTCCAACATCCTCGGCAAGCTCGGCGTCGCCGACCGCGCCCAGGCCCTGGTCCTCGCCCGCGACGCCGGCCTAGGCCAGGCCGCCGCCGCCCGCTGAGGCGACCGCCCCTCCTCGAACGGAGCCCCGCCATGCCCGAAACCGGCCCGCCGCCCGGCCTGGTGATCCGCCGCCAGGAACCCGACCACCTCGAACGCGCCCACGGCCTCGACCTCCGCCTCCTCCACCCCTGGGGCGACCTCACCACCCCCTTCCACGGCGCCTGGTGCGTCCTGCGCCCCGGCGACCTCACCGACACCCACCAGCACACCGAACGCGAACTCTTCATCTGCATCAGCGGCCGCGGCGAGGTCCGCACCGCCGACACCAGCCACCCCATCGCCGCGGGCGACCTCGTCCTGCTCCCCGCCGACACCGACCACGCCGTCGCCAACCCGCACGACACCGACTTCGCCTACTACGCCATCTGGTGGCAGGCATGACCCCGCCGAACCTCCACCGCCTCGACTACGAGGGCCGCCGCTTCCACGCCCCCGACGGCGACCACCGCACCGTCGCCGTCTACCACCAGCAGGGCGACCTGGTCTGGGGCGAGATCACCGGCGGCAGCATCCGCCGCGGCTGGACCGCGGGCACCCGCCAACCCGACGGCACCCTCGCCATGGGCTACACCTTCGTCCTCACCGACGGCCAGGTCATCTGCGGCCGCACCCACAACACCCCCACCCTCACCCCCGACGGCCGCATCCGCCTCCACGAGACCTGGGAACGCTACGGCCCCCACCCCACCACCGGCACCTCCACCATCGAAGAGGTCGCCCCGTGACCCCCACCGACTGGGCGCTGCTCGACAAGCACACCACCGGCCCCCTGCTGCGCCCCGAGGACGCGGGCTTCCGCGAGTCCTCTGCCGCGTTCAACGAGCGCTGGGCGCACCGCGCGCCCGCCGCCGTGCTGCGGGCCGCCGACGGCGCGGACGTGCTGCGCGCGATCGAGTGGGCGCGGGACCACGCGGTGCCGATCGTCCCGCGCGGGGGCGGCCACTCGTACGCCGGGCACTCGGTCAACTCCGGCCTGGTGGTGGACCTGCGGGCGCTGGACGCGATCGCCGTCGACCCCGCCACCGCCCGGGTCACCGTCGGCGGCGGGGTCCTGACCGGCGCGCTGTACGCGGCGCTGCGCCCGCACGGGCTCGCGCTGCCGCTGGGCAACGGCGCGGGCGTCGGGATCGCCGGGCTGGCGCTCGGCGGGGGCTCCGCCGCGACCTCGCGCCGGTTCGGGCTGACCGCCGACACGCTGCGCGCCACCACCCTGGCCACCGCCGCCGGGGCGGTCCTGACCTGCGACGCCGAGCAGAACGCGGACCTGTACTGGGCCTGCCGGGGCGGTGGCGGCGGCAACTTCGGGATCAACCTGGACCTGACCTTCCAGGCCGTGCCGGCCCCCGCCGCGTCCACCTGCCTGCTGCTCTGGGAGGGCGACCACGCCCTCGAAGTCCTCACCGTCGTGCAGCAGTTGATGCTCGCCGCGCCCGAGGAGACCTCGCTCCGCCTCGGCGTGGCCCGCTCCGGCGGCCGCACCCTGGTCTCCACCGTGGGCCTGCACCTCGGCCCCGCCGCCGAGCTGCGCGACCTGCTCGCCCCGGCGTTCGCCACCGCCGCGCCGCTGCGCGCGGAGGTCGCCGACCGGGACTTCTGGGACGCGATGGACTACCTCCAGCACGAGACCAGCGGCGGGGCGTTCGCCGTCCGCACCCACTTCGCCGCCCACCCGCTGCCCCCCGAGGCGCTGGCCGCGGCCCTGGCGCACCTCGCCGCCGCGCCGCCCAGCGGCAACGCCGACGGCTGCGGCCTGGCGCTGTTCGGCTGGGGCGGGGCGATCAACCGGGTCGACCCGGCGGCCACCGCCTTCGTGCACCGCGACGCCCACTACCTGGTCAGCCTGGACACCTCCTGGCTGCCCGGCGAGGACCCGGCCCCGTACCTGGCCCACCTGGCCGGTCTCGATCACCTGGTCGCCCCGCACGCGACCGGCGGCGCCTACCTGAACTTCACCGACCCGGACCTGCGGACCTGGCGCGAGGCCTACTACGGTGCGAACTACCCGCGGCTGGTCGCCACCAAGCGCCGCCACGACCCGGACGGACTCTTCGCCTTCCCGCAGTCCGTCGGCAGCTGAACCCCCTCAACCCCCATGCGACGGAACCGAACTGACCGAACGTCAGCGACTCCGCCATGCCCGGAAGGAGACACCACCGTGTCGCCGCGAACCGCCACCCCGCGCCACTACCTGATGTGCCGACCCGTGCACTTCACCGTCGACTACTCCATCAACCCGTGGATGGACCCGGCGAAGCCCACCGACACCGGCACCGCCCTCGCCCAGTGGGACCAGCTCTACGCGCTGTTCCAACGCCTGGGCCACACCGTGGAGTTGATCGAACCGCTGCCCGGCCTGCCGGACATGGTGTTCGCCGCCAACGGCGCCACCACGTTGGACGGCCGGGTGCTCGGCGCCCGCTTCCGCCACCCCGAACGGGCCGCCGAGGGCCCCGCGTACGCCGACTGGTTCCGCGCCCGCGGCTGGCGGGTCAAGGACGCCGAGCACGTCAACGAGGGCGAGGGCGACCTGCTGGTGGTGGGCGAGCGGATCCTGGCGGGCACCGGCTTCCGCACCGAGGCCGCCGCGCACGCCGAGGTCCGGGAGTTCCTCGGCCGCGAGGTGGTGCCGCTGCGGCTGGTCGACCCGCGCTACTACCACCTGGACACCGCGCTCGCAGTGCTCAGCGACACCGAGGTGATGTACCACCCGCAGGCCTTCGACGCCGCCTCCCGCGCGACCCTGGAGCGCCTCTACCCGGACGCGGTGCTCGCCGACGCCGACGACGCCCGGGTGTTCGGCCTGAACGCGGTCTCCGACGGCGCCAACGTCGTCCTCCCGGAGGCCGCCGTCCGCCTCGCCGAGCAGTTGCGCGAGCGCGGCTTCACCCCGATCGGCGTCGACCTGACCGAACTGCTCCGGGCCGGCGGCGCCGTCAAGTGCTGCACCCTGGAACTGCGCCACTGACCCCGCCCGCAACGCCGCAGGACCGCAACGCCGCAGGACCGCAACGCCGCAGGACCGCAACGACGCGGGGCCCGGACCGCAGCAGCGGTCCGGGCCCCGCGTCAGCTCACGCCCGCGCTCACACCAGGTCGAAGCGGTCCAGCTCCATCACCTTGGTCCAGGCGGCGGCGAAGTCCTTGACGAACTTCTCCTTGGCGTCGTCCGAGGCGTACACCTCGGCCAGCGCCCGCAGCTCCGAGTTGGAGCCGAACACCAGGTCGGCCCGGGTGCCGGTCCACTTGACCGCACCGGAGGCGTCCCGGCCCTCGTAGACCGTGTTGTCGGAGGCGACCGGGGCCCAGGTGGTGCCCAGGTCCAGCAGGTTGACGAAGAAGTCGTTGGACAGGGTGCCCGGACGGTCGGTGAACACGCCGTGCTGCGAGCCGCCGGTGTTGGCGCCCAGCACCCGCAGGCCGCCGACCAGCACGGTCAGCTCGGGGGCGGACAGGTTCAGCAGGTTGGCCTTGTCCACCAGCAGGTACTCGGCGGGGAGCCGGGTGCCCTTGCCCTGGTAGTTGCGGAACCCGTCGGCCTGCGGCTCCAGCGCGGCGAACGACTCGACGTCGGTCTTCTCCTGGGTGGCGTCCACCCGGCCCGGGCGGAAGCCCACCTCGACCTCGACGCCGCCCTCCTTCGCGGCCCGCTCGACCGCCGCGGTGCCGCCCAGCACGATCAGGTCGGCCAGCGAGACCTGCTTGCCGCCCCGCGCGTTGAACGCCTGCTGCACGCCCTCCAGCACCCGCAGCACCTGCGCCAGCTGCTCCGGGTCGTTGACCTCCCAGCCGCGCTGCGGCTCCAGCCGGATGCGGGCGCCGTTCGCGCCGCCGCGCTTGTCACTGCCGCGGAAGGACGCCGCCGCGGCCCACGCGGTGGACACCAGCTGGGCGGTGGTCAGGCCGGAGCCGAGCAGCTCGGCCTTGAGCGCCGCCACGTCCGCCGCGTCGATCGGCTCGCCCTGGGGGGCGGGCAGCGGGTCCTGCCAGAGCAGCTCCTCGCTGGGCACCTCGGGGCCGAGGTAGCGGACGACCGGGCCCATGTCGCGGTGGGTCAGCTTGAACCAGGCGCGGGCGAAGGCGTCCGCGAAGGCCGCCGGGTCGTTCAGGAAGCGGCGGGAGATCTGCTCGTACACCGGGTCGAAGCGCAGCGCCAGGTCGGTGGTGAGCATCTGCGGGGCGTGCTTCTTCGCCGGGTCGAAGGCGTCCGGCACGGTGCCCGCCCCGGCGCCGTCCTTCGGCTTCCACTGGTGCGCCCCGGCGGGCGACTTGGTCAGCTCCCACTCGTAGCCGAACAGGATCTCGAAGAAGGAGTTGTCCCAGGTGGTCGGCGTGTTGGTCCAGGTGACCTCCAGGCCGGAGGTGATCGCGTCGGCGCCCTTGCCGGAGCCGTACGCGCTCTTCCAGCCGAGGCCCTGCTCCTCCAGCGGCGCGCCCTCGGGGTCGGCGCCGACGTTGTCGGCCGGGCCCGCGCCGTGGGTCTTGCCGAAGGTGTGGCCACCGGCGATGAGGGCGACGGTCTCCTCGTCGTTCATCGCCATCCGGCGGAAGGTCTCGCGGATGTCGCGGGCCGCCGCGATCGGGTCCGGGTTGCCGTTGGGGCCCTCCGGGTTGACGTAGATCAGGCCCATCTGGACGGCGCCCAGCGGCTCCTCCAGCTCGCGGTCGCCGGTGTAGCGCTCGTCGCCCAGCCAGGTGGTCTCCGGGCCCCAGTACACGTCCTCGTCGGCCTCCCAGACGTCCGCCCGGCCGCCGCCGAAGCCGAAGGTCTGGAAGCCCATCGACTCCAGCGCCACGTTGCCGGACAGGATCAGCAGGTCGGCCCAGGACAGCGCCTGGCCGTACTTCTGCTTCACCGGCCACAGCAGGCGGCGGGCCTTGTCCAGGTTGGCGTTGTCCGGCCAGGAGTTGAGCGGGGCGAAGCGCTGCTGCCCGGCGCCCGCGCCGCCGCGGCCGTCGGAGATCCGGTAGGTGCCGGCGCTGTGCCAGGCCATCCGGACGATCAGCGGGCCGTAGTGGCCGAAGTCGGCCGGCCACCAGTCCTGCGAGGTGGTGAGCACGGTCTCGATGTCGCGCTTGACGGCGGCCAGGTCGAGCGAGGCGAAGGCCGCCGGGTAGTCGAAGTCCGCGCCGAGCGGGTTCGCCACCGCCGGGTTCTTCGCCAGGATCTTCAGGTTCAGCCGCTCCGGCCACCACTGCCGGTTGCCGCCGCCCTGCGTCGGGTGCGCGGCCCGGCCGTGCGCGACCGGGCAGCCGCCCGCGCCCTCGGACTTGGGGTCGGTGACGATGGCGTCGTCGTTCTCGGGCATGGGAGTCCCTCCGGGGTCGGGCGGAATCGCACTCTGCAACGGACGTCTGGCTCTTCTTCGGAGTCGATCCTAAGATAGACCGAGTCTAAGTCAAGAAGAGGGGTAAACGGGTGGTGGTCCCGCTCGAATCGGGCGGCCGAGGACGTCCGCTGTAAAGTTCGGGCGAATGTTGAGCTGATTGGGTGAACGAGATGAGTGATCTGCTGGAACGACTGCGGGCCCGCGGGTGGCGACTGACCTCCCAGCGCCGGGTGGTCGCCGAGGTGCTGGACGGCGACCACGTCCACCTGACCGCGGACGAGGTGCACGCGCGCGCCGCCGACCGCCTGCCCGAGATCTCCCGCGCCACCGTCTACAACACCCTCGGCGAACTCGTCACCCTCGGTGAGGTGCTGGAGGTCGCCACCGACGGCCGCGCCAAGCGGTACGACCCCAACGCCCACCAGCCGCACCAGCACCTGGTCTGCTCCGCCTGCGGCACCATCCGCGACGTCCACCCCACCGGCGACCCGCTCGCCGCCCTGCCCGCCGCCGAGCGCTTCGGCTTCGCCGTCGCCACCGCCGAGGTCACCTACCGCGGACTCTGCCCCGACTGCGCCTGACGCCCCGCGTCCGCGTCCGCTCCCGCCTCCGCTCCCGCGCCGTCCGCCACCGCCGTCGGAACCGCCGGACCCCCGGCCGCCGGAACCCCAGCAGCCGGAGTCCCAGTCGTCGGACCCCCCGCCGTCAGGCCCCCAGCCGGAGCCCCCGCCGTCCCGTGCCGGGCGCCCGGCCCCACCGCCCCCAGCACCGCGATCAGCACCCCCGCCGCCAGCAGCAGCCACCACACCCCGCGCGCCGCCGCGACGAACCCCGCACCGCCCGACCCGACCCCCGCCCCGCCGCCCGGCGCACCCTCCGCCGCCACCCCCGGCGCCAGCAGGACGCCCGCCACCGCCACGCCCACCGCCGAACCGGTCTGCCGGGCCGTCGAGGCCAGCGCCGCGGCCAGCGAGGCCATCGACCCCGGCATCCCCGACACCGCGGTGTTGCTGATCGGCGGGTTCACCGTCCCCTGGAACACCCCCACCAGCGCGAACACCGCCAGCAGCACCCACACCGGCGTCCGCGGCCCCACCACCACCAGCAGCAGCGCGCCCGCCAGCGCCAGCGCCGCGCCCGACACCAGCAGCGGCCCGCGCGGCCCGTACCGGCCCACCGCCCGCCCGGTCCGCGGCGACAGCACCAGGATCAGCACGCCCACCGGCACCAGGCACAGCCCCGCCCGCAGCGCCGACATCCCGCGCAGCCCCTGCAGGTACAGCGTCACCGCGAACAGGAACGCCGCGAACGCGCCCAGCGCCGCGAACGCCATCACCAGCGCCGCCGCCAGCGGGCCGCGGCGCAGCAGCCGCACCTCCAGCAGCGGGTCCGCCCGCCGCGCCTCGTACCACCCCAGCACCGGGACGGCCGCCGCCGCCCCCGCCAGCGGCCCCCACACCGACGGCGCCGACCAGCCCGCACGCCCCGCCGAGATCAGCGCGAACACCGTCCCGCCCAGCAGCGCCACCACCAGCAGCTGCCCGACCGGGTCGAACCGCCGGGCCCGCCCGGCCCGGGACTCCGGCACCCAGCGCAGCGCGCCCGCCACCCCCACCGCCACCACCGGCAGGTTCACCCAGAACACCGCCCGCCAGCCCCAGCCGTCCACCAGCACCCCGCCCAGGACCGGTCCCAGCGCCAGCGACAGGCCCGACATCGACCCGAACACCCCGATCGCCCGGGCCCGTTCGGCGGGCCGCGGGAAGGTGGTCGCCACGATCCCCATCGCCACCGGGTTCAGCATCGTCCCGCCCACCGCCTGCACCGCCCGCGCGCCCACCAGCGCACCGACCCCCGGCGCCAGCGCGCACAGCGCCGACCCCAGCCCGAACACCAGCAGCCCCAGCAGGAACACCCGCCGCCGTCCCCACCGGTCCGCCGCCGCCCCCGCGGGCAGCAGGAACGCCGCCAGCACCAGCGTGTACGCGTCCACCGTCCACTGCAGCGCCGACACCGACGCCCCCCACTCCCGGCGGACCGCGGGCAGCGCCGCGTTCACCACCGAGATGTCCATCACCACCATCACCATGCTCACGCAGCACACCGCGAGCACCAGGCGCTTGCGCCGGTCGTCCGGTTCGGACACCGCGTTCCCTCCGTCCGTCCCCGCCACGGGTGTTGGCCCTCGGCCAAGCACGCCCCGTCCGGGTGACGGCACCGACGCTACGATTTCGAGCGTGCGCGAAATCAAGCCGGAACCCCCGGCCGAAGGACTGACCATCGCCGAGGCCGCCGAGTGGACGGGCGTCAGCGTCCACACCCTGCGCTACTACGAGCGGGCCGGCCTGGTGGTCACCGGGATCGACCGCACCCCGGGCGGCCGCCGCCGCTACCACCACCGCGACCTGCGCTGGATCGACGTCTGCACCCGGCTGCGCGCCACCGGCATGCCGATCCGCACCCTGCGCCGCTACGCCGACCTGGTCGCCGTCGGTGACGGCAACGAGGCCGAACGCCTCGCCCTGCTCGAATCCCACCGCGCCGAGGTCGCCGAGCGCCTCGCCGAACTCCGGTCCCACCTGGCGGCCATCGACCACAAGGTGACCACCTACCGGGCCCGCCTCGCCGAGGGCAGCGCCGAGGGGCTCTGGGCCCCCGCCCCCCTGGAAGCGCCCCCGGAAGCGCCCTGAGAACACCCCCGGGAACACCCCGGAAGCACCCGTGGACGAACCCTTGAACAAGCCTTGACCTGCGCTCCGAACGCCGCCCCGACCGCCCCGGCACCCTCAGGACACTGCGCTACAGTCTGGCCGCCCGACCGGTCGCGACCGCGACGGGTCCGAACGCCCGCACGGGGGATGCGCAGTGGCCGTCGACGACCTACCGGCACCGGTGGTGACGTTCCTCAACGTCATCGGGGTGCCCTGGCCCTACATCAACGAGGACGAGGTCCGCGCCTTCGCCGCCATGGTGCGGCAGTTCGGCCAGGCCGTGGAACGGACGCACGCCGAGGCGACCCGGGCGATGGACTCCTTCGCCCGGGCCTACCAGGGCGCCGCCACCCAGCGGATGCGGTCCGGCTGGTCCGAGCTCTCCGAGCGGCACACCCGGGAGCTCGTCGCGGGCTGCACCCTGCTCGCCGAGGCGCTGGAGGTCGGCGCCGAGGTGATCGTCGCCCAGAAGGTCGAGGCCCTGGTCGAACTGGGCGTCATGGCCGCCACCTTCATCGCCGACCAGGCCGCCGCGGTGGCCACCCTCGGACTGGCCGAGGCCGCCGTGCCGGTGATCGTGGAGGCCGGGAAGAAGCTGCTGGAGACGCTCAAGCAGCAGATCATCCAGTACGTCATCGGCGAGATCATCGAAGCCGCGGCCAAACCGCTCTTCGCCAAGATCGAGCACGCCATGTCCGGCCTGGACTGGGGGCGGACCGCGGGCGCGGGCGGCCCCGCGGACGGCTTCAGCCTCGACGCCGACCTGGCCGACCAGCACCTGAAGGCGATGCGCGCCCACACCGAGGCGTTCCGCGGCCACGCGCAGGAGCTGCGCGCCGGACTCGAAGGGCTGGCGTTCTGATGGCGGGCGGGGGAGAGGAGCAGGCGGTCTTCCGGGCGCTCAAGAACGACGCCGTGGAGTCGCTGCCGAAGATCGCCGAGAAGCACGCCGCCGTCGTCGAGGAGGCCGCCGAGAAGGGCGCCCGCAACCTCGCCGCCCACGCCGCCACCGAGGCGAGGATCGCCGAGGACCTCAAGGCGGTGGCCCCGCGGAACCTCGAGGCCGCGGGCCCGAAGAACCTGGAGGCGGCCGGCCCCCGGCTGGCGGGCGAGGAGGGCGCCCTGGCCGGCGAGGCCGGCACCGTCCCGTCCCCGCGCACCGAGCCCGGCTCCGGAGCGCCCGGGTCCGAGCAGTACGGCAACGCGGCGCTCCGCGACGGCCCCGGTTACCAGCAGCAGATCGACCAGGAGCTGGCCCCGCGCGGCCTCGACCGCGCCGAGCACGACCGGCTCCGGCTCAGCCCCACCAACACCCTGACCGAGGAGCAGGCCCGCCAGGTCGTCCAGGTCCGCGACGCGATCAAGCTGGACGAGGGCCGGATGGTCACCAAGATCGTCAAGCCCGACGTGGCGGAGGCCTACCTGGAGAACTCCACCACGCTCGGCGGCCGCGCCTTCGACCCCGGCGAGTTCCGCGGCTCCATCGCGCGCGGCTCCGACACCGCCGACCTGCGCAGCATGGACGACCTGCGCAACGGCCTCGCCCTCGACGACGGCGGCGCGGGCTGGACCCCGATCCCGCCCGGCGCCTCAGAGGCGTACCAACTGCGCTTCCCGGCCCCGCACGGCATGGAGGCCGACCCGACCCTCGGCGCGGTCAACGACCAGGCCCTGGCCGACCGGATCGCGGGCATGGCCGGGCAGAATGCAGGCAAGAACTGGGACGCACCGTTCCTGGGCACCGGCTACACCGGCGGCGGCGTCCCCGAGTGGGACGCCCGGCCCACCGGCTTCCCGCACGGTGCGGAGATCTGGCGGATGAACGCCGACGGGACGGAAGAGGCCGTCGGCCGCTTCGACAAGAGCGATGGGCTGTGGAAGTACTATGACAACTGACCCTTCGGGCCGTCACCACCAGCCGGTGAAGGGCGAGTTCGCGGTCCACCGCGGGGTGGTGCACCCGGCCCGCGCCGCCGTCGGCCGGTGGCCGCTGGTGGAACTGCTCCCCGTCCCCGGCACCCCCGCCCCCGAGGGCGTCGCCCCCCGGCTGGCCGCCGACGGCTCGGTGCTCGGCTACCCGCTGCCGCCCGAGCGGCTCGACGCCTGGTACGCCGTGCACTGGACGTTCCACTGGCGCGGCGAGCCCTTCGAGTGCACCGACCGGGTCGACGCCACCGTCTCCGGCAACTACCTCGGCGAGGACCTCGAGTTCGCCCGGCAGCACCTCAAGCGCCGGGTCTCCGGCTACCGGGGCGTCTTCCCGCTCGCCGAGGTCACCGAGCCCGAGGAGCACCGCCGCGACCTGCTCGGCCCGCGCCTGGACCTGCTCCGGCGGCTCTCCGAGGCCGACCACTTCCGCCCCGGCTGCCGCGCCGTCCTCGGCGGCACCACCCACCGGGCCGCCCCCGCGCTCGACCCGCAGGGCCTGGTCGCCCTCGCCGACGCCGGAGCCGTCCCCCCGGCGCAGCTCGACGCCTGGTACCGCACCCACTGGACGTTCCGGTGGCGGGGCGGCCCGTTCGAGGCCGTCGGCACGGTCGAGGGCCGGATCAAGGGCGTCTACACCGGCGGCAGTTGGGGCTTCGCCGACGCCAACCAACTGGACGAGGAGACCGCCCCCGACGGTGCCCACACCCGGTACACGGTGGAGGCCGACCTGGACGCCGTCACCGACCTCACCCCCCACCGCACCGACCTGCTCCCCCCGCGCTGAACCCCCTTGCCGGGCCCGGCCCGGCGGCCCCGCGGCCGCCGGGCCGACAGCGGCACCCGGGCCGGGAAAAGCAGAAGACCCCTGCCGAAGCAGGGGTCTCCGCTGGTGTCCGAGGGGGGACTTGAACCCCCACGCCCGATAAAGGGCACTAGCACCTCAAGCTAGCGCGTCTGCCATTCCGCCACCCGGACCGGGTGTTCACCTCGGGGCTTCCTTTCGGCCGCCCCCTGGCGACAGAGAGAACACTACCAGGCTCGGGGAGCGCTTCTCACCTGCGTTTTCGGCGCCCCGCACACCGACCCCGCGCGCCCGGTTCCCCGCCCGGGACGGAACCGGACAACTCGGGCGCCGGGGCGGCCGCCGCCGGGGCGATTGCGCTGGTCGCGGGGGGCGGCGGCGATTTCGGACGGGCGTTCTGGCGGCAACAGTGGGCCGGCGGCGCGCCGCGACCGGCCAGGAGGGCGCACAACACGCACCGAATCGGTCGGGAACCTTCACGACACGCGTAGTTCCAGTCCCGGTGCGGGTCATCGGCGGGTGCTCTCCTAGCCTCTGTGGACCAGGGAGCCTTGAGCGGAACGCCCGATTCCCGACAGCCGCCGCCGGCCGGACCCCGGCGCGGGAGCCTCCCGTCACCGCGTGAAGGGCGGCGTGCAGTGGAACAGACGGACAAGGCGGCCTCGGTCACCGCGACCCGGTGGCCCGGCCGCGCGCCCGGGCCGGGCCCGGAGCCCGGCGTGTGGCGCTTCTCGGCGGTCTCGCACGAGGCCTCGGTCCCGCACACCAGACACGCCGTGCGCGACCGCCTGCTGGCCCAGGGGATGGCGGGGGAGCGCTACCAGGAGCTGGTGGACGACCTGCTGCTGATCGTCTCCGAGCTGGTCTCCAACGCGGTCACGCACGCGGCGGTGCTCTCGCCCGAGGTGGTCTGCGAGCTCGCCATCACCCCCGACCGGGTGCGGATCTCGGTGGTCGACGGCCACCCGTACCGCCCCAAGGCGCAGGAGAACGACCCGGCCCGCCCGGGCGGGCGCGGGCTGCTGCTGGTCAAGAGCGTGACCCTGCAGGCGGGCGGCGAGTGCGACGTCGAGCGCACCGAGGACGGCGGCAAGGTGATCTGGGCCAGCCTGCCGCTGCCGGGCCCGGGCGCCGCCGGGGCCGGCCCGGAGGCCGACCCCGACGAGGATCCCGACTACTGAGGCGCCCGCGGGCCCGGGCCTACCAGTCGTGCCCGGCGATCTCCCGGATGCCCGGCAGCGCCGCCTCGAAGACGGTCTCGAACCACACCGAGAACGGCTTCTCGGCCCGCAGCTCGCGCAGCTCGGCGGCGGTCACGAACCGGGTGTCCTCGATCTCCTCCGGGTCCGGCTCCAGGTCGGCGGTGACCAGCCCGACGAACAGGTGGTTCCACTCCCGCTCGATCAGCCCGGACGCCTCGTCCGGCAGGTCGTAGCGGACGGTGCCCGCCTCGCACAGCAGGGCCGGCGCGGCGCCGAGCTCCTCCGCGGTGCGGCGGGCGGCGGCGGTGAAGGGCTGCTCGCCGGGGTAGGGGTGGCCGCAGCAGGTGTTCGACCAGACGCCGGGCGAGTGGTACTTGCCGAGCGCCCGGCGCTGCAGCAGCAGTCGGCCCTGGCGGTCGAACAGGAAGACCGAGAAGGCCCGGTGCAGTCGGCCGGGCTGCTGGTGGGCCCAGAGCTTCTCGCCGGTCCCGATGGTCACGCCGTCGTCGTCGACCAGTTCCAGCAGGATCCCGCCCGGCGCCGTCCCGGACGGGTCGGCGAGTTCCGGCGAGAGGGCTTCGGTCGGGCTGACAGCAGGGCTCATGGGCACAATGCCCCTTTCGGCAGGTGGACCGGGGCCGCCCGCCCGGGCCGTGGGCGCCGGGCAGTCCGCGTCCCGCTCCTTGGGGTCGGCTGCGCGCGCGTCGTCCGGACCGGCCGGTCCGCCGACGGCGTTCGGGGCCCAAGTCTGCCGCATGGCCCGCCCGCCGCGGGGGCGCGACGCACGTCCCGGGCGCGGAGGCGGCAGCACTGGCAGAAGTGTTCGACCGCCGGTCGGGCCCGGTCACCGGACGTTCACCGGAGCGCCCGGAACGATCACCGGACCGTCCGGGGCCGCGTTCTGGCAGGTCGCCGGGGTCGCCTACCATCAGTGAAACCGGGCGGCCCGGAGCGGCCGCCCGCTCGGCGCGCCGCAGCCGCGGCCGCACCCAGGCCCGCACGGTACGACCTCCCCCCGGATCGGCGCCGCGCGGCACCGAGACCCCTTGGAGTCCCGCATGATCGGCCTCGTCCTGGCCGCCGGCGCCGGCCGCCGGCTCCGGCCCTACACCGACACCCTGCCCAAGGCACTGGTGCCGGTCGACGGGGAGCGGACGGTGCTCGACCTGACCCTGGGGAACTTCGCCGAGGTCGGGCTGCGGGAGGCCGCGATCGTGGTCGGCTACCGCAAGGAGGCCGTGCACGAGCGCAAGGAGGCCCTGGAGCGGAAGTACGGCGTCAAGCTCACCCTGGTCGAGAACGACAAGGCCGAGGAGTGGAACAACGCCTACTCGCTGTGGTGCGCCCGCGAGCTGTTCGCCGAGGGCCTGCTGCTCGCCAACGGCGACACCGTGCACCCGGCCTCGGTGCAGCGCACCATGCTGGACGGCAACGACCGCCGGATCAAGGAGGGCCGGGCCCCCGGCGTCCTGCTCGCGCTGGACACCGTCAAGAAGCTCGCCGACGAGGAGATGAAGGTCGTCGTCGACCCCGAGCTGGGCGTGCGCCGCATCACCAAGCTGATGGACCCGCTGGACGCCACCGGCGAGTACATCGGCCTCACCGTGATCAACCCGTCCGCGGCCGACGCCCTGGCCGACGCGCTGCGGGCGGTCTTCGAGCGCGACCCGCAGCTGTACTACGAGGACGGCTACCAGGAGATGGTCGACCGCGGCCTGACCGTCGACGTGCAGCCGATCGGCGAGGTCTCCTGGGTCGAGGTCGACAACCACGACGACCTCGCCAAGGCCCGGGAGATCGCGTGCCGGTACTGACCCGCCTGGTGCCCTCGCCGGTCTTCGTGGAGATCCGCGCGGGCGCCCTGGACTCCCTCGGGGGCGTCCTCGCCGACCAGCGGCTGTCCGCCGCCGGCCGGATCGCGGTGGCGATCAGCGGGGGCTCCGGAGCGGTGCTGCGCGAGCGCCTGGAGCCCGCGCTGCCCGGCGCGGACTGGTACCCGGTCGAGGACGGCACCCTGGACAGCGCGGTCCGGCTGACCGACGAGGTCCGCCGCGGCCACTACGACGCCCTGGTCGGCCTCGGCGGCGGCAAGATCATCGACGTGGCGAAGTACGCCGCCGCGCGGGTCGGCCTGCCGGTGGTCGCGGTCGCCACCAACCTGGCCCACGACGGCATCTGCTCCCCGGTCTCCACCCTCGACAACGACGCCGGGCGCGGCTCCTACGGGGTGCCGGGCCCGATCGGCATCGTGGTCGACCTGGACGTCGTCGCCAAGGCCCCGAAGCGCTTCGTGGCCGCCGGGATCGGCGACGCGCTCTCCAACATCTCCGCCTGCGCGGACTGGGAGCTCTCGAACGCCGTGACCGGCGAACCCGTCGACGGACTGGCCGTCGCGATGGCCCGCGCGGCCGGGGAGAACCTGCTCCGGCACCCGGGCACCCTGGAGGACCCGGACCTGCTGACCACGCTCGCGGAAGCCCTGGTACTGTCCGGCATCGCGATGAACATCGCGGGCAGCACCCGGCCCAGTTCGGGCGCCTGCCACGAGATCTCGCACGCCCTGGACGTGCTGTACCCCAAGCGGTCCGCGCAGCACGGCGAGCAGGTCGGCCTCGGGGCCGCCTTCGCCTGCCACCTGCGGGGCGAGCGGGAACTGGCCGGACTGATCGTGGAGCGCCTGCGCTTCCACGGCCTGCCGGTGACCGCCGAACAGATCGGCTTCACCGGGGCGGAGTTCACCGAAGCGGTGCACTACGCTCCGAACACCAGACCGGGGCGCTTCACCATCCTCGAACACCTCGACCTCTCCGCCACAGACATCAGGGACGCGTACGCCGACTATGTCCAAGCCGTCAACAGCTGAACGCCCGCCGGTCGACCTCACCCGGCGCCCGTCGATCGAGGAACTGCGGGCGGTGATCCACCCCGAGGGCATGCTGCAGCGTCGGAGCGCCGAGCACTGGGCCGGCCGCCTCTACATGCGGCGGATCTCGCTGCGGATCACCCGGGTCCTGTCGACCGTCACGGTGATCACGCCCAACGGCCTGACGTACCTGATGATGCTCACCGGCGTCCTGGCGGGCCTCGCGCTGGTGGTGCCCGGCCTGACCGGCGCGGTCCTCGGCGCCCTGCTGATCCAGGTCTACCTGCTGCTGGACTGCGTGGACGGCGAGGTGGCCCGCTGGCGGCGGCAGACCTCGCTCACCGGCGTCTACCTGGACCGGGTCGGCCACTACGTGTCCGAGGCCGCGCTGCTCACCGGCCTGGGCCTGCGCGCCGCCGACCTGTTCCACCGCGAGGGCGCGCACGCCGCCTGGCAGTGGGCCTTCCTCGGCACGCTGGCCGCGCTCGGCGCGATCCTGATCAAGTCCGAGACCGACCTGGTGGACGTGGCCCGGGCCCGCTCCGGCCTGACCGCCGTCGAGGACAGCGCCTCGGTGCCGCGCTCGACCGCGGTGGCCAAGGCCCGCCGGGCCGCCTCGCTGCTGAAGTTCCACCGCCTGGTCGGCGCGGTCGAGGCCTCGCTGTTCATCCTGGCCGCGGGCATCGCCGACGCGGTCCGCGGCGACCTGTTCTTCACCCGCCTCGCGGTCGTGGTGCTGGCCGCCATCGCGATGCTGCAGACCGTCCTGCACCTGCTGTCGATCGTGCTGTCCAGCAGGCTGCGATGAGCGACGACTTCCGCCTCGGCGCGGTGATCATCACCATGGGCAACCGGCCCGCCGAGCTGAACGCCCTGATCGAGTCGGTGCGCGCCCAGCAGGGCCCGCCGGTGGAGCTCGCCGTGGTCGGCAACGGCGCCCCGCTGCCCGCCCTGCCGGAGGGCGTGCGGAGCGTCGAGCTGCCGGAGAACCTCGGCATCCCGGGCGGCCGCAACGTCGGCATCGAGCTGTTCGGTCCGGACGGCCGGGACGTCGACGCGGTGCTCTTCCTGGACGACGACGGCCTGCTGCCGAACACCGACTCGGCGCGGCTGCTGCGCGAGGCCTTCACCGCCGACCCGTCCCTGGGCATCGTCTCGTTCCGGATCGCCGACCCGGAGACCGGCACCACCCAGCGCCGCCACGTGCCCCGGCTGCGCGCCAGCGACCCGATGCACGGCTCCCGGGTGACCACCTTCCTGGGCGGCGCCAGCGCGGTGCGCAGCGCGGTCTTCCCGCAGGCCGGACAGCTGCCCGCGGAGTTCTTCTACGCGCACGAGGAGACCGACCTGGCCTGGCGCGCGCTGGACGCCGGCTGGTCGATCGACTACCGCCCGGACGTGGTGCTGCACCACCCGGCGACCTCCCCGGCCCGGCACGCCGCGTACTTCCACAACGTGGCCCGCAACCGGGTCTGGCTGGCCCGGCGGAACCTCCCGGCCCCCCTGGTGCCTCTCTACCTGGGAACCTGGTTCCTGCTGACCGTGCTCCGCCGTCCCTCCAAGGAGGGGCTGCGGGCCTGGCTCGGCGGGTTCCGGGCCGGCTGGAGCGAGCCCTGCGGCCCGCGCCGACCGATGAAGTGGTCCACCGTCTGGCGCTTGACCAGGCTCGGCAGACCGCCAATCATCTGATCGCGGCCGGATCGGCCCTCCCCCGAGCCGACCGCGAACGCACCAGAGCTCCGTGGTACGCCCCGGTCTCCCGCCCCGTCCCCCCGGGGCTGGGGATGACGACCCCCTGAAGGACGAATGTGTCGACACTGAGTGACCCGGTCAACCTCTCCGCACCAAGGGGTTCCGACGCGGGTCTGACCCCGAAGCAGCTCGCGGACAAGTACGGGTTGTCCATCAGCGGCAAGCGGCCGAGCCTGTTCCAGTACGTCCGCCAGCTCTGGGCCCGGCGCAGCTTCATCAGCGCCTTCGCCACCGCCCGCCTGGTCGCGCAGTACACCACCGCGAAGCTCGGCCAGCTCTGGCAGGTGCTCACCCCGCTGCTGAACTGCGCGGTGTTCTACCTCGTCTTCGGTCTGATCATGAGCAACCGGGACACCGTCCCGGCCTACATCGCCTGGCTGTGCATCGGCGTCTTCATCTTCCAGTTCTCGCAGAGCGCGATCCAGGCCGGCACCCGGTCGATCTCCGACAACCTCGGCCTGATCCGCGCGCTGCACTTCCCGCGCGCCAGCCTCCCGATCGCCTTCACCATCATCCAGCTCCAGCAGCTGCTGATCTCGATGGTGGTGCTGGTCGTCATCGTGCTGCTGAACGGCATCACCCCGGGCATGAGCTGGCTGCTGATCATCCCGGCGCTGGTGTTCCAGTCGATGTTCAACACCGGCCTGGCCCTGGTGATGGCCCGGATCGGCTCCAAGACCTCGGACATCTCGCAGCTGATGCCGTTCCTGCTGCGCACCTGGATGTACGTCTCGGGCGTGATGTACAGCGTCTCCAGCTTCATCGAGAAGTGGCCGCCGATCTGGCAGACGCTCTACTCGTGGAACCCGGCGGTGGTCTACATGGACCTGATCCGCTACGCCTTCATGCCCGAGAGCTTCGACAAGAAGCTCTACCCGGGCGGCTGGGACGCGGCTGGCAACCAGTTGCCGAAGGCCCTGATCCTCCCGGACCACGTCTGGTTCATGGCCGCCGCCTGGGGGGTCGTCGCCTTCGTCGTCGGCTTCGTGTTCTTCTGGAAGGCGGAGGAGGAGTACGGCCGTGGCTGAAGCAGCTCTCGACACCCTCAAGGAGGCCACCGCGGTGGACAACCAGGCCCGGGTCCCCACCGTGGTGGTGGACGACGTGCACATCGTCTACAAGGTGCACGGCGCCGGTTCCGGCAAGGGCAGCGCCACCTCGGCGCTGAGCCGGATCATCACCCGCAAGAAGTCGCCCGCGATCCGCGAGGTGCACGCGGTGCGCGGCATCAGCTTCACCGCCTACAAGGGCGAGGCGGTCGGCCTGATCGGCTCGAACGGCTCCGGCAAGTCGACCATGCTGGCGGCCATCGCCGGCCTGCTGCCGACCGCCAAGGGCGGCATCTACACGCACGGCCAGCCCTCGCTGCTGGGCGTCAACGCCGCGCTGATGAACGACCTCACCGGCGAGCGCAACGTGGTGCTGGGCTGCCTGGCGATGGGCATGTCCCCGGCCCAGGTGCGCGAGCGCTACCAGAGCATCGTCGACTTCTCGGGCATCAACGAGAAGGGCGACTTCATCTCGCTGCCGATGCGCACGTACTCCTCCGGCATGGGCGCCCGCCTGCGGTTCTCCATCGCGGCGGCGAAGACCCACGACGTGCTGCTG
The DNA here is from genome assembly GCF_042894345.1 of Kitasatospora sp. NPDC001540. Lineage (NCBI taxonomy): Bacteria > Bacillati > Actinomycetota > Actinomycetes > Kitasatosporales > Streptomycetaceae > Kitasatospora > Kitasatospora sp. NPDC001540. The sequence goes on from NZ_JBIAVO010000030.1 coordinate 33,358, forward strand.
ATCGACGAGGCCCTCGCCACCGGCGACCAGGGCTTCCAGCAGCGCTCCAAGGCCCGGATCAACGAGCTGCGCAAGGAGGCCGGCACGGTCTTCCTGGTCAGCCACGACAACAACGCGATCCGCGAGACCTGCGAGCGGACGATCTGGATCGAGCACGGCGAGCTGATCATGGACGGGCACACCGACGAGGTGGTCCGCCGGTACGAGAAGGGCGACCGCCCCTGAACGGGAGCGGGCCGCGGGGTGCAGGGCCGGTGCGCGGGGAGCGGATCCCCGGGCACCGGCCCTGCGCCGTGCGGCGGGTGAAGGGGAGTCGACGGATGCGTGTCCGTGGCGCGGAGGCGGCGCGGCCCGGTGTAGAACGGGGGAGTGACGGCAGTGTCGGATTCAACTAAGTCGGATAACCAGACAATGGCGGCGACGCTGGACAAGGCCGACCTGGAGAACTTCCCGGTCGCCCCCGGCTTCCTGCCCGCCGCCTGGCGCGGCGACCTGATGACGGTCTACGGCTACGCCCGCCTGGTCGACGACGCGGGCGACGGCGACCTCGCCGACCCGGCCGCCGTCGCCCGGCTGCTGGACGTCCCGGGCGGCCCCGGGGACGCGGGCTTCCGGCTCGCCCTGCTGGACGGCCTGGAGCGCGACCTCGACCGCGCCTTCGCCACCGCCCTCGGCGACGACCGGGCCCCGCACGGCACCGTCCTGGGCACCGACCCCGGCGAGCCCCGGCACCCGCTGGTGCGCCGCCTCGTCCCGCTGATCGAGCGGCACGCCGTCACCCCCGAGCCGTTCCGCCGCCTGATCGAGGCCAACCGGGTGGACCAGACCACCACCCGCTACCCGACCTACGCGGACCTGCGCCACTACTGCACCCTCTCCGCCGACCCGGTCGGCCGCCTGGTGCTCGCCCTGGCCGGCCGCGCCACCCCCGACCGGATCGAGCTCTCCGACGCCATCTGCACCGCGCTGCAGATCGTCGAGCACCTGCAGGACGTCGCCGAGGACCTGCGGCGCGGCCGTATCTACCTCCCGCTGGAGGACCTCGCCTCCTTCGGCGTCACCGAGGACGACCTCGCCGCCGCCACCGCCTCCCGCGGCGTGCGCCAGCTGATCGCCTGGGAGGCGAGCCGGGCCCGGACCCTGCTCGACCGCGGCGCACCGCTGGTGGGTACGGTTCACGGGAGGCTCCGACTGCTGCTGGCGGGATTCACCGCCGGCGGGTACGCGGCCCTGGACGCCGTCGAGGCGGCCGGGTTCGACGTGCTCGCGCACCGGGCGAAGCCCGACAAGCGCCGCCTGGCCGGCCGGGCGGCGGCACTCTTCGCGAAGGGAAGGTGAGCGCCCGCGTGGGGGCATCACCACTGGCGTCCGCGCCGGTCATGGCGGCCTACCGGTACTGCGAGGCGGTCACCGCCCTGCAGGCCCGCAACTTCAGCTACGGCATCCGGCTGCTGCCCGAGGCCAAGCGACTGGCGATGTCGGCGCTCTACGCGCTGGCCCGCCGGGTCGACGACATCGGCGACGGCGAACTGCCCGCCGAACAGAAGACCGAGGCGCTGGCCCGCACCCGCGCCCTGCTGGACGAGGTCCGCGCGGGCGCGGTCGGCGAGGACGACACCGACCCGATCAAGGTCGCCCTGGCGGACGCGGCCCGCCGCTTCCCGATCCCGCTCGGCGGCTTCGACGAGCTGATCGACGGCGTCGAGATGGACCTCAAGGGCGTCGAGTACGCCACCTTCGAGGAGCTCAAGGTCTACTGCCGCTGCGTGGCCGGCTCGATCGGGCGGCTCTCGCTGGGCGTCTACGGCTGCGAGGACCGGGAGCGCGGCGCCGAGTACGCCGACACCCTGGGCTTGGCCCTGCAGCTCACCAACATCCTGCGCGACCTGCGCGAGGACGCCCTGAACGGCCGCACCTACCTGCCCACCGAGGACCTGGTCCGGTTCGGCTGCCAGCAGGGCTTCGCCCTCCCCACCCTCCCGGTGGGCGCCGACTTCACCGGCCTGGTCGCCTTCGAGGCCGAACGCGCCCAGGCCGCCTTCGAGGAGGGCCTGCGCCTGCTGCCGATGCTCGACCGCCGCAGCCGCGCCGCCACCGCCGCGATGGCGGGCATCTACCACCGCCTGCTCGGCCGGATCGCCGCCGACCCGCACTCGGTGCTCCGCGGCCGGGTCTCGCTGCCCGGCTGGGAGAAGGCGTACGTGGCGCTGTCCGGGCTCGCCGGAGGGCGTTCTTGATTCTCGCGCCAGTTCTGTCACGCTGTGTCAACGGGGAATCACGACGCATGCGCACGTTGTTGTGCCCACCGTCCACTGCCGTCCGGGAGGGCCGATGAGCACGCCGACAGCGCCGCGCGAGCGCACCGCCGTGGTGGTCGGCGGCGGCCTGGCCGGCATCACCGCCGCCCTCCGCCTCGCCGACGCCGGGGTGCGCACCACCCTGCTGGAGGCCCGTCCCCGGCTCGGCGGCCTGGCCTTCTCCTTCAAGCGCGGCGAACTGACCGTGGACAACGGCCAGCACGTCTACCTGCGCTGCTGCACCGCCTACCGCGGCCTGGTCGACCGGCTCGGCGCGGGCGCCCTGGTCGACCTCCAGCCCCGGCTGGACGTGCCGGTGCTCTCCGTCGCCGCCGACGGCACCCGCCGCCTCGGCCGACTGCGCCGCGCCGACCTGCCCGTCCCGCTGCACCTGGCCGGCAGCCTCGCCACCTACCGGCACCTGTCCCCGGCCGACCGGCTGCGGGTGGTGCGCGGCGCGCTCGCCCTGCAGCGGCTCGACCTCACCGACCCGGCGCTGGACGACCTCTCCTTCGGCGAGTGGCTGCGCCGGCACGGCCAGACCCCCGCCACGGTGGCCGCCGTCTGGGACCTCGTCGGCGTGGCCACCCTGAACGCCACCGCCGACCGCACCTCGATGGCGCTGGCCGCGATGGTCTTCAAGACCGGCCTGCTCTCCGAGCCGGGCGCCGCCGACATCGGCATGGCCAACGTCCCGCTCGGCGGGATCCACCACGACCGGGCCGCGGCCGAGCTGGAGCGGGCCGGGGTGCGGGTGCTGCTGCGCACCAGGGCCGTCGAGCTGAAGGCCGCCGAGCAGAACGCCGTCCGGCTGGAGGGCGGCGAGCTGCTCACCGCCGACACCGTGGTGCTGGCCGGCGCCCAGGACGCCGCGGCCGCCCTGCTGCCGCCCGGCGCCCTCCCCGAGCAGCACCGGCTGGCCGACTTCGGCACCGCCCCGATCCTCAACGTGCACGTGGTCTACGACCGGCCGCTGATCCGCCGCCCGTTCTTCGCGGCGCTCGGCTCCCCGGTGCAGTTCGTCTTCGACCGCACCCGGCACTCCGGCCTGGCCGTCCCCGGCGCCCAGTACCTGGCCGTCTCGCAGTCCGCCGTCGAGGACGAGATCGACCTGCCGGTCGCCGAGCTGCGCGCCCGCTACCTGCCGGAGCTGGAGCGGCTGCTGCCCGCCGCCCGCGGCGCCCGGGTGCTGGACTTCTTCGTCACCCGGGAGCGCACCGCGACCTTCGACCCGGCGCCCGGCACCGCCGCCCTGCGCCCCGGCGCGCGCACCGGGGCGCCCGGCGTCCTGCTCGCGGGGTCCTGGACGGCCACCGGTTGGCCAGCGACCATGGAGGGTGCGGTGCGCAGCGGTCACGCGGCGGCCGACGCCGCCCTGGCCGGCCACGGCCGGCTCCCGGTCGACCGGGGGGACGGGCGGTGGCCCCGATGACGCCGAGCCCCCACCCCCCGACCACCGACACCACAACCGTCCGACCGCCCGCCGCGGCCGGACGGACGCACCGAGAGGGAACGCACGTGGAGGCACGCACCGGCTCGACGGTCGAGGACACCCCGACCGTCCTCGACCTGCTGGCGCGCGGACGCACGCTCTGCACGCCGCCGATGCGTGCGGCCGTCGCCCGTTTGGCGGCACCGATGGACACCGTCGCCGCCTACCACTTCGGCTGGATCGACCGGGACGGCAAGCCCGCCGCCGGCGACGGCGGCAAGGCCGTGCGCCCGGCGCTGGCCCTGCTGTCGGCCGAAGCGGTGGGCGCGGACGCGCAGGCGGGCGTACCCGGCGGCGTGTCGGTCGAGCTGGTGCACAATTTCTCCCTCCTCCATGATGACCTGATGGACGGTGACGAGACGCGCAGGCACCGGGCCACCGCCTGGACGGTGTTCGGTCCGGCGCAGGCCGTGCTGGTCGGCGACGCACTGGCCACCCTCGGCACCGAGGTCCTGCTGGACGCCGCGGTGACCGGCGGGGCCGACCCGGCGGACGCCGCCCGCGCCGTCCGCCTGATCACCACCGCCACCCGGCGGCTGATCGACGGCCAGGCGCTGGACGTCTCCTTCGAGCAGCGCGACGCGGTGACGGTCGAGGAGTGCCTGGCCATGGAGGGCGGCAAGACCGGCGCCCTGCTGGCGGCCTCGGCGGCGATCGGCGCGGTGCTGGCCGGCGCCGACGACCGGGTGTCCGACGCGCTCCAGCGGTACGGCTACCACCTGGGCCTCGCGTTCCAGGCGGTGGACGACCTGCTGGGCATCTGGGGCGCCACCGAAGTGACCGGAAAGCCGCACTGGAGCGACCTCCAGTCGCGGAAGAAGTCGCTGCCGGTGTGCGCCGCGCTGGCCGAGGGGGGCACCGCCTCCCGCGAGCTGGCCGCACAGCTGGCCGACCCGACCGGCCGCGGCGAGGAGAGCGAGCAGGTGCTCGCCGCCCGCGCCGCGCTGATCGAGCAGGCCGGCGGCCGGGCCTGGACGCAGGAAGAGGCCCGCCGCCAGTACGACACCGCCCTCGCCGCCCTCGGCGAGGTGCCCATGGCCGACGAGGTGCGCGAGCACTTCGTCGCACTCGCCGAATTCGTGGTGGTCAGAGAGAGGTGACGTAAGAGTGACAGCAACCGCGGGTGGAAGGCTCGGACCCCAAACCTCAGTTGCAGTAGCACGATCTGACGATTCCTCACCAGCGGCGGCGCTCAGCCGCGCCACCGCACACCTGCTGTCACTCCAGCACGCCGACGGCTGGTGGAAGGGCGACCTGGAGACCAACGTCACCATGGACGCCGAAGACCTGCTGCTCAGGGAGTTCCTGGGCATCCGCACCGAGGAGCAGACCCGGGCCACCGCGGCCTGGATCCGCTCCCGGCAGCGGGAGGACGGCACCTGGGCCACCTTCCACGGCGGCCCGCCCGAGCTCTCCACCACCGTCGAGGCGTACGTGGCCCTCCGGCTCGCCGGGGACGCCGCGGACGCCCCGCACATGCGGGCCGCCGCCGCCTTCGTCCGCGAGCGCGGCGGCATCGCCGCGAGCCGGGTGTTCACCCGGATCTGGCTCGCCCTGTTCGGCTGGTGGCCCTGGGAGCAGCTCCCCGAGCTGCCGCCCGAGGTGCTGTTCCTGCCCAGCTGGGCGCCGCTGAACATCTACTCCTTCGGCCAGTGGGCCCGGCAGACCATCGTCCCGCTCACCGTGGTCTCCGCGCACCGCCCGGTCCGCCCCGCCCCGTTCGGCCTCACCGAGCTGCACACCGACCCGGCCGACCCGTACCCGCGGCGGCCGCTCGCCCCGCCGCACACCTGGGACGGCCTGTTCCAGCGGCTCGACCAGCTAATGCACCGCTACCACCGGCACGCCATCAAGCCGTTGCGCCGCCTGGCCCTGCGGCAGGCCGCCGCCTGGATCGTCGAACGGCAGGAGGCCGACGGCTGCTGGGGCGGCATCCAACCGCCCGCCGTCTACTCGCTGATCGCGCTGCGGCTGCTCGGCTACCGGCTCGACCACCCCGTGATGAAGGCCGGACTCGCCGCCTTCGACTCCTTCACCGTCCACACCGAGGACGGCAAGCGCTGGCTGGAGGCCTGCCAGTCCCCGGTCTGGGACACCTGCCTGGCCGCCATCGCGCTGCGCGACGCCGGACTGCCCGGCGACCACCCGGCCCTGGTCCGGGCCGGCAGCTGGATGCTCGGCGAGGAGGTCACCACCCGCGGCGACTGGGCCGTCAAGCGCCCCCGGCTGGCCCCCGGCGGCTGGGCCTTCGAGTTCGAGAACGACACCTACCCGGACGTGGACGACACCGCCGAGGTGGTCCTCGCGCTGCGCCGGATCGACCACCCCGACCGCGAGCGGCTGGACGGCGCCGTCGAGCGGGCCGTCCGGTGGAACCTCGGCATGCAGTCCAAGGACGGCGCCTGGGGGGCGTTCGACGCCGACAACACCAGCAAGCTCCCCAACAAGCTGCCGTTCTGCGACTTCGGCGAGGTCATCGACCCGCCCTCGGCCGACGTCACCGCGCACGTGGTGGAGATGCTCGCCGAGACCGGCCGCCTCCGGGACCTGCGCACCCGGCGCGGCGTCATCTGGCTGCTGCGCCACCAGGAGGCCGACGGCTCCTGGTTCGGCCGCTGGGGCACCAACTACATCTACGGCACCGGCTCGGTGGTGCCCGCGCTGATCGCCGCCGGGGTCAACCGGAACCACTCCTCGATCCGCCGGGCCGTCGCCTGGCTGACCGACCGGCAGAACCCGGACGGCGGCTGGGGCGAGGACATGCGCTCCTACGAGGACCCGGCCACCTGGGCCGGCCGCGGCGAGTCCACCGCCTCGCAGACCGCCTGGGCGCTGATGGCGCTGCTCGCCGCCGGGGAGCGCGACTCCGCGGCGGTCGAGCGCGGCGTCGGCTGGCTCACCGCCACCCAGCGCCCCGACGGGACGTGGGACGAACCGCAGTTCACCGGCACCGGCTTCCCCTGGGACTTCTCCATCAACTACCACCTGTACCGCCTGGTCTTCCCGGTCACCGCGCTCGGCCGCTACGTGCACGACACCCCGCTCGGCCGGGGCGGTGAGAAGTGAACGGGCCGCTGCTGGTGCTGTGCGCGCTCGGGCCGGAGGCCTGGGCGCTGCGCGGCGGCGACTGGTCCGGCGCGGCGGGCGGGCCGCCGGTGCTGGCCCGCACCGGGATGGGCCGCCGGGCCGCCGGGCAGAAGGCCGCCGCGCTGCTGGAAGCGGGCGGTTACGGCGCGCTGCTGGTCGCCGGGTTCGGCGCCGCGGTCGGGCCCGGCGTGCGGCCCGGCGAGGTGATCGTCGCCGACCGGGTCACCGACCCGGAGGGCGGCGACCACCCGCTGGCCTCCGCGTCCGCGCTGGCCACCGCGCTGGAGGAGGCCGGCCTGCGGGCCCACCTCGGCACCCACCGCACCGCCGACCACGTGGTGCGCGGCCCCGAGCGGGCCCGGCTGCACCACGAGGGCGCGCTCGCCGTCGACATGGAGGCCGCCGCCGTCCTCGCCGCCCGCGCCGCGCACGCGCCCGACCTGCCCGCGGCCGTGCTGCGGGTGGTGGTCGACACCCCCGAACGGGAACTGATCCGCCCCGGCACCCTGCCGGCCGGGGTGCGCGCCTGGCGGGCCCTGCGTGCCGCCGTCCCCGCCCTCACCGCGTGGCACCGGCAGGTCGCCGCCACGCCCGCCCAGCAGACGAACCCACAGCCCTCGACGCTCCCCCAGGAGGCGAGCTAAGTCATGGCCATGCCGCTGCGCCAGACCGTCCGCGTGTCCACCTACCTCATGCAGCAGAAGATCAGGGGACGGAAGAAGTTCCCGCTCATCGTCGAGCTGGAGCCGCTGTTCGCCTGCAACCTCAAGTGCGAGGGTTGCGGGAAGATCCAGCACCCCGCGGGCGTCCTCAAGCAGCGGATGCCGGTCGCCCAGGCGGTCGGCGCGGTCCTGGAGTGCGGCGCCCCGATGGTCTCCATCGCCGGGGGCGAGCCGCTCATGCACCCCCAGATCGACGAGATCGTCCGCCAGTTGGTGGCGCGCCGCAAGTACGTCTTCCTGTGCACCAACGCCCTGCTGCTGCGCAAGAAGCTCGACAAGTTCACCCCTTCGCCGTACTTCACCTTCGCCGTCCACATCGACGGCCTCCAGGAGCGGCACGACGCCTCGGTGGCCAAGGAGGGGACGTTCGCCGAGGCCGTCGAGGCGATCAAGGAGGCCAAGCGGCGGGGCTTCCGGGTCACCACCAACTCGACCTTCTTCAACACCGACACCGCGCAGACCGTGGTCGAGGTGCTGGACTTCCTCAACGACGACCTCAAGGTCGACGAGATGATGATCTCCCCGGCCTACGCGTACGAGAAGGCCCCCGACCAGGAGCACTTCCTCGGCGTCGAGCAGACCCGCGAGCTGTTCCGCAAGGCCTTCGCCGGCGGCAACCGGCGGCGCTGGCGGCTCAACCACAGCCCGCTGTTCCTGGACTTCCTGGAGGGCAAGGTCGACTTCGAGTGCACGGCCTGGGGCATCCCCAACTACTCGCTGTTCGGCTGGCAGCGCCCCTGCTACCTGATGTCCGACGGCTACGTCCCCACCTACCGCGAGCTGATCGAGAAGACCGACTGGGACAAGTACGGCCGCGGCCGCGACCCGCGCTGCGACAACTGCATGGCCCACTGCGGGTACGAGCCGACCGCCGTGCTCGCCACCATGGGCTCGCTCAAGGAGTCGATCCGCGCAGCCCGCGAGACCCTCGCCTCGCCCAAGGCCCTCTGACCGCACGTCAGGGCCCGGCGCGGGCGGCCCACGCCGACAGGCGACCGCGCCCGCCGGGCCGCAGGCTGGACACCTACGCACATCGAACCGGCCGTGAGGGGTACGCCATGCCACTGCTGAGCCAGATCACCGGGCCCGCCGACCTCAGACGACTGCACCCCGAGCAGTTGCCGCTGCTCGCCGACGAGATCCGCGACTTCCTGATCGACGCCGTCACCCGCACCGGCGGCCACCTCGGCCCCAACCTCGGCGTGGTCGAACTCAGCATCGCCCTGCACCGGGTCTTCGACTCCCCGCACGACCGCGTCCTGTGGGACACCGGCCACCAGGCCTACGTGCACAAGCTGCTCACCGGCCGGCAGGACTTCAGCCGGCTGCGCGCCAAGGACGGGCTCTCCGGCTACCCCTCGCGCGCCGAGTCCGAGCACGACCTGATCGAGAACTCGCACGCCTCCACCGCCCTCGGCTACGCCGACGGCATCGCCAAGGCCAACCAGCTGCTCGGCGTGGACCGCTGCACCGTCGCGGTGATCGGCGACGGCGCGCTCACCGGCGGCATGGCCTGGGAGGCGCTCAACAACATCGCCGAGGCCGAGGACCGTCCGCTGGTCATCGTCGTCAACGACAACGAGCGCTCCTACTCGCCGACCATCGGCGGCCTCGCCCACCACCTCGCCACCCTGCGCACCACCCGCGGCTACGAGCGCTTCCTCGCCTGGGGCAAGGACGCCCTGCAGCGCACCCCCGTGGTCGGCCCGCCGCTGTTCGACGCGCTGCACGGCGCCAAGAAGGGATTCAAGGACGCCTTCGCCCCGCAGGGCATGTTCGAGGACCTCGGCCTGAAGTACCTCGGCCCGATCGACGGCCACGACATCGCCGCCGTCGAGCAGGCGCTGCGCCAGGCCCGGCACTTCGGCGGGCCGGTCATCGTGCACTGCCTGACCGTCAAGGGCCGCGGCTACCGGCCCGCCGAGCAGGACGAGGCCGACCGCTTCCACGCGGTGGGCCCGATCGACCCGTACACCTGCCTGCCGGTCTCGCCGTCCGCGGGCGCCTCCTGGACGTCCGTGTTCGGCCAGGAGATGCTCGCCCTCGGCGCCGAGCGCCCCGACCTGGTCGCCGTCACCGCCGCGATGCTGCACCCCGTCGGGCTCGGGCCGTTCGCGGCCGCCCACCCCGGGCGGACCTTCGACGTCGGGATCGCCGAGCAGCACGCCGTCGCCTCCGCCGCGGGCCTGGCCACCGGGGGGCTGCACCCCGTCGTCGCGGTGTACGCGACCTTCCTGAACCGGGCCTTCGACCAGGTCCTGATGGACGTGGCGCTGCACCGGCTCGGCGTCACCTTCGTGCTCGACCGGGCCGGGGTCACCGGCAACGACGGGGCCTCGCACAACGGCATGTGGGACATGTCGATCCTGCAGGTCGTCCCCGGGCTGCGGCTGGCCGCCCCGCGCGACGCCGACCGGCTGCGCGAGCAGCTCCGGGAGGCCGTCGCCGTCGAGGACGCCCCCACCGTGGTGCGCTTCCCCAAGGGCGACCTCGGCCCCGACGTCCCGGCGATCGAGCGGATCGGCGGCGTCGACGTGCTGGCCCGCACGGGGCCCAGCCCCGACGTGCTGCTGGTCGCCGTCGGCTCGATGGCGCCCGCCTGCCTGGACGCCGCCGCGCTGCTCGCCGCCGACGGCATCACCGCCACCGTCGTCGACCCGCGCTGGGTCAAGCCGGTCGACCCCGCGCTGGTCGCGCTGGCCGCCGCGCACCGGATGGTGGTCACCGTCGAGGACAACGGGCGGGCCGGCGGCGTCGGTTCCGCGATCGCCCAGGCCATGCGGGACGCCGAGGTCGACACCCCGCTGCGCGACCTGGGCATCCCGCAGGAGTTCCTGGCGCACGCCTCGCGCGGTGAGATCCTCGAGGAGGTCGGCCTCACCGGCACCGGCGTCGCCGCCCAGACCGCCGCCTACGCCCGCCGCCTGCTGCCCGGCACGCGGAGCGGCGCCCAGGAGTACCGGCCCAGGGTGCCGCGCAAGTAGTCACCGATTGGAGCGAACCAGCGTGACCCAGGCCGAACCGCTCGACCTCGCCGCCCTGCTCGACGCCCGGGGCGGCGAGCGTTACGAGCTGCACGCCCGCTACCTCAACCCGCAGCTGCCCCGGATGCTGCACACCATCGGCTTCGACCGGTACTACGAACGCGCCAAGGGCCCGTACTTCTACGACGCCGAGGGCAACGAGTACCTCGACATGCTCGCCGGGTTCGGCATCTTCGCGCTCGGCCGCCACCACCCCGCCGTCCGGGCCGCGATCGAGCAGGTGATGGAGCTGGAGACGGCCGACCTGACCCGCTTCGACTGCTCCCCGCTGCCCGGCCTGCTCGCCGAGCAGCTGATCGCCCGCGCCCCCGGCCTGGACCGGGTGTTCTTCGGCAACAGCGGCACCGAGGCGGTCGAGACGGCGCTGAAGTTCGCCCGCTACGCCACCGGCAGGCGCCGCGTCCTGTACTGCGACCACGCCTTCCACGGCCTCACCGCGGGCTCGCTCTCGGTCAACGGCGAGGGCGGCTTCCGCAAGGGCTTCGACCCGCTGCTGCCCGACACCGCGATCCCGCTCGGCGACCTGGACGCGCTGCGCAAGGAGCTGAAGAAGGGCGACGTCGCGGCGCTGATCGTCGAGCCGATCCAGGGCAAGGGCGTGCTCGCCCCGCCGCCCGGCTGGCTGGCCGCCGCCCAGGAGCTGCTGCACGCGCACAAGGCGCTGCTGATCTGCGACGAGGTGCAGACCGGCGTCGGCCGCACCGGCACCTTCTTCGCCTACCAGGCCGAGGAGGACGTCGACCCCGACCTGGTGTGCGCGGCCAAGGCGCTCTCCGGCGGGTACGTGCCGATCGGGGCGACGCTCGGCAAGTCGTGGATCTTCGAGAAGGTGTACTCCTCGATGGACCGCGTCCTGGTGCACTCCGCCAGCTTCGGCTCCAACGCCCAGGCGATGGCCGCGGGCCTGGCCACCCTGCACGTGATGCGGCAGGAGGGCGTGGTGGAGAACGCCGCGAGGGTCGGCGAGCTGTTCCGGTCCCGGCTGGCGGCGCTGACCGAGCGGTACGAGCTGCTCGCCGAGGTGCGCGGACGCGGGCTGATGATCGGCATCGAGTTCGGCCGCCCCAGGTCGCTCAAGCTGCGCACCGGCTGGACGGCGCTGCAGGCCGCCCGCAAGGGCCTGTTCGCGCAGATGGTGGTCGTCCCGCTGCTGCAGCGGCACCGGATCCTCACCCAGGTCTCCGGCGACCACCTGGAGGTGATCAAGCTGATCCCGCCGCTGATCGTCACCGAGAAGGAGGTCGACCGCTTCGTGGACGCCTTCACCGAGGTGATGGACGACGCCCACCGCGGCAGCGGCCTGATGTGGGACTTCGGCCGCACCCTGGTCAAGCAGGCGGTCGGCTCGCGGTAGTCAGCCGGTCACAGCTCGGTGCGGCGGCGGCGCACCACCACCCACAGGTCCGCCGCCGCCACCAGGGTCAGCACCCCGCAGCCCACCGCGAACACCACCAGCGTCCCGCTGCCGGGCGCGCCGTCCGCGGGGGCCAGCGCGGCCCACACCGCGAAGCCCGCCGTGCACAGCGCGAAGAACGGCAGGAACAGCACCGACAGCAGGAACCGCAGCTTCAGGTCACTGCGCGCGGTGGCCGGCTCCGTCCCGCTCAGCCACACCTTCGGCGTCCTGGCACGCCGCATACGCAACCGCCTCCCTCGTACCCTTTCCAGACTAGGACTGTTCGGGCGACGGGGAGGCGGGGCGATGGACGAGGACCGCGGGGACCGGTTGGACGACTACCCGGGGCTGCCGGTGGAGCCGGCCCGGGCGCTGGCCGCCGAGCGGGGCTGGCGCACCGTGCGGGTGCTGGCGCCGGAGGCGCTGCTGACCATGGAGTACCGCTCCGACCGGCTCAACCTGACGGTGCGGGACGGCGTGGTGGAGCGGGCCTGGGCGGGCTGAGGGCGGACCGGCAGCGGGCGCGCGGGCCATTGCGGGCGGGGCGCCGCCACCGGGCGCGGCCGGGGCGCGGCGGCGGTCGGGCGGGCGAAGCGGCCCTCCCGGTGCCAGGCCGCCAGCACCCGCCGGTCCAGCGCGGCGACGGCCGGTTCGGCCAGCGGCAGCGAGAGCAGCACCAGCGCGCCCGCCGCCCAGCCCGCGAACACGTCCGAGATCCAGTGGGTGCCCAGGTAGACGGTGGTCAGCCCGATCGAGGCCGCGGTGAGCGCGGCCAGCGCGGCACCGGTGCGCCGCCAGCGGGTCGCCAGGTACGCCAGGACGCCCCAGGTGACCACGGCGTTCGCGGTGTGCCCGGAGGGGAAGATGCTGCCGCCGGAGAACAGCTCGGGCGAGCCCACGTAGTGCGCGTAGTGCGGCCCCAGCCGACCGGTCAGGATCTTCACCCCGCCGACCGTGACGTTCAGCAGCAGCAGCGCCATGCCCATCACCAGCAGCGGCCGCGCCGAGTGCGAGCGGTAGCAGCGCCAGCCCAGCCACAGGCAGGCCGCGATCGCGGTCGGGCCGCGCTGTCCCGCGATCACCCAGATGTCCAGGTACGGCAGCGCGCCGGGCCACTGCTTGTACGGGCGCAACTGCTGCAGCGACCAGTCCAGGTCGACCAGCGGGGAGTCGTACAGGATGGCCAGCACCACCGCCAGGTAGAGCAGCCCGACCAGGCCGAAGAGCAGGGCGTGCCGCCTACTGATCGACGGGAGCACGGAATCGGTCGTTCCGGTGCGGGAATCGTGACCGGAACGGACCGGAACCGTGCGCGATTCGGTCGATATCTGCTGCTCGGGAGATTCGGGCTTGGCTGGCACGGCTTCGACATTACCGGTCCGCCCCAGGATGCCCGGGCTATTCCGTGGATCTGTCACCCGCCGGTGACGTGTCGTCCCCCGTTTCTCCATAGGGGCAGTTCAGGGCGGGAACGGTGGTGCGGGGAAGGGGGCGGGGAGTGGGGGAAATCACGCTCCCCGGGCGCGCCGGTGAGCGCCATTCCGGCGGTTTCTCCAATTGCCCCCGGGGTAGTGCGGGGACGAATGAGGCGGTCGATTTCCCGTGACCCGGGTCACTTCCGGGTCGCTCCGGGGAAATCGACCGCCTCGCCCGCGGCCCCGTTCGGCCGCAGCGGCAGCCCGACGGCCGGGCCCTTCCGGTCCGGCCCCTCGGTCAGGGCAGCAGGCGTTCGACGGCTGCTGCGCCCTGTTCCTCCAGGTCCTTCCTGGCCTTCTCGATCAGCTCCGGGGTGGGGGTGCGCCCCGAGGCCATCACCAGGTCCTCGGGGTCGACGGGGTTCTCCGCCCCGGTGTGCAGCAGGCTGTCCGGGGTCGGCTTGGACTCGCTGTCCGTGGAATCGGTCATCAAGGTCCTCCGTGGGTGGAGCGCCGGAGTGCCCGGGCCGGCCCCTCCGGCGGGGCGCGCCCGCCGCCGGGTCGGCGGCGGGAGGTCTGCCATCGAGTCTGGACCCGGGCCCGGGGCGGCGCACCACGAACGCGGCGGCGGCGTGTCGCGGCCGCGGCGGCGGTCAGTCGAGCGGGCCGCCCGCGACGTAGATGACCTGGCCGGAGACGAAGCCCGCGCCCTCGGAGGCCAGGAAGGAGATGGTGTGCGCGATGTCCTCCGGCACGCCGACCCGCTGGACCGGGATGGCGGAGGCGGCGGCCTGCTTGAACGCCTCGAACTCCATGCCGACCCGGGCCGCGGTGGCCGCGGTCATGTCGGTGGCGATGAAGCCGGGGGCGACCGCGTTGGCGGTGATGCCGAACTTGCCGAGCTCGATGGCCAGGGTCTTGGTGAAGCCCTGCAGGCCGGCCTTGGCGGCCGAGTAGTTGGCCTGGCCGCGGTTGCCCTGGGCGGAGGACGAGGACAGGTTGACGATCCGTCCGAAACCGGCCGCCACCATGTGCTTCTGCACCGCGCGGGTCATCAGGAAGGCGCCCTTGAGGTGGACGGCCATCACGGTGTCCCAGTCCGACTCGGACATCTTGAACAGCAGGTTGTCGCGCAGCACGCCCGCGTTGTTCACCAGCACCACGGGGGTGCCGAGCTCGGCGGCGATCCGCTCCACCGCGGCCTCCACCTGCTCCGCGTTCGACACGTCCGCGCCGACCGCCAGGGCGCGGCCGCCCGCGGCCTCGATCGCCTCGGCGGTGCCCTTGGCGGTGGACTCCTCCAGGTCGACCACGGCGACGGCGTAACCGTCCGCGGCCAGCCGGAGCGCGGTGGCCGCACCGATCCCGCGGGCCGCACCCGTCACCACGGCCACCCGCGTCGGAGCGGGGGCGGTCACGGAGGTGCTCTGCTCGGTCATCTTCGTACTCGTCTCTCTCGAAGTCGGACGACGGGACCGGCGCGGGCCGGTGACCCGTGGATGAGAAATAAATGAGTTGCGCAGGGCGCAGCGCGGCAACCTTACCGATGAGTAGGATTTCCGGCCAGGGGTAGCGCCGCAGGTGACAGAGGGTGAGGGCGAAAAGCGGCCGGGCGGGTGAACCGGGTTGGGCGTGGTCCCGACATACGGGGGAAATATGCCAACTTCGCCGATCCTGCGACTACTCTGCGCCCCTACCTGCCGGTCCAGGCCGACCGTTTGTATAGTGTGCGCCAGCAGCCACCGGCTGCACGGCCGACGCGTCCTCTCTCACAGCGGGATGCTCACTCGCCGTTACTGCCCCGCTCGGGTGTCCCACACACACCCGGGCGTGACACCGGGACGGATTTCATGGTGCTGGGGGAGATCCCGACAACCCGCGTGCCCGGCCGACTGCAGCAGTCGCCCGGACACCTCATCCGCGTGGCCCAGCAGGTACACACCCGCTTGTGGTCCGAATACGTCGGTACCGAGCTGACGGCCCCGCAGTTCGCGGTGCTGCTGGTACTGGCCCTGGAGCCCGGAGCCGACCAGCGCACGGTCGGCGAACGGGCCTCGCTCGACAAGGCGACGATGGCCGAGATGGTCGCCCGGCTGGTCCGGCGGGGCCTGGTGCTCCGCCGCAGGGACCCGGCCGACGGCCGGCGCAAGCTGCTGGCGCTCTCGCAGAACGGCGCTCAGGCCGTCCGCGAGGCGACCGGCGGCGTGGTCCGGGTCCAGCGGACCCTGTTCGAGCCGCTGAGCCCGGACGAGCAGCTGGAGATCGTCCGGATCATGGCGCGGATAGCCCGGCTGGAGCCGGGGGCGGTCGCCGTGATGGCGGACGCCCGGCCGACGCTGGACGCCCAGCGTGCCATCGGCTACCTGATCCGGGTTGCCCAGCAGGTGCACACCAAGCTCTGGTCGGAGAAGGTCGGCACCGAGCTGACGGCTCCTCAGTACGCGGTGCTGGACGCGCTGGAGACCGAACCGGGCGCCGACCAGCGCACGGTCGGCGAGCTCGCCTCGCTCGACAAGGCGACGATGGCCGAGATGGTCAGCCGACTGGTCCGGCGCGGCCTGGTGCTGCGCCGCCGCGACCCCTCGGACGGGCGCCGCAACCTGCTCTCGCTCTCCCCGACCGGCCAGGAGCTGCTGCACCGCTCCACCGCCGGGGTCCGCGAGGTCCAGGAGGCGCTGCTGGCTCCGCTGGAGCCGCACGAGCACGTGCAGGCGCTGGCGCTGCTCGCCAAGACGGCCCGGCTGTAACGATTCTGCACAGCGTCGCCCGGTGCCCGGGCGGCGATCGCGCTCCGGCCGGGCGGCACCGGCGGGCGCACGGGAAGGGGCCGACACCCGGGCGGGTGTCGGCCCCTTCCGTCGTGCTTCCCGTTCCCGGGAAGGTGGTTGACGGATCGTCAACCGCGCTGCGCCGGACGGGCCCGGCGGGCGGGGGTCAGTTCCAGTCGAAGTCGGCCGGGTCCGGGCCGATCCGCCGACCGGTGGCGATGCCCGCGACGGCCGCCAGGTCCTCGGCGTCCAGCTCGAAGCCCGTGACGTCCAGGTTCTCCCGGATCCGGGCGGGGGTGACCGACTTCGGGATGGCGATCACGCCGGACTGCAGGTGCCAGCGCAGCACCACCTGGGCGGCCGTGCGGCCGTGCTTGGCGGCGATCGCCAGCAGGGCGGGCTCGGCCAGCAGGTCCTTGCCCTGGCCCAGCGGGCTCCACGCCTCGGTGGCGATGCCGTGCTCGGCGTGCAGGGCGCGCAGCTCCTCCTGCGGGAAGTACGGGTGCAGCTCGATCTGGTTGAGGACCGGCTTCACCTCGGCCTCCGCCAGCAGCAGTTGCAGGTCCGGCGCGCGGAAGTTGGAGACGCCGATCGCCCGGACCCGGCCCTCGGCGTGCAGCTGCTCGAAGGCGCGCCAGATGTTGAGGAAGGCGTTGCCGTGCATCGGGCGCGGCCAGTGGATCAGGTACAGGTCCAGGACGTCCAGGCCGAGGCGGCCGAGCGACTCGTCGAAGGTGCGCAGCACCCGGTCGCGGCCCTGCTCGCCGGACCAGTCGACGGTGCCCGAGTTCCACAGCTTGGTGGTCACGAACAGCTCGTCGCGGGCCACGCCGGACTCGGCGATCGCCTGGCCGGTGCCCTTCTCGTTCTCGTAGATCTCGGCGGTGTCGACCGAGCGGTAACCGGCCTCCAGGGCCGTGCGCACCGCGGGGACGGCCTCCGCGTCCGGCACCTGCCAGACGCCGAAGCCGAGCTGCGGGATCCGCACGCCGTTGTTCAGCGTGATCGTGGGGACGGGGGGTGCTGCGGGGGTGCTGGTCACGGGAAGGGGCGCCCTTCGTTTGTGCTTCTGCTGCCGGTGTTTCCGGTGGTTCTGGTGCTTCCGGAGCGGTGGCAACGGTGGGGAACACCAACTTATTCCCGCGGTCAGGGAGTTCCCCGGAACGAATGAAAGCGGGCGGAGTCGGCGGCCGGATCGGGCCGATCCGCCGGAAAACCTGTTGCGTGCGTCACACCGCGACGGTCAGGCTCGCCGCATGTGACGAGCCGACCACGCCTGCGCCGCGCACCTCCGACGCGCCGGGCCCCACCGGGCCCGGCCGACGCGCCCCGCCGTGCTCCGCCGTGTCCGGCGGGCCGGGGCCGTCCAGCCGTCCCCGCCCCTGCCCCGTCCCATCCCGCAACGGAGCGACCATGCCGCTCGTCCCCCTGCCGCTGCCCGACCCCGGCAGCCCCGACCTCAGCTCCCCGCTCGGCTTCCTGCGCTGGCTGGGCCGTGCCCAGCGCCGCGGCCAGGTGCTCGCCACGCTGTGGAGCACGCTGGAGCTCGGCTCGATGGCCGCGCTCCCCGTCGCGATCGGCCGCGGCGTCCAGGCCGTCGTCGACCACGACACCCGCGCCCTGCTGACGGCCGGGCTGTTCGCCCTGCTGCTGGCCGCCGTGCAGACCACGATGACGGTGCTGGTGCACCGTCAGGTGGTGTGGAACTGGATCCAGGCGGCCTCCCAGGTCCGCCAGTTGGTGGCCCGTCAGGCCTCCGCGCTGGGCGGCGGGCTGAGCCGGCGGATCGCCACCGGCGAGATCGTCGCCGTCTCCAGCGGCGACGTCGAGAAGATCGGCTGGTACGTCGAGCTCACCGCCCGGCTGTACGGCGCGGTGCTGGCCTGGCTCGGCGTCAGCACCGTGGTGCTGTGGCGGCAGCCCGGCCTCGGCCTGGCCGTGCTGCTCGGCGTGCCGGTGCTGGCCGCCGCGGTGTGGCCGCTGCTCGGGCCGTTCGAACGGCGGTACACCGAGCAGCGGGCGCTCGGCGGCAAGGCCTCCGAGCTGGCGGCCGACACGGTGGCCGGGCTGCGGGTGCTGCGCGGCATCGGCGGCGAGGAGCTGTTCCTGCGCCGGTACCGGGCCGCCTCCCAGCGGGTCCGCGCCGCGGCCGTCCGCACCGCCCGCACCTGGGCGGTGATGCAGGCCCAAGAGGTGCTGCTGCCGGGCCTGTTCGTCATCGGCGTCACCTGGTACGGCGCCCGGCTCGCCCTCGACGGGGCGATCGGCGTCGGCGAACTGATCGCCGTCTACGGCGCCACCGCCTTCCTCGCCGCCCCGCTGCGGGTCATCGGCGAGGCCGCGCACGCCTGGAGCGTCGCCCGGGTCTCCGCCGGGCGGGCCGTCAAGGTGCTCTCGCTGACCAGGGACGACGCCCCGGCGGACGGCGTTCAGGCGGAGGGCGCGGCGGCGGACGGGGCGGCGGGCGCTGCTGCCGACGGGGCGGAGCTGGTGCGCCGGGCCTCCCGGTCGGACCTGCACGACCCGGTCAGCGGGCTGACCGCCCGGGCCGGTCGGCTGACCGCCGTCGTCTGCGGGGACCCGGACGCGGCGGGCGAGTTGGCGGCCCGGCTCGGCGGGTGGCCCGTGCTCGCCGAGGGGGAGGCGGCCAAACCCTCCGCCCGGCTCGGCGGGGTCGCACTGGACGGGGTGCCGCTGGCCACCGCCCGGGCCGCGGTGCTGGTCCACGACAAGGAGCCGGTGCTGCTCTCCGGCACCCTCGCCGAACTGCTCGACGTCCCCCGCTCCGGCCGGGTCGACCCCGCCGAGGCGCTGGCCGCCGCCCGCGCGCAGGACGCGCTGGAGGCGCTCGTCGACGGCTCGCCCGAGTGCGCGGGGGACCCGATGGGGGCCCGGATCACCGAACGCGGCCGCTCGCTCTCCGGCGGTCAGCGCCAACGCCTGGCCCTGGCCCGGTCGTTGGTGGCCGACCCGCCGGTGCTGGTGCTGGACGAACCGACCAGCGCGGTCGACGCCCACACCGAGTCGCGGATCGCCGCGGGCCTGCGCGAACTGCGCTCCGGGCGCACCACGGTGGTCTTCGCCACCAGCCCGCTGCTGCTCGACCAGGCCGACACCGTCCTGCTGCTCCAGCAGGGCCGGGTGGCCGCCAGCGGCACCCACCGCGAGCTGATGACCGGCGAGCCGCGCTACCGGGCCGTCGTCACCCGGGACGAGAACGAGCCGGTGGCGGGGGCCGGTCCGGTGGCCCGCCCGGCCGCCGACCCGGTGGGCTCGGGGCTGGCGGGGGGTGCCGAGTGACCGGGCGCCCGCACACCCGCCGGGGTACCGGCCCGAGCCCGGGCCCGGGCCGTGGTCGAAGTCGTAGCTGTCGTCGTAGTCGTAGTCGTCGAAGGAGTGCGCTGTGAAGCCCCCGAAGATCCACGAGCAGGGGCCGGTCACCACGCTGCCGGTCGGCTCCCCCGCGGCCGTGCGGGCCTACGGGCGGATGCTGCTGCGGCGGCACCGCGGCGGCCTGGCGGGGATGGTGGTCCTGCACGGGACGGCGACGGTGGCGGGGCTGGTCGGGCCCGCGGTGCTCGGGTCGCTGGTGGAGTCGCTGGCCACCGAGGGCGGCGGGCGGGTCGCCGTCGCGATCGGGTGGTACCTGGCCGCGCTGGTGGTGCAGTCGGTGTTCACCGGGCTGTCGCTGCTGCGCGGCAGCGTGCTCGGCGAGGAGGTGCTGGCCGACCTGCGGGAGGACTTCCTGGTCCGCTCGGTGGCGCTGCCGCTCGGCGTGCTGG
Organism: Kitasatospora sp. NPDC001540; assembly: GCF_042894345.1. NCBI lineage: Bacteria > Bacillati > Actinomycetota > Actinomycetes > Kitasatosporales > Streptomycetaceae > Kitasatospora > Kitasatospora sp. NPDC001540. Next base: position 53,361 of record NZ_JBIAVO010000030.1, read on the forward strand.
AGCGGGCCGGGACGGGCGACCTGGTCTCCCGGGGCACCACCGACATCGACCGGCTGGCCCGTTCGGTGCGCGACGCGGTGCCCGAACTGGTGGTCGCCCTGGTCTCGGTGGTCCTCGTGCTCGGCGCCCTGGTGGTGACCTCCCCGCTGCTGGCCGCCACCGCCGTGCTCGGCCTGCCGCTGCTGTTCTTCACCTCCCGGTGGTACTTCCGGCGGGCCCCGCAGTCCTACCGCAACGAGTCGGCCGGGTACGCGGCGGTCAACACCGCGCTCGCCGAGACGGTCGACGCGGGGCGGACGGTCGAGGCGCTGCGGCTCGGCGACCGGCGGGTGGAGCTGACGGACCGGAAGATCCGCGAGTGGATCTCCTGGGAGCGGTACACCCTGTGGCTGCGCAGCGTCTGGTTCCCCACCGTGGACGGCACCTACGCGCTGGCCGTGCTCGGCACCCTGGTGCTGGGCGGCCTGTTCGCCCTGCACGGCTGGGTCAGCCCGGGCCGGCTGACCACCGGCGTGCTGTACGCCCAGGCCCTGGTGCACCCGGTCTCCCGGATCCTGCGCTGGTACGACGAACTGCAGATCGGGCAGACCTCGCTGGCCCGGCTGGTCGGCGTCCGCGAGGTCGCCGCGCCGGAGACCGACGCGGCGCTGCGCCCGGACGGCCGCCGGGTCGAGGCCCAGCAGGTCAGCTTCGGCTACCGCGAAGGGGCGGACGTGCTGCGCGACATCACGCTGGACGTCGAGCCGGGCAGCCGGGTCGCCCTGGTCGGCCCGTCGGGGGCGGGCAAGTCGACGCTGGGGCGGCTGCTGGCGGGCATCTACGCGCCGGGCCGGGGCCGGGTCACGCTCGGCGGGGCGCAGCTGTCGCGGATGCCGGCCGAGCGGGTGCGCACCGAGGTCGCGCTGGTCAACCAGGAGCACCACGTCTTCGTCGGCACCCTGCGGGACAACCTGCACCTGGCCCGGGCGGAGGCCGACGACACCGAGCTGCGGGCCGCGCTCGCCGCGGTCGACGCCACGGAGTGGGTGGACGCGCTGCCCGACGGGCTGGACACCGAGGTCGGCTCCGGCGGCACCGCGCTGACGCCCGCCCAGGCCCAGCAGTTGGCGCTGGCCCGGCTGGTGCTGGCCGACCCGCACACCCTGGTGCTGGACGAGGCCACCTCGCTGCTCGACCCGCGGGCGGCCCGGCACCTGGAGCGCTCGCTGTCCCGGGTGCTGGCCGGCCGCACCGTGGTGGCGATCGCGCACCGGCTGCACACCGCGCACGACGCCGACGTGATCGCGGTGGTCGAGCAGGGCCGGATCACCGAGTACGGGTCGCACCCGGAGCTGGTCTCCTCCGGCGGGCCGTACGCGGCGCTCTGGCGCTCCTGGCGGGACGAGGGGTAGCCCCTGCGGTTCCACGGGGGAGCGGGGCCCGCCGCCCCGGCCGCCCGCACGCGGCCGGGGCGGTGCGGGCGGCGTCAGGCGGGCAGCTTGAAGGTGCCGACGATGGTGGTGGCGCCGAGGACGTAGGGCTGGATGGCGCCGGTGACCTGCTCGTACGTCAGCCCCGCGGACGGGAGGGTGGGGGTGGAGAGCGCGTACAGGGTGAAGACGTAGTGGTGGACCTGGCCGGTGGCGGGCGGGCAGGGGCCGCCCCAGCCGACCACCGGCATGCCGTTGGTGTCGAAGCTGTTGGCGCCCTGGGTGTACTGGAGGGCGCCGTGGCCGTCGATCCGGGTCGCGCTGCCGGGGATGTCGTAGAGCACCCAGTGGTGCCAGCCGCCCGCGAGCGGGGCGTCCGGGTCGTTCACCAGCAGGGCGTAACCGAGCGTTCCGGCGGGGGCGTTGCGCCAGTTCAGTCGGGGCGCCAGGTTCTTGCCCTGGCAGGGGGCGCCCTCGGAGCCCGGACCGCCGAACTCCGTCCACTGCGGCAGCTTTCCGCCGTCGCGGAAGTCCGGGCTGGTGAGGGTGAAGGGGGTGGGGCGGGAGGCCCCGGAGGTGACGTCCGCGGTGGAGGCCGGGGCGGCCGCACCGATCAGCGCGCAACTGGCGGCCAGCGCGGCGGCGAGGGCGGCAACGCGGCGTCCGGTTCGGTGAGAGGTGATCAACTTGTCCCCCGTGCAATTGAGTTGACGAACCGTCGTGATGACGGCGAGCGTCAGCCAAGCGGTGTTCCGGCGAGCGGTCAAGGGGGCCGGAGGGGCCGGGGGAGGCCCCGCGGGGCGTGACGCGGACGGGTGAATGGGCGTCGGCGGCGGGGTGGCGAGCCGACCGGTGGACGGGGCGGGCGCAGACTGCGGGGGTGACCAAGACATCAGGTGGTTCCCCGTCGGGCACCCAGCGCGGCGAGATCGCGGGTGTGCCGACCAGGTACATCGGCATCGGCGTCATCGTGGTGCTGGCGATCTGGTTCCTGTTCGCCAACCTGGACAAGGTGAAGATCCAGTTCTGGGTGTTCACCGTGACCTGCCCGCTGTGGATCGCCCTGCTGGCGACGCTGCTCGCCGGGACGGCGCTGGGCTGGCTGCTGAAGGGGCGGCGCGCCAGGTGAGGGCCCCGGGGGAAGGCGCGGGGGAAGGCGCGGGAGAAGGCACCGGGGCAGCCGCGGGGGCGTCGGTCGGGGAGCCGCTGATCGAACTGCGCGGGGTGAACAAGCACTTCGGCCAGTTGCACGTGCTGCAGGACATCGACCTCACGGTGGGCCGGGGCGAGGTGGTGGTGGTGATCGGCCCGTCCGGGTCGGGCAAGTCCACGCTGTGCCGGGCGATCAACCGGCTGGAGACGGTGGAGAGCGGCACCGTCCTGATCGAGGGGCGGCCGCTGCCCGCGGAGGGCAAGGGGCTGGCGAAGCTGCGCGCCGAGGTGGGGATGGTGTTCCAGTCCTTCAACCTGTTCGCGCACAAGACGGTGCTGCAGAACGTCACGCTCGCGCAGGTCAAGGTCCGCAAGCGGGGGAAGGCCGAGGCCGAGGCCAAGGGCCGCCAACTGCTGGAGCGGGTCGGGCTGGCGGCGCACGCGGCCAAGTACCCGGCGCAGCTGTCCGGCGGCCAGCAGCAGCGGGTGGCGATCGCCCGGGCGCTGGCGATGGACCCGAAGGCGCTGCTGTTCGACGAGCCGACCTCCGCGCTCGACCCCGAGATGATCAACGAGGTGCTGGAGGTCATGCGCGCGCTGGCCGCCGAGGGCATGACCATGGTGGTGGTCACCCACGAGATGGGCTTCGCCCGCTCGGCCGCCAACCGCGTGGTGTTCATGGCGGACGGGCGGATCGTCGAGGACCGTGCCCCCGAGGAGTTCTTCGCGGACCCGCGCAGCGAACGGGCCCGGGACTTCCTCTCCAAGATCCTGAAGCACTGAGGTGGTCCGGGTGAGGAGACACGTCGCGCCCCTGCTGGCGGTGCTCGCCGTGCTGGCGGGCCTCTCCGGCTGCGGCAAGGAGGGCACCCCGCCGCCGAAGGGCCCGCAGGCGGGCGCGCTGCCGAGCTACCAGGTGCGCGGCAGCGACACCGTCACCGGCTCGCCGACCCTGGACGCGGCCCGCTCGCGCGGCCACCTGGTGGTCGGCGCCAAGGAGGACCAGCCGTACCTGGGGCAGAAGAACCCGGCCACCGGCGAGTACGCCGGCTTCGACATCGAGATCGCCAGGATGGTCGGCGCCGACCTGGGCTTCGCCCCCGACCGGATCGAGTTCCGCACCATCGCCTCCGCCAACCGCGAGACGGCGCTGCAGAACGGGCAGGTCGACTACTACGTGGGCACCTACACCATCAACGACAACCGCAAGAAGCTGGTCGGCTTCGCCGGGCCGTACTTCATCGCCGGGCAGTCCCTGCTGGTGCGCAAGAACGAGACGAAGATCGACGGCCCGCAGGACCTGGCCGGGCGGAAGGTCTGCTCGGCGGCCGGGGCGACCCCGTACCAGCGGATCCAGAAGGACTACCCGCAGGCCAAGTTGATCGGCTACGACACCTACTCGGCCTGCGTGGACAACCTGATCACCGGCCAGGTCGACGCGGTGACCACCGACAACGCGATCCTGCAGGGCTACGCGGCGAAGGTGCCCGAGGAGTTGAAGATCGCCGGGCAGCCGTTCTCCACCGAGCCGTACGGGATCGGCGTGCCGAAGGGCGACACCGTGCTGCGGCTGGCGCTGGACGACGCGCTGCAGCGGCACGAGCAGAACGGCGACTGGAAGAAGGCGTACGAGGCGACGCTCGGCCTGTCCGGGGTGCCCGCGCCCGAGCCGCCGGCCATCGACCGGTACCAGTAGGAGGGAGGAGGACGGTGCACGTCCTGACCGACAATTGGTCCACGTACTGGCACGGGTTCCTCGGCACGCTGCGGCTGACCCTGGTGAGCGCGGCGCTGGCGCTGGTGCTCGGGGTGGTGGTCGCGGGGTTCCGGGTGTCGCCGGTGAAGCCGCTGCGGGCGTTCGGGACCGGGTGGGTGACGGTGCTGCGGAACACGCCGCTGACGCTGCTGTTCTTCATCGTGGTGCTGGGGCTGCCCCGGTTCGACATCACGCTGCCGTTCTTCACCTTCGCGGTGCTGGCGCTGGGCTGCTACACCTCGGCGTTCGTCTGCGAGACGCTGCGCTCCGGGGTGAACACGGTGCCGGTCGGGCAGGGCGAGGCGGCCCGCAGCCTGGGGCTGACGTTCACCCAGACGCTGGGCCTGGTGGTCCTGCCGCAGGCGTACCGGGCGGTGGTGGCCCCGCTGGGCAGCGTGATGATCGCGCTGGCGAAGAACACCGCGATCGCGGGCTCGTTCAGCGTGGTCGAACTGCTCGGCACCTACCGCACCCTCAACGAGCTGGGCTACGGCATCGTCTGGACCTTCGTCTGGATCGCGGTGGGCTACCTGGTCCTGACGCTGGCGATCAGCGCCCTGTTCAACCTGCTGGAGCGACGGGTGGCGGTGTCCCGATGACGGAGCCGTCCCCGATGACGGAGGTGTTCCGATGACGGTGGAGTCCTCCGCGCTGTACGACGTGCCCGGCCCGAAGGCGCTGGCCCGGCACCGGCTGTACGGCTGGCTGTCGCTGCTGGTGATCGCCGCCGTGGTCGGCTGGGTGGTCTACATGCTGTTCCACACCCAGCAGTTCACGTACCAGAAGTGGATGCCCTTCGAGTACCAGGGCGTCCAGGAGCTGCTGCTGCGCGGCCTGGGCAACACCCTGAAGGCCTTCGGCTGGACGGTCCTGTTCGCCCTCCCCTTCGGCGCGCTGTTCGCCGCCGGGCGGCTCTCCGACCACCGGGCGGTGCGCTGGGTGTGCACCCTGGTGGTGGAGTTCTTCCGGGCGATGCCGCTGCTGGTGATGATCTTCTTCATCTTCGTGGCGCTCAAGGCGCCGCCGATGTGGGCGCTGGTCGCCGGACTGACGCTGTACAACGGTTCGGTGCTGGCCGAGGTGTTCCGGGCCGGGGTGCTCGCGGTGCCCAAGGGGCAGAAGGAGGCGGCGTACGCGCTGGGGCTGCGCAAGACCCAGGTGATGGCGTACGTGCTGGTGCCGCAGGCGAACCGGGCGATGCTGCCGACCATCGTCAGCCAGCTGGTGGTGGCACTGAAGGACACCTCGCTGGGGTTCCTGATCACCTACGAGGAGTTCCTGCACGCCGGGAAGCTGATCGCCACCAACCTCGACTACGACCTGCCGTTCATCCCCGTGGTGATGGTGATCGCCCCGGTCTACATCGGCATGTGTCTGCTGCTGTCCTGGTTCGCCAAGTGGCTGGAGCGGCGCGGGCGGCGCGACCCGAAGGTGAAGGGCGGGGCGCCGATCGCCCCGGCCGGGGTGACGCCCGATCCGCAGGGGTAGCCGACGGTGACCGGCCGGGTCGGTTAGGGTCAGTGGGTCAACGACCGGTGTCGACCTTCCCAGGAGTTGCCGCATGTCCGTGCTGCCCGCGCTGCCCGTGGAGCCCGCAGGGGCCGCGCTGCCCAGCCGTCAGGGCCTGGCCGAGGCCGAGGTGCTCGACCGCCGGGAGAGCGGGAGCGGCGAGGTGGTGCTGCGGCGGCGCGGGGAGCACTGCGAGGTCATCGTGAACGGCTGCTTCCTGATGGACACCGTCGACGGCCGCTCCGAACGGCTGCTGGTGGCGGCCGCGCTGGACGGGCTCGCGGCGGTGGAGCGGCCCAGCGTGCTGATCGGCGGCCTGGGCGTCGGCTTCTCGCTGGCGCACGCCGCAGCCGAACCGCGCTGGGGGCGGATCGCGGTGGTCGAGCGGGAGGCCGCGATCATCGACTGGCACCGCACCGGCCCGCTGGGCGCGTTCTCCGCCGGGGCGCTGGACGACCCGCGGGTGGAGGTCCTGCACACCGACCTGGTGGCGTACCTCGCGCAGGACGGCGAGCGGTACGACGCGCTCTGCCTCGACATCGACAACGGCCCGGACTGGACGGTCGGCGCGGAGAACGACCGGCTGTACGGGCCGTCCGGGCTGGCCCGCGCCGCCGCCCGGCTCAACTCCGGCGGGGTGCTGGCGGTGTGGAGCGCCCAGCCGTCCGCCGCCTTCGAACGGGCGCTGCGGGCGGCCGGGTTCACCGACGTGCGCACCGAGGAGATCCCGGTCGAGCGCGGCGTGCCCGACGTGGTGCACCTCGCGCGTCGCGCCTGAACCCGGCTGCTGCGCCAGGCCGTTGGCGGGGGCCGCCGTCGGAGGAGCGGGCCGTCCCGCCCCCGACAGGGGCTGGGTAATGGGATGGTAATGGGTTCGGATCGCGGGGAAGTGCCGGGAGGGGGAAGGGAGTCGGCGCTCCGAACGGCGGCAGGGCGCTCCGTGGCCGGTCGGTGACGTTCCGTCGGTCGGTGTCCGAGGGGCGCCGGGGCGCGGGGGAGAGGTGGGGGTGATGTGCGCGACACGCGTTCCCAACTGCCCCGTGGTGCGGCATGATCACTACCATGCTCGAACGTGAGATCGAACTGTTGGGTCAACTCCTGGAGGAGTTCGGTGCCCTGCGGTTCCCCCCGGACTGGTACGACCGGGAACCCGGCGGCGAATCCCTCGTCACCCTGGCCACCACCCTCGCCGGCTGCACCGCCGCGACCCTCGACGGCCCGCTCGACACCCGCCACCGCGAACACCTGCGCCACCGCCGCGCCCTCCTCGCCGACCTGCTCCCCGCCGTCGCCGCGGACACGTACGCCACCGGCTACTTCGTCACGCTCTACCGGATGGCCGTCCTCGCGGAGGAGGTCGACGACCGGCGGGCGGCGGTGGTCCGGCCCGGACAGGCCGCGGGGAGCGGCCGGGCTTGATCTGGACCGCGCTCCAGGTCCTAGCGTCGACGGCATGACCTTCACCGATCAGCAGCCGCTGGGCTCGCCCTTCTCCGCCGCGACGACCGCCGAGCAGGCCGTGGCCGGTCACGACCTCTCCGGCCGGACCGCCGTCGTGACCGGGGGCTACTCCGGGCTCGGTCTGGAGACCACCCGCGCCCTGACGGCGGCCGGGGCCCGGGTCGTCGTCCCCGCCCGCCGACCCGACGTGGCCCGGGCCGCGCTCCGGGACGTGGTGGGCTGCGAGGTCGTCCCGATGGACCTGGCCGACCTCGACAGCGTCCGTTCGGCCGCCGCGCACGTCGGCGGCCGGTTCGACCGGCTCGACCTGCTGCTGGCCGTCGCCGGGGTGATGGCCACCCCGGAGCGGCGGGTGGGGCCCGGCTGGGAGGGGCAGCTCGCCGCCAACCACTTCGGGCACTTCGCGCTCGCCTGCGAGCTCTACCCGCTGCTGGCCGCCGCGGGCGGCGCACGCGTCGTCGTCAGCAGTTCCGCCGGGCACGCCCTGACCGGGATCCGCTGGCACGACCCGCACTTCCGCACCGGTTACGACAAGTGGCTGGCCTACGGGCAGTCCAAGACCGCCAACGTCCTGTTCGCCGTGCACCTGGACGCGCTCGGGCGGGACGACGGGGTCCGCGCGTTCGCGCTCCACCCGGGCAAGATCATCACCGGTCTCCAGCGCGAGCTGACCCTCCGGGAGCAGATCGAGCGCGGCTGGGTCGACGAGCACGGCAACGTGGTCGGCGCCGATTTCAAGTCCCCCTCCCGGGGCGCCGCCACCGGCCTGTGGGCCGCCACCTCCCCGCTCCTCGACGGCCGCGGCGGGCTCTACCTGGAGGACTGCGACGTCGCCCGCGCCGCCGCCCCCGAGACCCCGGTGGACGACGGCGGCGTCCGCGCGCACGCCGTCGACCCCGAAGCGGCCGCCCGGCTCTGGGAGCTCTCCGTCGCCGCGACCGGGGCCACCCCGATCGCGGCCGGTCCGCGGCGGAACTTCCGGTGAGGACGGGGCCGTCGGCGCGTCAGGGTCGGGGTCAGGGTCAGGACGGGGTCTCCTGGCCGGGGAGTCGGGGACCGGGCTCGCGGAGGACGGCGTGCAGCCGCTCCAGGCCGTCCCGCCGGGCCAGGAAGTCGGCGTAGCGGAACCACCCCTCGGTCAGGTCGGAGTCGGGGCCGAGGACCCGACGGACCGCCCGGGCCGCGAGCGGCCGCAGGGCGAGCAGCGGGGGGAGGGGGTGGTCGGGACCGTACACGGTGGTGACCGGCTCGCCGCCCGGGCACTGGGCGGCGACCAGCGCGGCGGCGGCGACGGCGCGGGCGCCGTCGGAGCCGTCCAGCCCGTCCGGCGCGTGCAGGGCGCGGGTCAGGGCGGTGCGGAGCAGGGCGGCGCGCTGCTCCGGGGCGGCTTCGTCCAGGTCTCCGGCGAAGTCGGCGGCGGTGTCGTTGTCGAACGGACCGGTGCTCCAGGTGCCCATGGCGGTCTCCTGCGGTGGGGGTGCGGTGATCTTCGCAGGAGGCGCTGACAGGACGGCGGGAAACGGCCGTTCCCCGGGCCCTTCGGTTGCGGGGCCCGGGGAACGGGGTGGGGTCGGGGCTCAGCCGAAGGGGCTGGCGGCGGGCGGGGGCGGCGGGGCCTGGGGCTGGGCCGGGGCGGGGGAGGTGGTTTGGGCGAAGGGGTTGAAGTCCGGCGGCGGGACCTTGACCAGGCGGCCCTTGGTGGGGTCGGCCTCTTCGGCTTCCTCGGCGGGTGCGGCGCTGGGGGCCGGGGGTGCGAAGGGGTTGAAGTCCGGCGGCGGGACCTTCACCAGGCGGCCCTTGGTCGGGTCGGCCTCCTCCGGCTCCGCCGCGGGGACGATCGGCGGGGCGCTCGGACGCGGCGGGATGGCCGGGCTCGGGGCCGGGGCGCTCGCGGACGGGCTGGTCACGGTGCCGAACGGGTCGGACGGCTCGGAGGAGAGGGTCGTGCCGAACGGGTCCGCGGCGGCCGGGCGCGCGGCCGCGGCCGGAGTGGGCGCCGGGGCGGCGGGCGCGGCCGGGGCCTGGGGCTGGGCCGGGGCGGGGGAGGTGGTCTGGGCGAAGGGGTTGAAGTCCGGCGGCGGGACCTTCACGAGGCGGCCCTTGGTGGGGTCGGCCTCTTCGGCTTCCTCGGCGGGTGCGGTGGGCGCGGCGCTGGGGGCCGGGGGTGCGAAGGGGTTGAAGTCCGGCGGCGGGACCTTCACCAGGCGGCCCTTGGTCGGGTCGGCCTGCTCGGGCTCGGGTTCGGGCTGCGCCGCCGGGGCCGCCGGGGCTGCCGGGGCGCCGAAGGGGTCGGGAGCGCCGAACGGGTCGCTGCCGCCGAACGGGTCGGCGGCGGGCGCGGCCGGGGCCTGGGGCTGGGCGGGGGCGGGGGAGGTGGTCTGGGCGAAGGGGTTGAAGTCCGGCGGCGGGACCTTGACGAGGCGGCCCTTGGGCTCCTCGTCCTCGGCCGCTCGCACGGGCTCCGGCACGGGTGCGGCAGGTGCAGGCGCGGGTGCGGGCGCGGCGAACGCGTCGGCGGAGGCCAGCGTCGGGGAGCCGGTCGCCTGCGCGGGCAGGTCGCCGGGGGCCGGGGTGGCGAAGGGGTTGAAGTCGGAGGGCGGCACCCGCACCGCCGTCCCGGATGGGCTCTCGGGCGGCTCGGGCGCCACGACCGGCGCCTGCACCGGCGGCGCGGGCGGCGCGGCCGGCGGTGTGGCCGGGGGAGCGGCCGGAGAAGCGGCCTGGGCCTGGGCGGGCACCGTCGCGGCGGCCTGCTGGGCCGGGACGGCCCGGCCGACCGGCACCGGCGCCGGGGCCACCGACACGCCGTCCCAGGCGAGTTGGACGGTGCGGAGCAGGTCCGCGAACACCTCGGTGTACACGTCCCAGTCCTCGGTGTCCGAGGTGGACAACTGGACGGTCAGCACGGTGGCCCCGTCCGGCATCGGCAGGAACGCCTCGGCCACGGTGCTCACGACCCGGCCGCTCGGGCTCTCGTCCCGCAGTTCCTTCAGCGCCGGGACGGCCCGGGTCTCCACCAGCAGCGCGGCCGGGCCGGCCGGCAGCAGCACCGTCCACACCTCGGCGTACGGGCGCTCGGTGGAGAGGTCGACCGCCAGCTCCTGGATCGGCTGGGAGCAGCGGACGGTCGACACCACCAGCGACACCCGGGAGCGCCGGCCGTTCACCAGCAGGGCGCCGACGCCCGCGTAGGCGACGTCCGCGGCCGCGAACTGCTCGGCCAGCAGGGCCGCCACCACCGCGAAGTCGTTGCGCTCGGCGGGGGTGGCGCCGGAGAACACCTCCTCGGCGGTCTCCGCCAGGTGCGCGGACAGCGCGTTGCCCGAGCCGCGGACCGTCAGGGTGTGGAAGGCGGGCGGCACGACCAGCCGCGCCTCCACCCCCGAGCCGGTCGGCAACTCGTCGGGGGCGACGGTGCTGCGCGGCTGCGCGAGCGCGGCGAGGGCCGGGGTGAACCCGGCCACGCCCTCGCCGTCCAGGCCGGTCGGCTCGACGGACAGGCGCAGCGCGGAGGCCGACGGCAGGTCGGTCAGGCCGAGCGCCGAGGCGCCGAAACGGTGCGTCAGCACCGGGACGGCCTCGCGGCCGGCGGCGGCGTTCGGGCGGCGGAGGCTGGACACCTCGACGACGGTGCCGAGCTTCGGCACGGCCAGCAGGCCGGGGCCGATCTGGCTGATCCGCAGGCCGAACAGGGCCTTGGCGGCGGGGTGTTCGGAGCGGCGGAAGGCGGTGAGCGCGTCGGCCTGGTAGTGGGTGGCGCGGCTGCCGAGAAGTGCGGCGCACGCCGCGTCCAGCGTGGCCGTGATCCGGTCTGCGGCGGCGAAGCCGTCCTGCGTCATTCGCCGAGCCCCCTCGTTCTCGGGTGTGGACAGTTCAGCCACTTTTTATCAGACCCGACCGGCGGGGGTCGGGGGGTCGGGGTGGGGGTGCGACCGGTCGGGGTGTGCGGGGTGTGCGGGGTGTGCGGTGGGTGGGGCGGGTGACGGGGGGTCAGGGGGCGGGTGGGGCGGCGAGGCGGAGGAGGGAGTCGGCGAGGGCGGGGGTGGCGAGGGCGGTGGTGAGGTCGCGCAGGAGGAGGGCGGCGGGGCCGTCGGGGCGTTCTTCGGCGAAGAACCCGGCGAGCAGGGAGGCGAGTTCGGGGTCGCGGGCGGCGGCGACGGTGAGGGCGGCGACGAGTTCCTGGACGAGGTGGAGCTGCAGGGTCTCGACCGGGACGGGCTTGTCGGCGAGCCAGTCCAGGGAGCTGATCTCGGCGTTGGCGATCCAGGCGCGGACGGTGCGGCGCAGGGTCGGGCTGGGGTCGGGGATGCCGAGGTGGAGCAGGATCTGCTCCTGCGCGGCCCGCCGGACCTGGTCGATGACGGCGTCCGCGTCGGGACTGGCGGCGACCGAGCCGCCGCGCAGCAGGGCGGCGAAACCCGCCGCGTGGGACTGGACGAAGTCGAGGTAGCGGCCCATGACCCGGTGCAGGCGTTCGGAGAGCGGGCCCTCGCCGGGCTCCTCGAAGCGTCCGGCGAGTTCGCGTCCGGCCCGCCGCAGGGCCTCCTCGTACAGGGCCTGCTTGCCGGGGAAGTAGTGGTACACCAGCGGCCGGGAGGCGCCCGCGGCGGCGGCGATGTCGTCGATCGAGACGTCCTCGGGGGCGCGGTCCGAGAACAGTTGGAGCGCCACCGCGATGAGCTGTTCGCGGCGCTCGTCGACGCTCAGCCGCCGCCGGGGCGAGCGGGCGGCGGCGGGGGGCCGTTCCTCGGCGCGGGTGGCCGCGGACGGCGTGCGGGAAGCCATGCGGCCCACCCTAGTACCGGACGCCGGGCGCGGGGCGGCGGGTCAGCCGGCGGCGCGCAGCTCCAGGTAGCGGCGGTAGGCCTCGCGGCCGTCGGGGACGAACTCCCAGCTGTCGAGGCGTTCGGCGAGCTGCTCCTCGGTGAGCCAGTCGTACCAGGCGACCTCGGACTCCTGCGGGTGCACCGGACCGTCCCACTCGGCCTCGTGGACGTCGGACCACCAGCTGTAGCGGTCGCCGTCGGTGTAGAGGAAGCGGAACAGCGGGCGGGTGCGGATGCCGGTGACGCCCAGCTCCTCCTCGGCCTCCCGGACGGCGGCCTCGGGGTAGCCCTCGCCGGCGCCGACCACGCCGCCGACGAAGCAGTCGTGGGCGCCGGGGGCGAACGCCTTGGTGTCGGTGCGGCGGTGGGTGAAGATCCGGCCCTGCGGGTCGCGGACCAGGACGAAGACGCAGCGGTGGATCAGGCCGTCGCGGTAGACCTCGGAGCGGGGGGCGGTGCGCAGCACCCGGTCCTGTTCGTCGACGACGTCGAGGATCTCGTCGAGGTCGGTCGCGGGGGGTGCGGGGGTCTCGGGGATCACGGGGGTCTCGGGGTTCTCCATGTCGGCCATTGTGGCGGGCGGCGGCGCACCGCGGCGGTGTCGGCCCGGTGTCACCCGAAAGAGTTGGTATACGTAGGGATCGGTCCGGGAATGAACCGGACGAACCGTCAGGAACCCTCCCGAGGAGCAGAGTTGAAGCACCGCACCGCCGTCCTCCCCGTCGTCGTCGCCGCCCTGGCCGCGCTCGCCACCGCGCTGCCCGCCGCGGCCGCCCCCGCCCCCGCCGCCCGGGCCGTCCGCTCGGGCCTGGACTGCACCACCTGGATCCACAACAACGACCCGCTGTACGGAGGCGTCGACTGCACCAACAACACCGGCGGCCCGATCACCTTCCACGCCGACATCGTCTGCGGCTGGGCGCCGGACGTCACGGGCAACTCGGTGACCGCCTGGCCGGGCCAGACCCAGGAGTCCTCCGGCCACTGCGCCTTCTACTCGACCGGCATCGGCCACATCGGGTGGACGGTGGAGTGACGGCCCGGGGTGTCTAGGCTGGCGGGGTGGAGATCCAGCAGATCCAGGGGTACGTGGCGGACGGGTTCGAGCCGGTCCGGGAGGCCTTCGCGGGCAACTTCCGGCAGTACGGGGAGCTCGGCGCGGCCTTCGCGCTGTACCTGGACGGGCGCCGGGTGGTCGACCTGTGGGGCGGCGACGCCCGCCCGGAGGTCGGGGCCCGGCCCGCCCCGGCGGTCGGCTGGGCGGAGGGGACGGCGCAGGTGCTGCGCTCCGTCACCAAGGGCCTGACCGCCTCCGTCGCCCTGCACCTCGCGCAGCGCGGGCTGCTCGACCTGGACGCGCCGGTGGCCTCGTACTGGCCGGAGTTCGCGCAGGCCGGGAAGGGCCGCGTTCCGGTGCGCTGGCTGCTCTCGCACCAGGCCGGACTGCCCGCGCTGGACGTGCCGCTGCGGATCGAGGACGTGCTGGCCTGGGAGCCCGCCGCCGCGGCCGTCGCCGCCCAGGCCCCCGCCTGGGAACCCGGCACCGCGCACGGCTACCACCCGCTGACCTTCGGCTGGCTGGTCGGCGAGGTGGTCCGGCGGGTCGGGGGCCGCAGCGTGGGGCGGTACTTCGCGGAGGAGATCGCCGCCCCGCTGGGCCTGGACCTGTGGATCGGCCTGCCCGCCGCCGCGGCCGGGCGGGTCGGCCGCCTGGTCGACCTGCCCGCGCCGGAGGCCGCCAGGCTCGGGCCGGGCGGGATGCGGATGCGCCCCAAGCAGTCCGTGCTGGACGCCTACCGGGACCCGCGCTCGCTGACCGCCCGCTCGTTCGGCTCGGTGCGCAGCAGCGTCGACCTGAACGACCCGGCGGTGCAGGCCGTCGAGGTGCCCGGCGCGGGCGGGATCGGCACCGCCCGCTCGCTGGCCCGGTTCTACGCGGCGCTGGTGGGCCCGGTGGAGGCGTCCGGCGGGAGCGGCCCGCGGCTGTCCGCGCTGTTCGAGCCCGGCGCGCTGGCCGAGGCGGCCGGTCCTTCGGTGCAGGGGCCGGACCGGGTGCTGATCGTCAACACCGCCTTCGGCCAGGGCTTCTTCCGGCACGGCGGCACCTCGCCGATGGCCTCCCCGGCGAGCTTCGGCCACCCCGGCCGGGGCGGCTCGCTGGGCTTCGCCGACCCGGAGCTGGGCATCGGCTTCGGCTACGTCACCAACGGCATGCAGCCGGGCGTCACCGGGGACGTCCGCTCCCGGGCGCTGATCGCCGCCGTCCGGCAGTGCCTGGCGGCGCGCGGCTGACCCGGGGAGCGGGGCGGCGTCAGGCCTGGCCGGTCTCGAACCGGCTGACCCGGCCGTCGGGGGCGACCGTGAAGCGCCAGGCGGTGCGCATCTCGCCCCAGGTGTCGTTGCGGTAGTCGGCGACCAGGGCCCGGCCGCCGGACTTCTCGGTCTTCACCTCGATGTGCCCGTGCGAGGAGAAGATCTCCCGGTCGACCCAGTCCGCCAGGTCGCGCTCGGCGCCGTCGTCGGACATCGTGGCGTCCTCGGTCAGGGCGGCGAAGAAGGCCTCCCGGTCGCCGGAGTTGACGGCGCCCAGCAGGCGGCGGACGGCCGGGTCGGAGAGTTTGTCGACGGCGATGGTCATGACGGGTGAGCTCCTCGGTGCGGGTCGGACGGGCGCCAGGCGGGTGCCGGGCGCGGGCGTCGGACGGATCGGTGCTTCGACGGGACCACGGGCGGACGCGGTCCGCCAGCCGCCGTGGGCCACCCGGAGGCCGTCCGGGCGTCGCGTGGCGGACCCCTGCTCCCGGAGAGCCGTGTGATTTGATCCCGATATGAGGGATTTGTGCACGGAAGGGAGCCCCTGACATGGGACCGGCCGAACTGCTCGTCCTGACCTTCCCCCACGCGACCATCAGCGTCGAGGCGGCCACCGCCCTGGTCCGGCTGCGCGCCGCGGCCGGGGTCCGGGTGATCGACTCGCTGGTGGTGCTCCGGGACGCCGAGGGCGAGGCCACCTACGCGGAGCTCACCGACCTGGAGCACCTGCAGGGCGTCGCGGGCCTGGACGAGGACGAGCTGCCGCTGATCGGGCCGGAGGACGCCCAGGAGGTCGCCGAACTGCTGGAGCCCGACAGCGCGGCGCTGATCGTGCTGATCGAGCACCTGTGGGCCGAGGAGGCGGCCGCGGCGCTGCGCGCGGCCGGCGGCCGGATCGCCTCCGGGGTGCGCATTCCGCCGGAGAACATCGAAGAGGCCGTCCGCGCCGCCGAGGCGCGCGTCGCGGCGGGAGAGTGAGGGTGCCGTGTTCCGACCGATGAGGCCGATCCGGCCGGTCCGGGTGGTGCGCCCGGTGGGGCGTCCGCTCGCCCGCGGGCTGGTGGTGGGCGGCGCCGCGTACGCCGCGGGCCGGGCCGGGGCCCGCCGGGCCGCCGACGAGCAGGACCAGAACCAGGCGATCGCCGACCTGCAGGCCGAGCAGCAGGCCGCCCGGCAGCCGGTCTACGCCCCGCCGCCGGCCGCCGCCGCACCCGTCGCCGCGCCCGCACCGCCGGCCGCCGCGGGCGGCGAGGACGTGGCGAGCAAGTTGGCGCAGTTGGCGCAACTGGTTCAGCAGGGGCTGCTGACCCCGGAGGAGTTCGCGGCCGCGAAGGCCAGGCTGCTGTCCTGAGCGGCGGGCCGCGGCGGGCGCGGTTCAGCGGGACGGCCCGTCGGGGCCGGTCGTCACCACAGCTGGTCCCACCACCAGGCGATCTCGGGGTAGGGCGGCGGGGTGAGCCGGCCGTCGGCGGGCCGTTCGGCGCGTTCGGCGGTCGGGAGGGTGCCGGGGGTGCGCTCGGTGTAGCGGGCGGAGGTGAAGCCCCACTCCAGGTTGCCGCTCACCAGGTTGGACAACTGCGTGATGTAGCGCCGCAGTTCACCCCCGGCGCGGCGGGAGGTGCGGTCGGCGAGGCGGAGGAACAGGCACATGGTGCGGTCGTGCAGGGCGGCGGCCTCCAGCAGGGCCTGCTCCCGGGAGCAGTCCAGGTGGCGCTGGAGCGCGTCCACGATGTTGCTCTCCAGGGCGCCGTGGTCGTCCTCGCGGCGGAAGGAGTAGACGTCGGCCGCGACCAGCACCAGGAACTTGGCGGCCTGGGTGAGCGCGTGCACCCGGGGGGAGTCCAGCTGGGACTGCGGGATGGCGGTGCGCTCGCAGACCTCGATGAGCTCGATGCAGGAGCGGCTGCCGCGGTCCAGCGGGCCGATCGTCAGGTACTCGGGGAGCGTCATCGGCCGACCCTCGGTGCGGTAGGCGACGATGGTGGCGGCGCCCATGAAGGACTCCAGCTGGCTGTCGGCCCAGCGCTTGACGGAGAGCGCGGGGGCCCAGGCGCGGGCCCGGCCGAACACGTCGCGGACGGAGGCGACGTAGCGGTCGGTCTCGTTCGGGTGGGAGTTCGGGGAATTGATAACAGCCAGTAGCGTGGCTGCTATCGTGAGTACACGGGCCGGGTCCCGGCTGAGTCGGCCGGTGTCCCACTCGTCGTCCAGGGTGAGCATGCTGCAGAGCCACTGGGAGGCCAGCTCCAACCCCGTGGTGCCCTCGGCGTCCCGGGCGATCCGGCAGACGAACTCGTGCGCGCCGATGGCGAGCAGGCGCCTGCGGCGTTCGGCGTCCTCGGTGAAGCCCATGGTGTCGAGCCACAGTTCGGTGCTCTTGCCGACGGCCTCGTGGTCCGGGTGCAGGCTGGACGGGATGGGGCAGAAGAGCGCGGGTATTGCAGCCAACGTGTCTCCAGAGCAGCCTGTTGCCGGTGGGGCGAGGAATCCGGGGGCGCGGACCCGGGCGATGGCCTTCCCCCGCGAAGATCGACTACACCATTGTGGCTGGAAAGTTATCCGATCGGATCGTCAGATGCCATGACTGGTAAGGCATTTGCCCGGGGCAACGGAGCCCAACCCTGCGTCAAGTGTCCCTGCCTGCGCGAACGCCGCCCGCGGGGCGCGCGGCGGCGCTAAGGTCGGGAGCGGAGTGCCGGACGGTGAGTCGGAGGGACGGGCGTGGCCGAGGAGCAGAACGGGCCGCAGGATCGGGCGGTCGGGGAAGGGCTGTGGGAGCGCGAGCGGGAACTGCGCTCCGCGGAGCAGGCGGTGGACAAACTCTGCCGCGACTACGCCGCGGGCGGCCTGAAGATCGGCGAGCTGCTGGTCTTCCACGGCGCCCCCGGCATCGGCAAGACCTCCGTCCTGGAGCAGGTCCGCCGGATCGCCGGAGCCCGCCAGGACTCCACCGTGCTGTTCGCCCGGGGCAGCGAGCGGCAGCGCAAGGAGCCGTTCCGGGTGCTGCGGCAACTGCTGCTCCCGGCGCTCGGCAGCCTGGACGGGGCCGAGCGCGAGGCGGTGTTCGGCAGCTGGCAGAACATCGTCGCCCCGGTCGTCGGCCTGGCCCCGCCGTCCGACGAGGTCGAACGCCCGGACCCGCAGAGCGTCCGCGACGGCCTGGACTTCGTCATCACCCAACTCGCGCCCCGGCGCGCGCCCTTGGTGGTGATCGTCGACGACCTGCACGCCGTCGACCAGGAGTCGCTGACCTGGCTGGCGTCCTTCGCGCTGCGCGCCCGCGAGCTGCCCGTGCTGCTGGTCTTCGCCTACCGCGACGAGTTCGAGGACGAGGGCCGCCCGCTCGCCGCGCAGATCCAGGAACGGGCCGCCCGCGTCCACGAGTTGATGCCGCTCAACCCGGTGTCGGTGGCCGCCATCGTGCAGGGCGAGTTCGCCGAGGCCGACGACGGCTTCTGCCGCCAGGTCTGGGCGGTCACCGCCGGGCGCCCCTACGACACCGTCGCGCTGCTGCGCGAGGTCCGCGACCAGAACCTCGAACCGGTCGAGGAGAACTCGCCCCGGCTGCGCGACCTGGCCGCCGCCGCCCGCGGCGAGGGGCGCGACTACTGGCTCGACAAGCTCGGCACCAACGTCCTGCGGTTCGCCTGGGCCGCGGCCCTGCTCGGCACCGAGATCAAGGAGGAGGTGGCCGCCGCGATCTCCGGCCAGGGTCCCGCGCAGGCCGCCGAGTCCGTCCAGGTGCTGCGCCGCAAGAAGGTCCTCACCAGCCAGCCCGACGGCAGGCTGGAGTTCGTCCACCCGCTGATCGCCACCTCGATCTACCAGTCGATCCCGCCCGCGGCCCGCACCGGCATGCACGGCCAGGCCGCCACCGTGATCGAGAACAGCGGCGGCTCGCTGATCGAGGCCGCCCGCCACCTGCTGGAGACCCACCCCGGCGAGGGCGACGACGCCATGGTGCGCAAACTGCGCCGCGCCGCCGCCGAGAACCACGCGATCGGCGCGCCCGAGGCCGCCCGCCGCTGTCTGGAGCGCGCCCTGAACGAGCCGCCGGACGAGGACGACTACGCCGAGGTGCTGTACGAACTCGCCTGCGCCAGCCTGCTCACCGACCCCGAGGCGACCGCCAACCAGCTGCGCCGCGCCATCGACACGGAGGACGGCCTCAGCCCCGACCTGCGGGTCGAGGCGGTGTTCCGGCTCTCCGAGGTGATCGCCCACGGCGGCGACCTGGACGGCGCCGCCGCGCTCTGCCTGGACGAGTCGGAACGCGCCCCCGACGGCCCAGGCCGGCTCCGGCTGCTGGTCGCCCACCTGCTGTACACCGCCCTGCAGCGCGACGAGGAGAACGGGCCCGAGCGCGCCGAACGCGTCCGCCGACTCGTCGACGAGGTCGACCCGGACAGCGAGGCCGCCCGTCCCGTCCGCGCCCTGCACGCCTGGGACCTCACCCTCCAGGGCGGCAGCACCGCGGAGGCGCTGCGGGCCGCCGAGAGCGCCCTGGTGGGCGGCAAGCTGCCCGCCAGCCTCGGCTGGACCAACACCACCTGGAACTTCGAGCTGCCCGCGCTGCTCGGCCTGTGCTTCGCCTACAACGACGAACTCGCCCGCGCCGAGAAGCTGTTCAGCTCCGCCATCCTGGACTTCGAGATCGCCGGGTGGAGCGGCGCCCACCGCGGCTTCGCCTACTTCCTGATGGGCTACGCCCGGCTGCGCCGCGGCTTCCTGCCGGAGGCCGAGGACTTCCTGCGGCGCGGCCTGCGGATCGCCGACCGGATGGGCGCCGACCTGCCGTTGACCTGGAACCTGGTCGGCGCGCTGATCGACACCCTGCTGGCCCGCGGCCGCGACCACGAGGCCTGGGAGACCGCGGCCAAGTACCGCTTCCGGCCGCCCTACCACCAGACCGCGCTGCTGCTGCCCGACGTGGCCACCGTCTACGGCAAGCTGCTGATCTCGCGCGGCGAGCACGCGATGGCCGTCGAGGTGCTGGTGGAGACCGGAAACCGGCTGGACCGGCGCGGCTGGCGCTCCACCGTGCACGCCCCGTGGGCCGGTCACCTGGCGGTCGCGATGGCGCAGCAGGACCTGACCGCCGCCCGCAAGATCGGCGAGGACGCGGTGGCGCGGGCCAAGGAGTCCGGCTCGCCGTCGGCGATCGGCACCGCGCTGCGGCTGGCGGCCGAGGTCTGGGAGGGCGGGCACGCCGTCGAACTGCTCCAGGAGGCGGTCGGCCTGCTGGGCCGCTCCCCGGCGAGCTACGAGCACGCGCACGCCCTGGTCGACCTGGGCGCCGCGCTTGTGGAGGTCGGCCGCAGCCTGGAGGCCGCGGAGCACCTGTACCAGGGCATGGACCTGGCCAAGCACTGCGGCGCCGACGGCCTGGAGGCGCGGGCCCGCGAGGTGCTCTCCTCGGCCGGGCTGCAGCCCAACCGCCCGGCGGTCCCCGCCAAGGACAGCCTGAACCAGCACGAGCTCGCGGTCGCCCGGCTCGCGGCCCGCTCGCTGCCGCCGCAGCGGATCGCCGAGGAGCTGAAGCTCCCGCTGGGTCTGGTCAAGCAGCGCCTGGCGGCCGTCCACCGCAAGCTCGGCGCCGGGCCCGAGGGCCTCGCGGACGCGCTCGGACTGCCCCTCGACGGCCCCGGGCAGGCTGACTGACGGCCGGGCCGATCCGGTCGGCGCGCGGGGCGGGTCTCCGGTCCGCGCGCCGGGTCGGGCTACGCTGACCCGGCAGGAAGATCACGAACCGAGGAGCAGCCCCATGACCGCGCCGGCCGAGCCCACCGAGGTGCACCGGGCACCGTACGACCACTCCGGCGCCGGAATGGGGTTGGAGCGTTGGACGCTGCGGGCCGGGCCGGTCGAGGCGACGGTGATCACCCTGGGCGCCGCGCTGCACACCCTGACCGCCCCGGACCGCTCCGGCAACCCGGCCCAACTGCTGCTCACCAGCGAGGACGTGGCCGCCCTGCTCGGCCCGGCCAAGCACTACGGGGTCACCGTCGGGCGGTACGCCAACCGGATCGCGGGCAGCCGGATCACCGTCGACGGCGAGGACCACCCGCTGCTGCCCACCGGCCGCGGCGTCACCCTGCACGGCGGCCCGGACTCCTTCTCGCACCGGGTGTGGGACGCCGAGGAGATCCCCGGCGGGGTGCGGATGCATCTGCACTCGCCGGACGGCGACCAGGGCTTCCCGGGCGCGCTGGACGTCTGGGTCGACTTCACCCTCACCGGCTCCGACCTGGTCATCTCCTACCGGGCGGTGACCACCAAGCCGACGGTGCTCAACCTGACCAACCACGCCTACTTCAACCTGGCCGGGGAGGGCAGCGGCGACGTGCTCGGCCACCTGCTGACCGTCGACGCGGACGCGTACACCCCGGTCGACGAGCGGCAGATCCCGTACGGCCCGTACGAGCCGGTGGCGGGCACCCCGTTCGACTTCACCACCGCCCGGCCGATCGGCGAGCAGATCCACGACGGGCACCCGCAGCTGAAACTTTCACACGGCTACGACCACAACTGGGTGCTGCGCGAGCGGCCCGCGGACGGGCCGCCGGTGCGGGCGGCGCTGCTGGCGGACCCGGGCAGCGGGCGGACGCTGGAGGTGCTGACCACCGAGCCGGGCCTCCAGGTGTACACCGCGAACGGCTTCGACGGCGCGGTCACCGGCCCCTCCGGGGTGCCGTACGGCCCGCACGCCGGGGTGGCGCTGGAGACCCAGCACCACCCGGACTCGCCGCACCAGCCGTCGTACCCGTCGACCGAGCTGCGGCCGGGGCAGGAGTTCCGGTCCACCACCGTGCTGCGGCTGGGCACCGCGGGCTGACCCGCCGCTGACCGAGAGAGGCCCCCGGGAGCGCCGCTCCCGGGGGCCTTCGCGTACCCGCCGGTCGCAAGGGGTTTCCGCAAGGCGACGGATGGTCAAGACGCGCGGCGGCAACTCTAAGGACACGTGGACGTAACGATCCCCGTCATCTTGCAGAAACTTGCTGCAAGGACTTTCAGCAACGCTTGCCGCGCTGTTACGTTCCTGCTCAAGCCCGGCGGCGGCAACGGCGCGGTCGGCTTCGGACAGCCATTATGCGCGGTCCTCTCCATCTCGGGCACCCCCACCTTTCTAGGAGTTTCCATGCGGCGTGGCATCGCGGCCTCCGCTCTCGTTGCGGCTCTGGCGGTCTCCATGGCGGCTTGCAGCAGCAGCGGCTCCGGCTCGGACGCCAAGGGCGACGGCGGACCGGTCACCATCACCTACTGGGACACCTCGAACGCGACCAACGAGGCTCCCAACTACCAGGAACTGGTCAAGAAGTTCGAGGCCGCGAACCCGAACGTCAAGGTCAACTTCGTCAACGTGCCGTTCGACGCGGCGCAGAACAAGCTGCAGACCGCGATGGGCGCCAAGGGCGCGCCGGACGTCTTCCGCTCCGAGGTCGGCTGGACCTCCGCCTTCGCCAAGGCCGGCTACCTGGAGCCGCTGGACGGCACCCCCGCGCTGGCCGACGCCTCCGCCTTCCAGCCCTCGCTGATCCAGCAGGCCAAGTACTCGGGCAAGACCTACGGCGTCCCGCTGGTCACCGACACCCTCGCCCTGATGTACAACAAGGAGCTCTTCGCCAAGGCCGGCATCACCGCCGCCCCCACCACCTGGGACGAGCTCAAGGCCGACGCCGCGCAGCTGAAGGAGAAGGCCGGCGTCGACGGCTTCTGGCTGAAGGCCGGCGACGGCTACTACGCGATGCCGTTCCTGTACGGCGAGGGCACCAACATGGTGGACGCCGCGGGCAAGAAGATCACCGTCAACTCGGCCGAGGCCGTCAAGGCCGTCGAGACCTACAAGTCGATGTTCACCTCGCCCGGCACCGCGAAGGCCGACGTCACCACCGACGCCTACGCGCACATGATGGACGCCTTCAACAACGGCAAGGTCGCGGCGATCATCCAGGGTCCCTGGGAGGTCACCAACGTCTACAAGGGCAGCGCCTTCGCCGACAAGAAGAACCTCGGCATCGCCGCCGTCCCGAACGGCTCCTCCGGCAAGGGCGGCGCCCCCACCGGCGGCCACAACGTCTCCGTCTACGCCGGCTCCGACAAGGCCCACAAGGAGGCCGCCGAGAAGCTCGCCGCGTTCCTGACCTCCGCCGAGAGCCAGACCTTCCTCGCGCTGAAGAACGGCACCCTGCCCACCCGCAGCGACGCCTACACCGCCGAGGTCAAGGCCAACCCGGGCATCGCCGACTTCCAGGCGGTCCTGGCCTCCGCCCAGCCGCGCCCCGAACTGCCCGAGTACGCCTCGCTGTTCGGCTCCTTCGGCACCAACCTCGGCAAGATCGTCCAGGACCAGTCCGACATCAAGGCCGGTCTGGACACCACTGCGACCGACTACGCGAAGCTCCTCCCGGACTTCAGCAAGTAATCGGATCGGCCGCCCGGCCCACACCTGACGGTGGGCCGGGCGGACCCCGTGGGGCCCGCAGCAGGCCCCTCCGTCAGACCCCCAGCAGTCGCCGAGGCAGGCGGCGGACCTCCCGGAGAAGGTGTCATCCCATGGCAGTTGCGGTCGCACAGCGCATCAGGCTGTCGTACTCGAAGTACTGGTACGCGTACGCGATGATCGCGCCGGTCGTGATCGTCCTCGGGGTGCTGGTCGGCTACCCGCTGGTGCGCGGCGTGTACCTGACCCTGACCAACGCCACCAGCCTCAACGTCGGCCGACAGATCGGCGTCAACCACATCCCGGACAGCTTCGACTTCATCGGGCTGGACAACTACGCGGACATCCTCTGGGGGCCGACCGCGTACGACCGCTTCTGGTCGCACTTCATCTGGACCGTCGCCTGGACCGCGATCTGCGTGGTGCTGCACTACGGCATCGGCCTGGGCCTGGCGCTGCTGCTCAACCGGAAGATGCGCGGCCGCGGCCTGTACCGGCTGGTGCTGATCCTGCCGTGGGCGGTGCCGACCTTCGTCACCGTCTTCTCCTGGCGCCTGATGCTCGCCGACGGCGGCGCCGTCAACGGTCTGCTCTCCTTCCTGCACCTGCCCGAACCCGCCTGGCTCTCCGACCCGCTGGCGCAGAAGGCCGCCGCGATCCTGGTCAACACCTGGGTCGGCGTGCCGTTCATGATGATCTCGCTGCTCGGCGGGCTCCAGTCGATCCCGCAGGAGCTGTACGAGGCCGCCGAGATGGACGGCGCCAGCCCCTGGCAGCGCTTCCGCCACGTCACGCTGCCCGGCCTGCGCACCGTCTCCTCGACCGTCGTGCTGCTCGGCGTGATCTGGACCTTCAACCAGTTCGCGGTCATCTTCCTGCTGTTCGGCTCCGGCGCCCCCGACGCGCAGATCCTGGTCACCTGGGCCTACCGCCTCGGCTTCGGCCAGCAGCCCTCGGACTACGCGCAGTCCGCGACCTACGGAATCCTGCTGCTGTCGATCCTGATCGTCTTCACCACCTTCTACCGCCGCTGGCTGGCCCGGAACGAGAAGGCCAACGGATGAGCAGCGCCACCGCCTCCCAGTCCCAGGAACCCGACCAGGCAGGTAGCCCCATGACACTCACCGCCGACCGCCCCGCCGCCGGAGCGGCCACCACCGAGCGCCCCGCCAAGGTCCGCCGCCGCGGGCAGTCCTCGCCGCTGGCCACCGTGCTCTCGCACGGCACGCTGATCGTCGCCAGCCTGGTCGCGCTGTTCCCGGTGCTGTACATCGCGTACATCTCGCTCGGGCCGGACGACAACGACTACCTGCACCCGGCGGAGATCTTCGACAAGATGACCTTCGCCAACTACACCAAGGTCATGAACGACACCGGGTTCTTCACCTGGTTCGGCAACTCGGCGATCGTGGCCGGCGGTACCACCGTGATCGGCGTGCTGATCGCCGCCTCCACCGGCTACGCGGTCTCCCGGATGCGCTTCCCCGGCTACCGCCAGCTGATGTGGACCCTGCTGGTCACCCAGATGTTCCCGATCGCGGTGCTGATCGTCCCGATGTACTACATCCTGTCGAACCTCGGGATGCTGGACAGCTACACCGGCCTGATCCTGGTCTACTCGTCCACCACCGTGCCGTACTGCGCCTGGCTGCTCAAGGGCTACTTCGACACCATCCCGATGGAGATCGACGAGGCCGGCCGGGTCGACGGGCTCTCCCCGATCGGCACCTTCTGGCGGCTGATCCTGCCGCTGGCCCGCCCGGGCCTGGCGGTGGCCGCGTTCTACTCCTTCCTCACCGCCTGGGGCGAGGTCGCCTACGCCTCGACCTTCATGCTCTCGTCCGACAAGTACACGCTGGCGGTCGGCCTGTCCTCGTTCGTCAGCGAGCACGACCACCAGTGGCAGCTGATGGCCGCCACCTCGGTGCTGATCGCGCTCCCCGCCGCGGTCGTCTTCTACCTCGTGCAGCGCCACCTGGTCACCGGTCTGACGGCCGGCGCCGCGAAGTCCTGAACGTCCCGTCACTTCCACAGCCTTCAAGGGATGACTGTCCAATGACCCAGAACCTGGCCGACGCCTCCCGGCCCGCCGCCGTTCCCGCCGCTCGGACTGCTGCGAACACCGGGGCCTCCAGAGGTGACTGGTGGCGGGACGCGGTCATCTACCAGGTGTACCCGCGCAGCTTCGCCGACGGCAACGGCGACGGGATGGGCGACCTGCCCGGCATCCGCAGCCGGCTGCCCTACCTGCGCGACCTGGGCGTGGACGCGGTGTGGCTCTCGCCGTTCTACGCCTCCCCGCAGGCCGACGCCGGGTACGACGTGGCCGACTACCGGGCCGTCGACCCGATGTTCGGCACCCTGCTGGACGCCGACGCGCTGATCCGCGACGCCCACGACCTGGGTCTGCGGATCATCGTCGACCTGGTGCCCAACCACTCCTCCGACCAGCACGAGTGGTTCCAGCGCGCGCTGCGCGAGGGCCCCGGCTCCCCGCTGCGCGAGCGCTACCACTTCCGCCCCGGCAAGGGCGAGAACGGCGAACTGCCGCCCAACGACTGGGAGTCCATCTTCGGCGGCCCGGCCTGGACGCGGACCACCGACCCGGACGGCACCCCGGGGGAGTGGTACCTGCACCTGTTCGCCCCCGAGCAGCCCGACTTCAACTGGGACAACCCGGCCGTCGCCGACGAGTTCCGCTCCATCCTGCGGTTCTGGCTCGACATGGGCGTCGACGGCTTCCGGATCGACGTCGCCCACGGCCTGGTCAAGGCCCCCGGCCTGCCCGACCTCGGCAGCCACGACCAGCTCAAGCTGCTCGGCAACGACGTCATGCCGTTCTTCGACCAGGACGGCGTGCACGCCATCTACCGCAGCTGGCGGCAGATCCTCGACGAGTACCCGGGCGCCCGGATCGGCGTCGCCGAGGCCTGGACCCCGACCGTCCAGCGCACCGCCAACTACGTCCGTCCCGACGAGCTGCACCAGGCGTTCAACTTCCAGTACCTGGGCACCGGTTGGGACGCCGACGCGCTGCGCGAGGTGATCGACGTCTCGCTCGACTCGATGCGTCCGGTCGAGGCCCCCACCACCTGGGTGCTCTCCAACCACGACGTCACCCGGCACGCCACCCGCTTCGCCAACCCGCCGGGCCTGGGCACCCAGATCCGCACCCCCGGCGACCGCGCCCTCGGCCTGCGCCGGGCCCGCGCCGCCACCCTGCTGATGCTCGCGCTGCCCGGCTCCGCGTACATCTACCAGGGCGAGGAGCTCGGCCTGCCCGACGTCACCGACCTGCCCGACGAGGTCCGCCAGGACCCGTCCTTCTTCCGGCAGGCCGGCCAGGACGGCTACCGCGACGGCTGCCGCGTCCCGATCCCGTGGTCCGGCACCGAGGCCCCGTACGGCTTCGGTCCGAACGTCGGCGGCCCCAGCTGGCTGCCGCAGCCCGCCGAGTGGGCCGGGCTGTCGGTGGAGGTCCAGACCGGCGACCCGACCTCCACGCTGGAGCTCTACCGCTCCGCGCTCGCCGTCCGCCGCGCGCAGCCCGCGCTGGGCGCCGGCACCGACGTCGAGTGGCTGCCCGCCCCCGCGGGCGTGCTGGCCTTCCGGCGCGACGCGCCCGAAGGGTCGTTCGTGTGCACGGTGAACACCACCGGTGAGCCTGTTCGGATCCCCGCCCCCGGCCGTATGCTGCTCTCCTCCGCCGAGGCTGTCGAGACGGAGGACGGCGTCGAACTCCCGGCCGACAGCACCGCATGGTGGGCGGTCTGACGTGGTTGCAATAGGCTCTGGGATCGTGACTACGGCGCGACTCTCCGACATCGCGGCGCAGGCGGGGGTCAGCGAAGCCACCGTCAGCCGCGTACTCAACGGCAAAGCGGGCGTCTCCGCGACCACCAGGCAGACCGTGCTGGCCGCGCTCGACGTGCTCGGGTACGAACGGCCCACCCGGCTGCGCCAGCGCAGCGCCGGGCTGATCGGCCTGATCACCCCGGAGCTCAGCAACCCGATCTTCCCCGCCCTGGCCCAGGTCATCGAACAGGTGCTCAGCCGGCACGGCTACACGCCGGTGCTGTGCACCCAGACCCCCGGCGGCTCCACCGAGGACGAACTGGTGGAGATGCTGGTCGAACGCGGCGTGGCCGGCATCGTGTTCGTCTCCGGACTGCACGCCGACACCACCGCCGACCACGACCGGTACGCCAAACTCACCGGCCGACAGGTGCCGTTCGTGCTGATCAACGGCTACAGCGAGAAGATCGCCGCGCCGTTCATCTCCCCGGACGACCGGGCCGCCATGCAGATGGCCGTCCAGCACCTGGTCGAGCTCGGCCACGAGAAGATCGGCCTCGCGGTCGGCCAGAAGCGGTACGTGCCGGTGCTGCGCAAGATCGAGGGCTTCACCGCGGCCCTGCGGCAGCTCACCGGGCGCACCGCCGAACAGGCCGAGGAACTCGTCCACCACACCCTGTTCAGCGTCGAGGGCGGGCACGCCGCCGCCCAGGCGCTGCTCGACAAGGGGTGCACGGCGATCGTCTGCGGCTCCGACATGATGGCGCTCGGCGCGATCCGGGCGGTGCGCCAGCGCGGGCTGACGGTGCCGCAGGACGTCTCGGTGGTCGGCTTCGACGACTCGCCGTTGATAGCGTTCACCGAACCGCCGCTGACCACCGTCCGGCAGCCGGTCGAGGCGATGGCCACCGCCGCCGTCGACGCCCTGCTGGAGGAGGTCGGCGGCAACCCGGCCCAGCGCTCGGAGTTCATGTTCCAGCCCGAGCTGGTGATGCGCGGCTCGACCGGGTCGGGCCCGCGCAACGGCTGAGGAGCGGACTGCGGGTGTGCGGTGGCGCGGCCCCCGGGGGGTGTTCCTCCCGGGGGCCGTTCCGTCAGGCGTAGAGCTGTTCGACGTCGCGGCGGTAGGCGGTGCCGACGGCCTGGCGGCGCACCTTCAGCGAGGGGGTCAGCAGCCCGCGCTCCTCGGTGAAGTCGCCCGCCACCACCCGGGCCCGGCGGATCGACTCGGCGCGCGAGACCGTCGAGTTGACGCCGCGGACCGCCTCGGCGAGCGCCGCCAGCACCGCGGGGTGCGCGGGGACGGCGCTGGTGACCTCCACCCCGTCCGGGGCGGGTGCGGGTGCGGCGGGCGGGTCCGTGGCGAGGAAGCGCTCCACCGCCTCGGCGTCCAGGGTGAGCAGCGCCCCCACGTACGGGCGGCCGTTGCCGACCACCAGGGCCTGGCTGATCAGCGGGTGGCCGCGCAGCCGGTCCTCCAGCGGGCCGGGGGAGACGTTCTTGCCGCCGGAGGTCACCAGGACCTCCTTCTTGCGGCCGGTGATGGTCAGGTAGCCGTCCTCGTCCAGTCGGCCCAGGTCGCCGGTGGCGAACCAGTGCGGCCTGCGCGGCCGCGGCGCCCCCAACTCGTAGTAGCCGTCGAAGAGCTGACCGCCCGACAGCAGCACCTCGCCGTCCTCGGCGATCCGCACCGCACTGCCCGGCACCGGCTGCCCGACCGTGCCCGGACGCGGCCGCAGCGGCGGGTTCACCGTGGACGGGCCGCTGCTCTCGGTCAGCCCGTAGCCCTCGTGCACCAGCACGCCCGCGCCGGCGAAGAACAGCAGCAGCTCCGGGTCGATCGAGGAGCCGCCGCTGATCGCGTACCGCACCCGGCCGCCCATCGCCGCCCGCACCCGCCGGTACACCAGCGCGTCGTACAGGCCGTGCGCCAGCCGCAGCGCGAGCGGCACCGGGCGGCCGCCCGCCAGCGCCGCCAACTCGGCCCGGGCGTGGCGCACCGCCACCGCGGCCGCCCGGTCGAACACCCTCACCGCGCCCTTCGCCTGCGCCTCGGCCCGGCCCAACTGGTGGACCTTCTCGAACAGGTAGGGCACGCCGACCAGGAAGGTCGCGCCGAAGGAGGCCAGGTCCGGCCGCAGGTCGGCCGGTTTCAGGGACGGGCTGTGGCCGATCCGGACCCGCCCGTACACGCAGGTCACCTGGATCATCCGGCCCAGCACGTGCGCCAGCGGCAGGAACAGCAGGGTGCACGGCGCCCGGCCGGTGGCCTCCTCGAACACCGGCTCCAGCAGGGCGTGGCAGTTCGCCGCCTCGGTGAGGAAGTTGGCGTGGGTGAGCAGGCAGCCCTTGGGGCGGCCGGTGGTGCCCGAGGTGTAGATCAGCGTCGCCTCGTCCGCCGGGCGCAGGGCCCGGCGGCGGCGGGTCAGCTCCTCGGCGGGGACGGGGCGGCCGAGGGCGGTGAGTTCGTCGACGGCGTCCTCGTCCAGCCGCCACAGCGGGACCGTGCCGCCGGTGCGGGCGATCGCCACCGTCAGCACCTCGGCGGTCCCGGCGTCCTCCGCGATCGCCAGCACCGCCCCCGAGTCCCGGAGGATCCACTCCGCCTGCTCGACCGAGGAGGTCGGGTACACCGGCACCACGCACGCGCCGGCCGCCCAGGCGGCGAAGTCCAGCAGCGTCCACTCGTACCTGGTCCGCGACATCAGCGCGATCCGCGCGCCGGGGCCCACGCCGACCGCGACCAGGCCGCGGGCCACCGCGGCGACCTGCTCGGCGAACTCCCGGGCCGTCACGTCCCGCCAGGAGCCGTCCGGCCGGCGGCGCGACAGCACCGCCGCCTCCGGCGCGGCCTCCGCGTTGCGGAACGGGAGGTCGGCCAGGCTGCCGTCCTCGGGCGGCGGCACCAGGGGCGCGGAGCGGGCCTCGACGACCCGGCCGCCGGTGCGGAGCACCTCGACGGGCGGGCGGGGGGCGCGGGCGGCACGGGTGAGGGGGTGTGCCATGGCGAACTCCCTTGGGTGGGGTGGGGGTTCGCTCAGGGTAGGTACTCGCCGGTAAACTTACTAGACGGTAAGTTGCTTGACAGTGGCGGGAAGTGGCACCGGGTTCTGTTACTACGGCCCGAAGCAGCACGGACCTCCGATGGGTTCCGACCAGCAGCAGCTCGGACTCGCCGTTCCCCGAGCCCCTGATGGGGCTCTCTGATGGGGCTCCCTGGCGAGGCTCCCTGGTGGGGCGTCAGCCCTCTTCGGGGGTGGGGGGCTTGGGGAGGAGGCGTTCGCCGTCGCGGGTGCCGCCGGTGCGGGCGATGGTGCGGCGGTCGGTGGAGAGGTAGTCGCGGACGACCAGTTCCACCGCGTCCTGGGGGTTGGTGGCGCCGACGCGCATCATCACTTCCAGGGCCAGGTCCGCGTCCAGCGTGATCGTCACTTTCGCCATGGTGCTGCTCCCCGGTCGTCGAGCGTCGAGCCTTCTCGGGCCGAGGATAGGCCGCTGCCCCCGGGGTCGACCAGGGTCCCCGGGGGCAGCGGCGGTCGTGCTCGCGATCAGACGCGGCCCGCGAAGTCGGGGGCCCAGTTCGCGATGGTCTCGGTGCGGACGCCGGAGCGCGGGTTCGCGGCCTCGACGTACTTGCCGTCGCCCACGTACAGCGCGACGTGGTAGACGCCCGAGTTGGCACCGTTGTTGGACCAGAACAGCAGGTCGCCCGGCTGCAGGCTGTCCAGCGAGACGCGGGTCGAGTAGTCCGCCTGGTCGGCGGCGACGCGCGGCAGGCTGATGCCGGCCTGGCGGAAGGCGGCCTGGGTCAGGCCCGAGCAGTCCCAGCCGCCGTTGCCGGTGCCGCCGTAGACGTACGCCTGGCCGACCTTGGACAGCGCGAAGTCGATCGCCGCGGCCTTGGAGCCGGTCGCCTTGGTGGCGGCGGTCGCGGTGGTGGCGGTGGTGGTCGCGGCCTTCGCGGTGCTGGTGGTCGCGGTGCTCGCGGTGCCGGTCGAGGACTTGGCGGCGGAGCGGCCGTTCTTCCAGGACGAGCCCTTGTACGAGGACGAGGACGAGGCCGAGGAGGAGGACTTGGCGGCCGGGGCAGACTGCTGCGCGGTGCTGCTGCCGCCGCCCAGCGAGAGCTGCTGACCCGGGTAGATCACGTCCGGGCCCTCGGTGAGGACAGAGCGGTTCAGGTCGTACAGCTTCTGCCAGCCGCCGTCCACGTGCTGGCTCTGCGCGATCGCGGACAGCCAGTCGCCCGCCACGACGGTGTAGGTGCCGCCGGCCTGCTGCTGGGTGCCCTGCTCGGCCTGCGGCTGGGCCTGGGTCTGGGCCTGCTGCGACTTGCCCTGCGACCAGGAGTGCTGGGACCAGCCCGTGCTGCCGTCGCTCTGGGGCTGGGCCTGGGGCTGGGTCTGGGCCTTGGGCTGCGACTGGGTGGAGGTGGAGGTGGAGGTGTCGACCTGGGGGGCGCCGCCGCCCTTGGTCAGACCGGCCTGGATGGAGCAGACGGGCCAGGCGCCGGGGCCCTGGGAGGCGAGCACCTTCTCGGCGATCGCGATCTGCTGGTCCTTGGTGGCGAGGTCGGCGCGCGAGGCGTACGCGGTGCCGCCGAACTCGGCCCAGGTGGAGGAGGTGAACTGCAGGCCACCGTAGAAGCCGTTGCCGGTGTTGATGGACCAGTTGCCGCTGGACTCGCACTGGGCGACCTTGTCCCAGGTGGCGACCGTGGCGGCGGAGGCGGTGCCGGTGGTCAGGCAGGGGATGCTGAGACCGATGCCGACGACGCCGGTGGTGGCGATCAGACGGCGGGCTCGCTTGGCGCTGATGGGCAGCATGAAGAAGCGTTCCTCTCCCACGCCTGCGAGGTGAGCTGTCGGATTCGGGCTGGAGTTGCCCGGCCGCGCGCACCGCGTGGTGCGCCCGGCTTCACCCCAAGCCCCGTACGGCCTCTCGGCCGCCCGGGGCGACTTACCTGGTTCCCCCGCCCCTGCCGTGGTGCGTTGTGCATGAGCCGGCCCACCCGGTGGCAGGACTCGGCGTCCCGGGTGAGCTGGGTCCGTGTGTCCACGAACGTGGGCAGGAGATTAAGCGGACTTAAGGGGAATTCGCAAATGCCTGTGATCGCCGTCACTCCGTTCGGAATTCGCGATCAAGGGATATTCGGCGAACTTCCCGGGCTGCGGCGGAGTCTGGCCGCGCGTCAGGCGGTAGGTGATCTTGCGCCCCTTTTGATGCATTATGCCGCTCTGTGGGTGGATATTCGGCTTATGCGGGGTCTTGGGAGAGGGTGTTTGTGCCCTTTTCCCGTTTCGTCCGGCCCGCCCGGGGTGGTCGAACGGATGACTGACGGTACGTCAGAATGCTTAAGGAAAAGGGAAGATGCCGCTTTCCGGCGACCGTTCCGCCTATGCTGCCCCCGACGACTCGGGGTCCCGGACCCCGGAAGGGCGGCCGAGGTGGAACAGCAGCGCGAGGGCGGGCAGCAGCCGGGACGGCACCGGCGGCCGCTGGTCGGTCGGCGCAGGATGCTGACCTGGCTGGCGGTCGGGACGGTGACGGCGGTCGGCGGGGGAACGGTCCTGCGGCAGTCGCTGGCCGGGGCCGACGAGCCGGCCGCCCGGCCCGCACCGGGCGGCGGCACCCCGTCGGGCCACCAGCACGGCACCGGCGCCCCGCCGTCCGCCTCCGGCCGCCCGCAGCAACCCGCCCCGCCGCCCCCGCCGGTCGACCAGGGCGGCCGCAAGTGGTCGGACGCCAAGGGCTGGGGCGGCAAGCCGCCCGGCCCCGGCAGCGCGGTGCGGATCACCGACAAGGTGGTGCTGGACACCGACGCGCGGGTCGGCTCGCTGCTGGTGGAGAAGAGCGGCTCGCTGGTGTTCGCCGCCGACCGGTCGCTGACCCTGTCCAGCACCGGGAACGTCGAGGTGCGCGGCGTCCTGGCGCTGGCCCCCGACGGCGCGCACACCCACACCCTGCGCTTCCCCGAGGTCGACGAGCGCCGCTTCGCCGGGGGCGGCATGACGGTCGTCGACACCGACACCGGTCTGTGGGTCACCGGCCAGGGCTACCTGCGCCTGGACGGCGCCCCCCGCACCGCCTGGGTGCGCGCCGCCACCGCGCTGGGCCCCGGCGACACCGTGATCAAGCTGGCCGCCGCGCCCGCGGGCTGGCAGCCCGGCGACGAACTGGCCGTCACCCCCACCGCGCCGCCCGACACCGACGGCTTCTCCACCTCGTACGACCTGGTGACCGTCAAGCAGGTGGACGGCGCCACCGTCACGCTGACCGGCCCGCTGCAGCACGCCCACCCGCGGGTGGCGATCGGGGGCGGGGCGAGCTTCGGCGCCGAGGTGCTCAACCTCAGCCGCAACGTCCGGGTCGAGGGCACCGAGAGCGGGCGGGCGCACGTCCACCTCACCTCCAGCCGCCCGGCCGACGTCCGGCACGCCGCGCTGCGCTGGCTCGGGCCGCGGGCGAACGGCAAGGACAGCTGGAACGGGAAGCCCGTGACCGAACCGGTGCTCGGCCGGTACGGGCTGCACTTCCACATGCTGCTGGACACCTCGCGCGGCACCGTGGTCGAGGGCGTGGTCGTCCGCGACACCGGCAGCCACGCCTTCGTGCCGCACGCCAGCCACGGCATCACCTTCCGCGGCTGCATCTCCCACGACACCTGGGAGGACGCGTACTGGTGGGACGGGCCGATCGACACCCGCACCCCGCAGGGCCCCTCCGACGACATCGCCTACGAGGGCTGCGTCGCCTCCCGCACCGTCTACGAGCCCAACCCGCGCGGCTACCGGCTCACCGGGTTCAGCCTCGGCGCCGGGACGGGCTCCTCGGCCCGGGACTGCGTGGCCGTCGGCGTCCAGGGCGCCACCGGTGCGTCCGGCTACGAGTGGCCGGAGACCAGCGAGGGCGTCTGGACCTTCGAACGCTGCCTGGCGCACAACAACCTGGAGAACGGCGTCTTCGTCTGGCTCAACGCCGAGCACCACCACACCGTCACCCAGTACGCGGCCTACCACAACGGCGGCTGGGGCATCGAGCACGGCGCCTACCTGAACGACTTCGACTACACCGCCTCCGTGCTGTACGGCAATGCCGCGGGCGGCATCGCCGTGCACGCGCTCGGCCGCGACAAGGGCACCGTCTTCGACGGGCTGCTGATCGACGCCGCCGGGCAGTCCGACTACGCGGTCAGCACCCTCAAGCACCAGCTCGCGGGCGAGCCCGTCACCCTCAGCCGCAGCCGACTGACCGGCTACCGCAAGGCCGGGGTCGCGTTCCGGGCCACCGACGACGGCCGGCCCGACGACATCGCCGTGCTGGACTGCGAGTTCGGCGGCGCCAAGGGCAGCGAGCTGTGGCTCGACCCGGAGGCGCCCGAGCCGAAGCAGATCCTGTTCCGCCCGGCCGGGAAGGCGCAGACCGTCTCGCTCAGCAAGGGCGGGAGCCAGGGCCTGGCGGGCACGCCGTGGAACGCGGCGACCGCCCCCGCCGAGGCGCCCGTCCCGCCGCGGGCGGTCGCGCTGCCCGCGCTCGCCTTCACCGACAGCGCGCCGAAGACCGGGCGGGTCACCGCGGGCTGAGGGCCGGGGGCGCGGCGGGTGGGCGCGGGCTGAGGGCTGAGGGCTGAGGGCTGGGGCGCGGCAGGTGGGCCCGGGTTGAGCGGGCCGCCGTGGGGCGGGCCGCCGTGGGGCGGGCCGTCGGAGAAAAGCGCGACGGGCAGGAGCGCGCCGATTCGCTGCTCCTGCCCGTCGCGGTCCTCGGTCGGCGTCAGCGCGCCGCGTGCGCCCCCGTAGTGGTGCGCTGCTGCTCGGCGGCCGCCTCGGCGGCCTCCAACTGCTCCTGGGTGGGCTCGGGGAGCGCCGCCAGGTAGGCGGAGGCGATCAGCTGGCCGACCGTCGGGTACGCGCCGATCGGGGCGGCGCTCGCGCAGCCGGTCTCCTCGGCGGCGGTGGCCAGCAGCTCGGGGTCGGCCTCCGGGCCGATCACCAGCGGGGCCAGCGCGGGGCGCTCGGAGCCGGTGGCCTTCAGGTGCGCCACGGCCGCGGCGACCGAGCCCGGCACGTCCAGCGCGGCCGGGATCACGGGCACCGCCAGCCGGGAGGCCAGCAGGACGCCGGTGATGCCCGCCGAGGCGGCCGCCTCCTCGCCGCCGACCGTGGTCAGCACCACGCCGTCGGCGGCGGTGGCGATGGCGAACAGCCGGGCGCGGTCGGCGCGGGCCAGCCCGGCCTCGGACAGCCGCACGTGCACGGCCTCGGCCAGCAGCGGGTGCGGGCCCAGCGGGTCCAGCACCTGGGCGCCGGACTCGGCGGCCAGCTTGTGCAGTTCGGGCAGGAAGTCGTGCGGCCCGGGAACCAGCGGGAGGACCACCGGCGCGGGCTGCCCCGCCGCGGCGGCCGCCGCCAGCAGGTCGGCCACCGTCGGCGCGTCCTCACCGCCCAGGTAGGCCGCCGTCACCTCGATGCCCGACTGCTCGGTGCGAACGATGGACAGCAGCTCCTCGACGACCGGACGACTGTCCGGTCCGGCAACAGCCGGGATCGCCAGCACCAGGGCGGGCGAACCGGCCATGATCTCGGGGCGCTCGGGACGGCGGTGGCGCCCCCGCGCACGGGAGCCTGGCGTACGGACGGGCAGTGGCGCGCCCGGGATGGCTGCGGTGCTCATGGGGCAGATCGTAGGACATGACCCCACGCGCGTTGCAGTCGGATGCCGACAGCGGTCGGCTTTCCGCCAGGAAGTGACGGTCATCACAGTGCGAATCGTGACTGCCTGTGAGTCGCGTGGTAGGAGGTGTTGATCAACAACGCGCTGACGGCTGTGTGCGGACGGTCATGGAGTGACTGGCGTTTCGCCCGGCTGTGTCCGCTTACGCACCGTCAATTGCGCTGCTGTGAAGGGTTGGTGACGGCATCGGCACGGTCCTCTGCACGGGAGATTTCCCATGCTGATGCACGTGCAGGCGAGCTATCATCACGTCAAGTGAGGCATTCGCCAGGCTCTGGGGAGAAAACAATGCGTGAGGCGTACAACGGCATGGCGGCGACTGACCTGGACGGGGTGGTCTGGCAGAAGAGCCGTCACAGCAACTCGAAGGGCAACTGCGTGGAGTTCGCCGCGCTGCCGAACGGCGACGTGGCGATGCGCAACTCGCGCTTCCCGGACGGGCCGGCGCTCGTCTACACCCGGGCCGAGATCACCGCGATGCTGCTCGGCGTCAAGGACGGCGAGTTCGACCACCTGGGAGGCAATCCCTGAGGGCGCGCCAACCGCCATCCGTCCGGGCCGTCGTGGGGTCATCCCGCGACGGCCTTCGTGCTGTCGGCGGCGGACCGGTCGACTGGCGCACCATCAGGATCGTTGTCGGCGGCGTGAGTTGGTCCCGGCGGCGCTTTCCGGACGGATCCGGGAGCGCCGGGCCGGGCGGACGGGGCAGGTGGGCCGGGTCGGGCAGGGCGGCGGCGGTCGCGGGTCAGGCGGAGCGGCGGTGGCGGCCGGAGTTCGACAGCTGCGCCGGGCCCGGGGCGGCCGTGCGCGCGTCGAACAGCGCCCAGACCACCTTGCCCGCGCCGGCCAGCGGGTGCCAGCCCCAGGAGCGGGAGAAGGAGTCGACCAGGTGCAGGCCGCGGCCGGACTCGGCCACGAAGTCGGCCTCCCGGGCGACCGGGCCGGTGCTGGACGGGTCGCTGACCGCGCAGACCACCTGCGGGGAGCGGTGCACCAGGCTGATCCGGATCGGCAGCGCGTCGGCCGAGACCTGCGGGCCGCTCTGCGCCGGGACCCGGGACGGCTCGCTCTGGCCGAGCGCGTGCCGCAACGCGTTGGTCACCAGCTCGGAGGCCACCAGGGCGACGTCGTCGAAGATCTCCTCGAGGCCCCAGCCGTCCAGCGTCCGGCGGGTGAACTCCCTTGCGGTGCGCACCGCTTCGAAGCGGGGAGCGAGGGTGCAGCTGACCACATGAGGGTCGGTCGCCAGGACCGTACCGGTGCTCATGAAGAGCTCCTCCCATAAGGGGGCGGACGCGGCGGGACCCACCGGGGTCATGCCGGTCACCTCCGACTCGCTCGGCCGCCGGGCCGTCGGCCGACCCGTCCGCACACACAACTACCCAGCGACGCGCGGGCGTTGCCGGGAGGTGTGCGGATTCGCGCTTGGGGTCGACGCGGAGCCCGCGGGATTGCCAGGGCGTGCAAGTGCACGTGCACCATGGTCCTCTGCGCTCACGGCAGATGCAAGAGTCGATTCACGTGCAGTCGTGCGATTGGCATATGCATGCTCCGGATGCACGTGCAAGATGGACCCCGGAGTGGCCGAAGCGGTAGCCCGCTGCACCACTACCGACACTCAGTGCGCCCAACTGATGGCAGACTGTGCAACTGGTCCGTCCAAGTGGAGGTTTGGTCAGATGACCACAGTTCAGCCCGGCGGGGGCTCGATGGTGCGCCGCATCCTCCTCGGCTCGCAGCTCCGCCGACTCCGCGAGGGCTGCGCGATCACTCGCGAGGACGCCGGGTACGCGATCCGCGCCTCCGAGTCCAAGATCAGCCGGATGGAGCTCGGCCGGGTCTCCTTCAAGGAACGCGACGTCGCCGACCTGCTCAGCCTCTACGGGCTCTCCGCCGGTCCCGACCGCGAGGCCCTGCTCGCGCTCGTCCGCGAGGCCAACAAGTCCGGCTGGTGGCACAGTTACAACGACGTGCTGCCCAACTGGTTCCAGACCTACCTCGGTCTGGAGGAGGCCGCCGCCCTGATCCGCACCTACGAGGTGCAGTTCGTCCCCGGCCTGCTCCAGTGCGAGGAGTACGCCCGGGCGATCTTCGCGCAGAACCGGCCCGCCCTCGACGAGGAGGAGGTCGACCGCCGGGTCGCCCTGCGCACCCGTCGGCAGAAGCTGCTCACCGAGGGCCGCGGCCCCAAGCTCTGGGCCGTCATCGACGAGGCCGCGCTGCGCCGCCCGGTCGGCGGCCCCGAGGTGATGCGGGCCCAGCTGGAGCACCTGGTGGAACTGGCCGACTGCCCCAGCGTGGTCGTCCAGGTCATGCCGTTCCGGTTCGGCGCGCACGCCGGGGAGAGCGGGGCCTTCTCGGTGCTGCGCTTCCCCGAGCAGGACCTGCCCGACGTGGTCTACGTGGAGCAGCTCACCAGCGCGCTCTACCTGGACAAGCGCGACGACGTCGACGAGTACCTGCAGGTGATGGAGCGGCTGTGCGTGGACAGCCTGACCCCGCAGCAGACCCTCGACCTGCTGCACTCGATCCTCAAGAGCCAGTAGGGGGCGCACGCCGGGGTCCGGGGGTCGTGCGGGCGGAGCGGGGCGTTCCGCCAAGCTCCTTGGCGCGGGCGGCAGTTCGGTGTCGGCCCGGTCGGATGGATTGACCGTGGCCCGGCGAACTGTCATGGTGTCTGCTCCGAAGTCCGCACCGCCCCGTCCGGGCCCGGTGCGGACGGCGCACCGGCTCCACCAATACGGGGGTTTGGTGGAGCCGGGTTCCGACGCACCGGCGGAGCGCTTCGGGCGGCGAGGGGTCGACCGCCCGTGCTCTCCTCAGTGCCCCGACCGCACCTCCTTCTCCTGTGCCGCTAGCGCCTCCCGCGCCGTCGCGGTGCGGGCCGAGCGGAGCGCGCCGGCCAGCGCGATCAGCAGGCCGAGCGCGGTGGTGCCCGTCACCAGCAGCAACGCCGGTCGGTAGCCCGCCAGTTGGGCGTGCGCGTCGGTGCCGCCGCCACTGCCCGCGGTAAGCACCGCCGTGGTCGCGGCCAGCACGATCGCGCCGCCGACCTGGAGCCCGGTGTTCACCAGGCCCGAGGCCAGTCCCTGCTCGTCGTCCGACACCCCGGAGGTCGCCGCCACGTTGATCGCCGGGAAGGCCAGGGCGAAGCCCGCGCCGATCAGCAGCATGCTCGGCAGCACCAGGCCGACGAAGCCGCTGTGCTCGTCCAGCCGGAGGAAGAGCGCGTACCCGAGCACCATGGAGGCCACGCCGACCGGCAGCACCCGGGCCGCGCCGAACCTGTCGAGCAGTCGGCCGACCGCGCTCGCCGAGAGCGCCACCACCGCGCCGCCGGGCAGCAGCCCGAGCGCCGTCTCCAGCGCGGACCAGCCCAGCAGCCGCTGCAGGTACAGCGTGGCCACGAACTGGAAGCCCGCGTAACTGCCCATCAGCGTCAGCGCCGTGAGGTTGGCCCGGCGGACGCCCGGGTTGCGGAAGATGCCGAGCCGGACCAGCGGGTGGGCGGTGCGCGCCTCGACCAGCAGGAAGGCCGCGGCCAGCGCCGCCACCAGCAGCAGCGAGCCGACGGTGCGCGGCGAGAGCCAGCCCGCGCCCTGGGCCTCCGTCACCGTGAACACCAGCAGCAGCACCGCCGCGGTGCCGGTGACCGCGCCCACCACGTCGTACCCGCCGGAGGCGCGGTGCTCGTCGCCGCGGCGGGGGAGCAGCTTGACGCCCGCGAGCAGGGCGATCAGGGCGACCGGGACGGGCATCAGGAACGTCAGCCGCCAGCCCGCCGACGTCAGCAGGCCGCTGATCACCAGGCCGAGCGAGAAGCCGGCCGCCGAGCAGGTGGTGTAGATGGACAGCGCCCGGTTGCGGGCCGGGCCCTCCGGGAACGTCGTCGTGATGATGGACAGGCCGGCCGGGGCGGTGAACGCCGCGCTGATGCCCTTGAGGAAGCGGGCGCCGATCAGCAGCGGCCCGCTGTCCACCAGCCCGCCGAGCAGGGAGGCGCCGGCGAACACGGCCAGCGCGACCAGGAACACCCGGCGGCGGCCCAGCAGGTCGGCCGCCCGGCCGCCGAGCAGCAGCAGTCCGCCGTACCCGAGGACGTAGCCGCTCACCACCCACTGCAGGGCGGAGTCGGACAGGTGCAGGTCGGCGCCGATGGAGGGCAGGGCGACGCCGACCATCGAGACGTCCAGCGCGTCCAGGAACATCGCGGCGCACAGCACCACCAGGGCGCCCCACAGGCGGGGGCTCCAGCGAGTGTCGGCCCCCGGCCCGGCGGGGGCGGGGCCGCGGGGCGAGGGGGCGTCGGGGACGGGCGCGGTCGGTGCGGAGGGGCCGGCCGCGGGCGTGTGGAGCACGGTCGTGTCGGTCATGGCACAGAACGCTACATGCATGTGCATGGGATGCAAGCGCATTTAATGTGGATGCAACAGATGTGTGCGCATGTGCTATGGTGGCGGCGTGACCGACTTCGACCCCGACCACGACCCCGCCGCGGAGACGGCGCTCAGCGAGCAGTGGCGCGCCCTGCTGGCCCGCCACGCGCTCACGGCCTGCGCCATCGACCGCGAGCTGGGCGAGGCGTTCGGGCTCGGCGTCAGCGAGTTCGAGCTGCTGGAGCGGTTGCAGGAGTTCGAGCAGGAGAAGCCCGGCGGCGGCGAGCGCGCCCAGGCCCTGGCCAACACCGTCCACCTCAGCCAGAGCGCGTTCTCCCGGCTGGTCGCCCGGATGGAGAAGGCCGGCCTGGTCCGGCGCACGCACTGCGTCGACGACCGGCGCGGCATCTACATCGCGCTCACCGAGGAGGGCCGCGAGCGCTACCGCAAGGCCCGCCCCGTGCACCGCCGGATCCTCGCCGAGACGCTCGGCCCCGAGGCCTGAGGGGAGAGGCCCGAGGCCCGAGGGGAGAAGGGGGAGGGGCCCGAGGGGGCAGAGGGGCCGGGCTGAGCGGGCGTCAACCGCCCCGTCCGGCCGGGTTCAGAGCAGCGCCGACAGCCCCGGCGCCGCCGCCAGCAGGGCCGCGCCCAGCGGGGCGGCCAGCGCGGCCAGCGTCCAGCCGAGCCGGGCCGGGACGGGCAGCCGGGGCTCGCCCAGCAGCAGCCGGTCCACCCGGGCGGGGGACTGCGCGAGCTGGGCCGGCGGGCAGGAGGCGAACACCTCGCTGTTCAGCTCGGCCAGCGCCAGCGCCGTCGTCACCCGGCCGTGCCGCCGCGCCGCCCGGTCGTCCGCCGCCAGCTCCACCAGCACCGCGACCTGGTCGCGGAACGCGGAGAACACCCCCACCCCCGGGAAGCCGGTGGCCAGCGCCTGCGCGCACTGCGCCAACCAGTGGTGCCGGGCCCGGACGTGGCCGCGCTCGTGGCTCAGCACCGCCGCCAGCTCCCGGTCCGACAACTGCTGCAGCGCCCCCGTGGTCACCACCAGCCGGGCCCGCGGCCCCGGCAGCGACCAGGCCTGCGGCCGGACGTTCTCCAGCACCACCAGCGGCTCCCGCGCCCGGCGTCGACGCGGCAGCAGCGAACTCGGCAACTCCGGCGCCCGACGCACCAGTTGGGCGTGCCGGTGGCCGCGCTCCGCGCGCGCCGAGCGGACCTCCCGGGCCAGCGACACCGCCGTCCACACCCCGCCCGCCGCCAGCACCGCCGCCGACAGCCGCCCCCAGCCCTCCAGCCCCGCCAGCCCGTACGCGTCCTCGACCCCGGCCGGGGCGCCCGAGAAGACCACGTCCCGCCAGGCGGGCAGGGCGGCCGCGCTCGCCAGCAGCAGGCTCAGCACGCAGCACAGCAGCACCGCGACCACCAGCATCTGCCACACCAACAGGGCCAGCACCGGTTCGCGCTCCGGCCAGCGGGCCCGGGCCAGGCGGCTCGGCGCCACGGTGGCGAGCAGCAGTCCGAGCAGCAGCAGGCTCAGCAGTGCCGTCATGGCAGGGCTCCCCGAGGGAGGGGTGAGAGGCGCGGCGGTGCGCTTCCTCCCAACCTATGCCGCCACACGTCCGGGCGGAACGCCGGGGCGGGTCCAGTGACCAAGACCACGCCCGGGCACCGTTACCGACGCCCCGTCAGCGCCCGTCGGGTGCCCGCCGTCCCCGTCCGCAGGGGTACCCGGCCGCGTTCACATCGACAGCAGCATCGCGAACA
Organism: Kitasatospora sp. NPDC001540; assembly: GCF_042894345.1. Taxonomy (NCBI): domain Bacteria; kingdom Bacillati; phylum Actinomycetota; class Actinomycetes; order Kitasatosporales; family Streptomycetaceae; genus Kitasatospora; species Kitasatospora sp. NPDC001540. Next base: position 94,892 of record NZ_JBIAVO010000030.1, read on the forward strand.
TCCCGATCCCCATCGCCGCCCGGCAGGCCCGCGGCAGCGGCGTCGCCACCGCGCCCGCGCCCCCGCCCGCGCCGCCGCCCACCGTCAGCACCCGGCTGCCCTCCCACAGCGCGTACGCCCCGAAGTACACCAGCAGCGCCCCCGTCAGCACCGGCAGCCCGCCCGGCTGGGCGTGGTGCCCGGCGTGCCCGCCCGGGCCGCCGCCCCCGCCCGCCATCGCCAGTGCCATGTACGCCATCGCCAGCGCCCCGATCCCGTGGTGCAGCCGGTGCGCCCGCAGCCCCGCTCCGCGCCCGGCCAGCGCGCCGACCAGCAGCACCGCCGCCAGCAGGGCGTACGGCCAGCCCCAGAACACCCCCGGCAGCAGCGCCATCCCGGCCATGCCCAGCCCCATCGAGGCCTCCAGCACGTCCGACTCCCGGCGGGCCCGATGGTGCCCGCTGCAGGCCGGGTCGAGGCCCCCGCGGCGGACCCGCCAGCCGCAGTAGCCGCCGCTGCCCGCGGCCAGCGCCGCCAGCAGCCAGTTCACCAACGCCGGACCGTGCACCGCTTCCTCCCCCGCGCCGGAGCTGCCCGGATGCCGCAGCCCCTCCACGATCACCGACCCCGCCCGGGCGCAGTAGGGCGCGAACGGGGGCGCACCGAGGCGTGACCGGTCCGGCGCGCACCGTGGGCGCCCCGGTGGCGGGCCGGTGGGCCCCGGGGCATGGTCGGGGCTACCGGGCCTCCCGGCCCCGTCGGCGGTGGAACCGTCCCTTTTCATCCACCGCGGCGGGGACGAGGGGCGGCGGTACTACGAACTGGAGCGACTACCGTCAAAGCGGCCTTGAGCCGGAGAACCTTTCGCATTTAACGTGGTCCTGTCGAAATAACTCCTGTCGAAGTGAGCCTGTGATGCAGAATCTTTCGCCGACGCTCGCGATCGCGGGCGACGCCCACGCCACGACCCCGGCCGCGGGCCCCACTGCGGGCCCGACCGCGAGCCCGGCCGACCACCCGGCCTGGACGCGCCTCAAGGGCGCCGTCGAGGCCCTCCGACCGCTGCAGTCCAAGGACGGCTCGATCGACCTCGCCGCCGTGCCGCGCCCCACCGTCGACCCGCTGGTCGAGACCGTGCAGCAGGCCGTCGCCGAACTGGCCCCGCTCTTCCCGCACGACGCCGACTACCTGGCCGCCGTCCGCGCTGACCTGCGCAAGTGGGCCGACACCGGCTACCGCGAGCCCGACTTCCTCGACTCGCTGCTGGCCTTCCGCCCGAACGAGCACCGCGTCGACGGCACCGGCCACCTGGTCGTCTTCCCGATGTACACCCAGAACGGCAACCCGGACCGCAACCTGGAAGCCGTCCTGCTCAAGGTCGTCTGGCCCGACTGGATCGCCGAACTGGAGCGCACCCGCTTCGACAACCCCGGCTACCTCGGCATCGCCTTCGAGGACTTCACCGCCGGTTACGACACCAACTCCGCCGTGCTCTTCCCCGAGACCGTGGCCGTCCGCGAAGCGCCGGAACGTTTCACCTGGGGCGGCATCTTCTGCGACCGCGAGGCCGCCCGCTTCCGCACCGTCACCACCAGCGCCGTCCGCCAGCTCGGCCTCGACATCCCCGCCGACGCCGCCGGACTGCTCGGCGACCAGGACCGCACCCAGCAGACCTTCGTCCTGTGGGACCTCGTCCACGACCGCACCCACAGCCACGGCGACCTGCCCTTCGACCCCTTCATGATCAAACAGCGCAGCCCGTTCTGGATGTACGGCCTCGAAGAGCTCCGCTGCGACCTCAACACCTTCAAGGAGTCGGTCCGCCTGGAGGCCGAGGGCCACCCCCAGGGCCGCGACGTCCAGTACGCCATCCTCTTCGACCGGCTGTTCCGCTTCCCGGTCACCGGCGACCGCGTCCGCAACTACGACGGGCTCGGCGGCCAGCTCCTCTTCGCCTACCTGCACAAGCACGACGCCCTGCGCTGGCGCGACAACCGCCTCACCATCGACTGGGAGCGCGTCGCCGACACCACCAACCAGCTCTGCGCCGAGATCGAGACCCTCTACCGCGAGGGCATCGACCGTCCCAAGACCGCCCACTGGATCGCCGCCTACCAGCTGGTCTCCCGCTACCTCACCCCGCACCCCGCCTCCACCTGGGCCAAGGGCCCCGAGGCGCTCCCGCTCGACCTCGCCAACGACAAGGCCCTGCGCAAGGCGCTGTGCGACGCCGTCCACCCCGACGAGTTCCCGCTCAGCATGTTCTACGAAGCCCTGTCCAAGAAGCTCGGCCGCGTCATCGCGGGCACCAAGGGCATCACCGGCACCAGCACCCAGGAGGTCGCCGCGTGAGCGCCGCCACCGACACCCGTCCCCTCCGCGGCCAGGTCGTCGCCGTCGCCGGAGCCAGCGGCCCGGCCGGGCAGGCCACCCTGCGCCGCCTCGCGTACGACGGCGCCACCGTCATCGGCGCCGACATCGACCAGCACCGCCTGGACGCGGCCCTCGCGGCCGTCCGCACCGCCGTCCCCGGGGCCGACGTCCACGGCCAGGTCATCGACCTACTCGACCCGCAGGAGGTCCACGACTGGGCCGACCACCTGGAGGCCGAGCACGGCCACGTCGACGGACTCCTCCACCTGGTCGGCGGCTGGCGCGGCAGCAAGACCTTCTTCGACACCCGCATCGACGACTGGGACTTCCTGCACGACACCGTCGTCCGCACCCTCCAGCACACCTCGCTGGCCTTCCAGCCCGCCCTGCTCCGCAGCCCCGCCGGGCGCTACGCCATGGTCTCCGCCGCCGCCGCGCACAAGCCCACCGCGGGCGGCGCCGCGTACGCCGCGGCCAAGGCGGCCACCGAGGCCTGGACCCTCGCGATGGCCGACTCCTTCCGCAAGGAGACCACCGCCCCCGACGGCGACCCCACCGCGGCCGCCGTCATCCTGGTCATCAAGGCCCTGGTCAGCCCCGAGATGCGGGCGGAGAAGCCCGACGCCAAGTTCGCCGGCTTCACCGACACCGCCGACCTGGCCGCCACCCTGGCGTCCCTCTGGGAGCGCCCCGCAGCAGAACTGAACGGACAGCACCTGTGGCTGACAGCCCGATGAACCCCGCCGTCACCGGCCCCACCGACGCGGTGCGGCACCACGACCCCGCCGTCCGCGGCTTCGCCAGCGACAACTACGCCGGCGTCCACCCCGAGGTGCTCGCCGCCATCGCCCTCGCCAACGACGGCCACCAGGTCGCCTACGGCGAGGACGCCTACACCGAACACCTGCAGACCGTCTTCCGCCGCCACTTCGGCGACCGCGCCGAGGCGTACCCCGTCTTCAACGGCACCGGCGCCAACGTCGTCGCCCTCCAGGCCCTCCTCCCGCGCTGGGGCGCCGTGATCGCCGCCGAGAGCGCCCACATCAACGTCGACGAGTGCGGCGCCCCCGAGAAGCTCGCCGGGATCAAGGTCCACACCGTCCCCACCCCCGACGGCAAGCTCACCCCCGCCCTGATCGACCAGCAGGCCTGGGGCTGGGGCGACGAGCACCGGGCCCAGCCGCTCGCCGTCTCGATCACCCAGTCCACCGAACTCGGCACCCTCTACACGGTCGACGAGGTCCGGGCGATCTGCGAGCACGCCCACGAACGCGGCATGCTCGTCCACATGGACGGCTCCCGGCTCGCCAACGCGGCCGCCTCGCTCGGCGTCCCGTTCCGCGAGTTCACCACCGACGCGGGTGTGGACGTCCTCTCCTTCGGCGGTACCAAGAACGGCCTGCTGCTGGGCGAGGTCGTGGTCGTCCTCGACCCCGAGAAGGTCCGCAACCTCAAGTACCTGCGCAAGATGTCGATGCAGCTCGCCTCGAAGATGCGCTTCGTCTCCGTCCAGTTCGAAGCCCTCCTCACCGGCGACCTCTGGCTCCGCAACGCCGGCCACTCCAACGCGATGGCCCGCCGCCTCGAAGCCGCCGTCCGCGAGATCCCCGGCGTCACCGTCGTCCGCCCCGTCCAGGCGAACGCGGTCTTCGCCCTCCTCCCGCGCGAGGTCAGCGAACGCCTCCAGAAGCGCTACCGCTTCTACTTCTGGGACGAGCACACCGGCGAGGTCCGCTGGATGGCCGCCTTCGACACCACCGAGCAGGACATCGACGCCTTCGCCGCCGCCATCGCGGAGGAGATGGCCCGCCAGGCTTGATCGGCGCCTGACCCGCGTCTGCCCTGCGCGCCGGATCGGCGGCCGGGGTGCCCCGTTTGCACCCGCCGCCGATCCGGCGTAGTGTTGACTGGTCGCTCGGCAGGGAGCACCGGACACGCATCTGTGTGGACGGTCCCGGAGCGGCCAATCCCTTGGAAAACCAGTGAGCTGATCCGTGACGGGTCGCGTCCTTTTCGCGTCCCCGTTCGTATTCCGCTGTGCGGTTTTCCGGAGA